>JBBRFU010000195.1:0-5641 GCA_038241315.1 Acidimicrobiales bacterium | reverse complement strand
TCGTGTCTGACTCCCTCGTGATCCGTGGCGCCCGAGAGCACAACCTCCGAGACGTCTCGGTCGACCTCCCCCGGGACAAGCTCATCGTCTTCACCGGCCTGTCGGGCTCGGGCAAGTCGTCGCTGGCGTTCGACACCATCTACGCCGAGGGCCAGCGCCGCTACGTGGAGTCGCTCTCGTCGTACGCCCGGCAGTTCCTCGGCCAGATGGACAAGCCCGACGTCGACTTCATCGAGGGCCTGTCGCCGGCCATCTCCATCGACCAGAAGTCGGCCTCCAAGAACCCGCGCTCCACGGTGGGCACGGTCACCGAGATCTACGACTACCTCCGCCTGCTCTTCGCTCGCATCGGCGTGCCCCACTGCCCCGAGCACGGCGTGGTGATCTCCCGGCAGACGCCCCAGCAGATCGTCGACCGCATCCTCGAGCTGCCCGAGGGCACCCGGTTCCAGGTGCTCGCCCCGGTGGTCCGGGGCCGGAAGGGCAACTACGAGACCCTGCTCGCGGACCTGGCCGCCCAGGGCTACGCCCGCGCCCGGATCGACGGCGAGCTCCACGAGCTGGGCACCAAGGTGGAGCTGGCCCGCTACGAGGTCCACCACATCGAGGTGGTGGTGGACCGCCTGGTGAAGCGAGAGGGCATCGAGCGGCGCCTCACCGAGTCGCTGGAGACCGCCCTGGGCCTCGCCGAGGGCGTGGCCGAGGTGGAGCTGGTGCCGAAGGAGGGCGAGGCAGACGGCGAGATCCTCACCTTCTCCCAGCACCTGGCCTGCCCGGTCGACGGCAAGAGCTACGAGGAGCTGGCTCCCCGGAACTTCTCCTTCAACTCGCCCTACGGCGCCTGCGAGCGCTGCGACGGCCTGGGCACCCAGTTCGAGGTCGACGTGAACCTCGTGGTGCCCGACCCCGACCAGACCCTGGAGGGTGGCGCCATCTCGCCGTGGGCGGGCGGCCACCTGCAGTACCACCAGCGCCTGCTGGAGGCCATCTGCGAGGAGAAGGCCATCCCCATGGACGTGCCCTGGTCGGCGCTCACCGCCAAGCAGCAGAAGGTGCTGATGCACGGCGCCGGCACCGCCAAGGTGCAGGTCCGCTACAAGAACCGCTACGGCCGCACCCGCAGCTACCAGGCCTCGTTCGAGGGCGCGGTCACGTGGATCAAGCGCCGCCACGCCGACACCGAGTCGGACTCGCAGCGCGAGCAGTTCGAGGGCTACATGCGTGAGGTGCCGTGCCCGGCGTGCGAGGGCGCCCGGCTCAAGCCCTTCACGCTGGCGGTCACGGTCGGCGGCAAGAGCATCCACGACATGTCGTCTATCCCGATCGCCGATGCCGCCACCCTCTTCGCCGAGCTCGAGATCAGCGACCGGGACCGCATCGTGGCCGACCCGATCCTGAAGGAGGTGAACGCCCGCCTCGGCTTCCTGATCGACGTGGGGCTCACCTACCTGTCGCTGCACCGCTCGTCGGCCACGCTGGCCGGCGGCGAGGCCCAGCGCATCCGCCTGGCCAGCCAGATCGGGTCGGGGCTCGTGGGCGTGCTCTACGTGCTCGACGAGCCGTCCATCGGCCTCCACCAGCGCGACAACCGCCGCCTGATCGACACGCTGATCCGCCTCCGGGACCTCGGCAACACGGTCCTGGTGGTGGAGCACGACGAGGACACCATCGCGGTGGCCGACTACATCGTCGACATCGGCCCCGGCGCGGGCGAGCACGGCGGCGCCATCGTCTACGCCGGTCCGGTGAAGGGCCTGCTCAAGAGCAAGGCCTCGATCACCGGCCAGTACCTCTCGGGCAAGCGGTCCATCCCGGTGCCGGCCGAGCGCCGGCCCACGAAAGGGGAGTGGCTCACCGTCCAGGGGGCGCGCGAGCACAACCTCCAGGGGGTCGACGTCGACTTCCCGCTCGGCGTGTTCGTGGCCGTCACCGGCGTCTCCGGCTCGGGCAAGTCCACCCTCGTCAACGACATCCTCCTGCGATCGCTGATGCAGCGGATCTACAAGAGCAAGACCCCGCCCGGGCTCCACAAGAAGGTCGTGGGCATCGAGCACCTCGACAAGGTCATCAACATCGACCAGTCGCCCATCGGGCGCACCCCGCGGTCGAACCCCGCCACCTACACCGGCGTCTGGGACCACGTCCGCAAGCTCTTCGCCCAGACCACCGAGGCCAAGGTCCGGGGCTACCTGCCCGGTCGCTTCAGCTTCAACGTCAAGGGCGGCCGCTGCGAGAACTGCTCGGGCGACGGCACCATCAAGATCGAGATGCACTTCCTGCCCGACGTGTACGTGCCGTGCGAGATCTGCAAGGGCGCCCGCTACAATCGCGACACCCTCGACATCCAGTTCAAGGGCAAGAACGTGGCCGAGATCCTCGACATGCCCTGCGAGGAGGCGCTCGGGTTCTTCGGCAACCAGCCGGTGATCGCCCGCCACATGCAGACCCTGGTCGACGTGGGCCTCGGCTACGTGCGGCTCGGGCAGTCGGCGCCCACCCTGTCGGGCGGCGAGGCCCAGCGCATCAAGCTGGCGTCGGAGCTCTCCAAGCGTTCCACCGGCCACACGATCTACCTCCTCGACGAGCCCACCACCGGACTCCACTTCGAGGACATCCGCAAGCTCCTCACGGTGCTCGGCCGCCTGGTGGACCAGGGCAACACGGTCCTGGTGATCGAGCACAACCTCGACGTGATCAAGACCGCCGACTGGATCATCGACATGGGCCCCGAGGGCGGCTCCGGCGGCGGCGAGGTGGTGGTGGAGGGCACGCCCGAGACGGTGGCCGACACGCCCGCCTCCTACACGGGCAAGTTCCTGCGCCCGCTCCTCGGGATGGAGGGCGAGCCCGACGCCAAGGCCGGCACCCGCCGGGCCAACGGCGCCGTGCCGGCCCCCAAGGCCTCCCGGGCCCGCGCCAAGGCGTCGGCCTGATGGCGCTCGACGACCTCGACCCGGACGCGCTCTACCACCTGGCCACGGCCGAGGAGTGGGCCCGGTACCAGGGCTGCGGCACCATCGAGCCGCCCTCCCTGGCCCTCGAGGGCTTCGTCCACTGCTCCTGGGGCCGCCAGGTGGCGGGCACCGTGGGGCGGCACTTCGCCGGCACCCCCGACCTGCTGGCCCTCCGGCTCGACCCCGCCGCGCTCGGTGCCACCGAGCTGGTCGAGGAGGACTCCTACGGATCGGGCCAGGCCTACCCGCACGCGTACGGACCCGTCCCGGTCGACGCGGTGGGCACCGTCACCGCCGTCTCCTGACCACCCCACGTCATCCCTCACGGTGGTGCCGTCTTGTCCGATGATGGACCCATGCCCCGCTCCGAGCCCGATGACCCCGCCGGGGGGCTGGGCGTCCGACTGGCGGCGGTCGGCATCACCCGCGGCGTCCTCGCCCTCTGCCTGCTCTGGCTGGTGGCGGTGGGGCCGATCGTCCACGACCTGACGGCCCAGGGAGCCCCGCGCCTCGCGCTCACCGGCGCCCTCCACGACGACCGCGACATCAAGATCGACGGCTACCTCGTGGGCTTCGACTACACCGAGCGCGACGGCCACACCTACAGCGACAAGGCACCCGGGCAGGAGGTGCTCGCCCTGCCCGCCTACGCCGCGGCGCGTGCCGTCGGGGCCGAGCCGGCCGTGGTCCCCCGGGTGGAGGAGAACCTCACCCTGTGGTGGGTCACCCTCGCGTCCGCCGGCCTCCCGGCCGTGGCCATCATCGTGCTGGTGGCCATGGCCACGCACCGGCGGGGCATGCCCATCCCGCTGCCGGCCCTGGGGGCGCTGGCGTTCGGCACCATGCTGCTCCCCTTCGCCGCCAACCTCTACGGCCACGTCCTCGGGGCGGCGCTGGGCTACGCGTCGTGGCTGGTGCTCGATCGGAGCTCGGTCGACTGGCGCCGGGGCGCCCTCGCCGGCGCGCTGATGGGCCTGGCGGTCAGCGTCGAGTACCCGGTGGCGATCGTCGGCGTCGTGCTGGTGGCGCTGCTGGCCGTCCGGCGCCACTGGGCCTCGCTCGCCGCCTTCGCGGCCGCCGGCGTCCCCTTCGCCGCCTTCCTGGCCGTCTACCAGCGCGCCGCCTTCGGCTCCCCGTTCTCGTCGGGGTACTCCAGCAAGAGCTACCACGAGGACGCCACCCTCTTCATCACCGGCATCCCCGACCCCCGCACGCTCGCGATCGTCCTGTTCGGCTCCCGGGGCCTGCTGCTCTTCACGCCGGTGGTGGCGGTGGGCATCTACGGCCTGTGGATCCGCTGGCGTCGAGAAGACGACGGGGGAGCGGCGGTGTCCCTCGCCGTGGTCGTCGGCTTCCTCCTGCTGCAGGCCGGCTGGCAGAACCCCTGGGGCGGCGACGGGCCCGGGCCGCGATACGTCATCCCGATGCTGCCGTTCATCGGGCTCGGCCTGGCCCGGGCCTGGCACGAGGTGTCCCCGACCATCCGACGGTGGGTGGTCGGTATCTCCCTCGCGTCGATGGTCCTGCCCACCATCACGTTCCACCTCATGGGCGACGGCACGTTCCTGATCGCCGGCGGCCTCCAGCAGCTCGCCGACGAGGGGATCATGCCCACCGTGTGGTCGATCGCGCTGGGGCCTGTCGGGTGGGTCCTCTACGGCGCCAGCGTGGCGGCGGCCGGGTGGTGGTGCTGGCACGTCGCCCGCGAGCCCGCACGCCGTGAGCCGGCACCGGTGATCAGCACCTGAGGTTGCTCAGACGGGGAGCGGGCGGCTGTCGGTGGCGGGATCGCGGACCTCGCTGACCGGGTTGCCCTGGGTGATGTCGAGCATCCGCTGGAGGGCCACCTTCGCCCACTCGGTGGTGGCCTCGTCGACGGTGATCCGGTTGATGACCCGGCCCTCGACCAGGTTCTCGAGGATCCAGGCCAGGTGGGGCCCGTCGATGCGGAACATCGTCGAGCACGGGCACACCAGCGGGTCGAGCGACACGATGGTCTTGTCGGGCGTCTCGTCCCGGAGCCGGTTGACCAGGTGGATCTCGGTGGCGATCGCCAGGGTCGAGCCCACCGGGGCGGCCTCGACGGCGCGGATGATGAAGTCGGTGGAGCCAACCTGGTCGGCGATCGAGCAGATGTCGTGGCTGCACTCGGGGTGGGCGATGACGATGCCGTCGGGGTGCTCGGCCCGGAAGGCGGCCACGTGGGCCGGCGTGAAGCGCTGGTGCACCGAGCAGTGCCCCTTCCAGAGCAGGAAGGTGGCGGCGGTGACGTCGTCGTCGGTGAGGCCGCCCAGCTCCAGCCGGGGGTTCCACACCCGCATGTCGTCGTGGCCGTAGCCCATGGCGATGCCGGTGTTCCGGCCGAGGTGCTGGTCGGGGAAGAACAGCACCTGGTCGCCCTGGGTGAAGGCCCAGTCGAGGATCTCGCGGGCGTTGGTGGAGGTGCACACGGCACCGCCGTGGCGCCCGACGAACGCCTTCAGGGCGGCCGAGGAGTTCATGTAGGTGATCGGCACGAGGCGGTCGGTGTCGATGACGTCGCCGAGCGCCTCCCAGGCCTCGGTGACCTCGTCGATGTCGGCCATGTCGGCCATGGAGCAGCCGGCGTTCAGGTCGGGGAGGATGACGGCCTGGTGGTCGGCGGTGAGGACGTCGGCCGACTCGGCCATGAAGTGGACGCCGCAGAA
>JBBRFU010000194.1:0-5705 GCA_038241315.1 Acidimicrobiales bacterium | reverse complement strand
CGACGAGATCAACACCGCCGTCTACTGCTTCCGCCGCTCGGTCCTGGCGCCGGCCCTGCGCCGCATCACCCCCGAGAACGCCCAGGGCGAGCTCTACCTCACCGACGTGGTGGCGGTGCTGCGCGACGCGGGCTACCCGGTGGGCGCCGTGGAGGTGGCCGACCCGGCCGACGCTGAGGGCATCAACGACCGCGTCCAGCTGGCGGCCGCCGAGGCGGAGCTCCGCCGGCGCACCAACGAGCGGTGGCTGCGCGCCGGCGTCACCCTGGTGGACCCGGCGAACACCTACCTCGACGCCACCGTGCAGCTCGCCAGCGACGTCACGATCTTCCCCGGCACGATCCTCCAGGGCACCACGGTGGTGGGCCCCGGCGCCGAGATCGGCCCCCACACCCGCCTGGTCGACTGCGTGGTCGGCGCCCGGGCCGTGGTGGAGCAGTCGAACGGGCGCGACGCGGAGGTGGGCGCCGGCGCCACGGTCGGCCCGTTCGCCGTGCTGGCGCCGGGCGCCTCGGTGCCCGACGGGGCGGTCACGGGGCCGTTCTATGCTGCCCCTGGACCCGACGGCGGCTGAGCACGGGTCCCCAGCACCGAAAGGCAACCGGGTGAGCGCCAACAAGTCGGTCGAGGCCGTCACCAAGAAGAGGTTGATGCTCTACACGGGCGACGCCCACCCCGACCTGGCGGCCGACATCGCCCGCCACCTCGGCGTGACCCTGGGGGAGACCAACCTCCGCCAGTTCGCCAACGGGGAGATGCACTGCCGCTACGGCGAGAGCATCCGGGGCGGTGACGTCTTCATCATCCAGACCCACGGTGGCCTGGGCGTCAACGACGCCCTCATGCAGCAGCTGATCATGATCGATGCCGCCAAGCGGGCGTCGGCGAAGCGCATCACGGCCGTCTGCCCGTACTACGGCTACGCCCGCCAGGACCGCAAGGCCGAGGGCCGCGAGCCCATCACCGCCAAGCTGGTGGCCGACATGCTCACCGTGGCCGGCGCCGACCGGGTGGTGTCGGTGGACCTCCACACCGGTCAGATCCAGGGCTTCTTCGACAAGCCGGTGGACCACCTCACCGCGCTGCCGATCCTGATCGAGTGCTGCAAGTCGGCCGGCGACGTCGGGGACCTCGTCATCGTCTCGCCCGACGCCGGTGGCGTGAAGGCGGCCAAGCGCTTCGCCAACCACCTCGGCGCCGACCTGGCGTTCGTCAACAAGATCCGCCCGAAGGGCGTGGCCAACACCGTGGAGGCGGCCAACGTCATCGGCAACGTCGACGGCAAGCGCTGCATCCTGCTCGACGACATGATCGACACCGCCGGCACCATCGTGGCCGCCGCCGAGCTGCTCAAGTCCGAGGGCGCCATCGAGGTCTGGGCCATGACCACCCACGGGGTCCTGTCGGACCCGGCCACCGAGCGGTTGAAGAACTCGGTGATCTCCAAGGTGGTCATCACCGACACCCTCCCGCTCCCGCCCGAGAAGCAGATCGACAAGATCGAGGTGCTCTCCATCGCCCCGCTGGTGGCCGACGCCATCCGCGCCGTGTTCGAGGACGAGTCGGTCAGCGAGATCTTCGGCGGCGAGAACCAGAAGTAGCCCCCTCCGGGCACCTGCCGCCCGCGAGCCGTCGCTGACCGCGGTCTGACGGGCCCGAGGGGGTCCGGGCCCGGGCGTGGATGGGGCGCGGCGGGGGCCCTGCGCCTAAGGTGGTCAACCGTTTGTCAACCGAATCTGCGCTCCGGCGCGATCTCTGAAGTAGGAGCTCCGATGGCTGAGATCACCTTGAAGGCCGAGACCGGCCGCGAACTGGGCACCGGCCCGGCCAAGCGCATCCGTGCCGAGGGCCGGATCCCCGGGGTCGTGTACGGCCTCGACTCCGAGCCCGTGCCGATCGTGGTGGAGTGGAAGCCCCTCCGGGAGGCCCTCACCACCGAGGCCGGCCTCAACGCCCTCATCCAGCTCGAGGTCGACGGGGTGTCCAGCCTGACCATCGTCAAGGAGCTGCAGCGCCACCCGATCAAGGGCGACGTCATCCACCTCGACTTCCTCCGGGTGAGCGCCGACGCCCTGATCAGCGTCGACGTGCCGGTGATCCTCGAGGGCGAGGCCGAGTCGGTCGAGCGCCAGGACGGCACCGTCGACCACCTGCTGTTCACCCTCTCGGTGAACGCCAAGCCGGCCGACATCCCGAACGACATCGTCGTCGACATCTCCAACATGGAGCTGCACGACACGATCCGCGTCGGCGACCTCTCCCTCCCGGCCGGCGTCACCACCGACGTCGACCCCGAGGAGGCCGTGGTCACCGCGCAGATCAGCGCCACCACGATCGAGGCCGACGCCATCGCCGAGGCCGACGCCGAGGCCGCCGCCGAGCAGTCCGACGAGGCCGAGGCCGAGGCTGCGGGCGGCGACGCCGACAGCGGCGACGCCTCGTCCGAGGGCGACGAGGGCTGATCCCCTCCGGGATCGTCGGGACCCCCGTCCTCCGAGCGAACGAGCGCTGAACCGTGGCGTTCCGTTCGGCCTCGGAGCGACGGGGGACGCCCGCCGACCTGTTGGTCATCGGGCTGGGGAACCCCGGCACCGAGTACGCCGGGAGCCGCCACAACGTGGGCGCCGAGGTCGTGGCCCTGCTGGCCGACCGCCACGGCGGGCGGCTGCGGTCGGGCAAGGAGCTGTCGCTCGCCGCCGAGGTCCGCGTCGGTCCGCACCGGCTGGCCCTGGCGTTCCCGCAGACCTTCTACAACGAGGTCGGCCGCGCCGCGCTCGCCCTCGTGCGGCGCCACGGCATCGAGGACCTGCATCGGTTGGTGGTGGTGCACGACGAGCTGGACCTGCCGGTCGGCAAGCTCAAGGTGAAGGTGGGCGGCGGCCTGGCCGGCAACAACGGGCTGAAGTCGATGAAGGCCCACCTCCACACCGACGACTTCGTGCGGATCCGGATCGGCATCGGCAAGCCCCCGGGGCGACAGCAGGGCGTCGACCACGTCCTGAAGCGTCCGGGCAAGGCCGACCGGGCCGAGCTCGACGTGGTGGTGGCCGAGGCCGCCGACGCGGTGGAGGCCATCCTCGCCGAGGGGGCCGACGCGGCCATGACCCGCTTCAACCAGCGGGTCTGACGCCCAGGGCGACCCCTGCGGCCCGCGGCGGGCGAGGGCCGGACGGGCCAGGCGGGACCGGGGTGGCGAGCCGGTAGCGTGGCGGGGCCTTCGACCCCCGGTGCTGACGCATCGGGGGCCGAGTTCGCGCGTGCCCCACCCGAAGGACCCCATGGCGCTCACCGACCTCCCCCTGCTGCTGCGAGACGAGCCGGCCCTGCTCCAGGTGCTGGGTCGTTCGGCGGCGGTGCTGGCCGTGCCCGAGCCTGCGCGGCCGATCACACTCGCCGGGCTGGCCACCGTCGGGAGCCGGCGGCCGATCCTGGTTGCTGCGCCCACCACGGCCGACGCCGAGCGCATGGCCCACGACCTGGGCACGTTCCTGGGACCCGACGCAGTCGAGCTGTTCCCGGCGTGGGAGACCCTCCCGTTCGAACGGGTGAGCCCCGCGGTGGAGACCATGGGCCGGCGCCTGCGCACCATCTGGCGCCTGGGCCACGTCGATCGCCGGCCGGCCGTGGTGGTGGCCTCGGTGCGCGCCCTGGTGCAGCACCTCGGACCGCACGTCGACCACACCGAGCCGCTGGTGGTGCGCCCGGGCGAGCAGCGCGACCAGGCGGCCCTCACCGAGTGGCTCGGCATGGCCGGGTACCGGCGCGAGAGCCAGGTGGAGCACCGCGGCGAGTTCGCGGTCCGGGGCTCGATCGTCGACATCTTCGGGTCCACCGCCGACGGCCCGGTGCGCATCGACCTCTGGGGCGACGAGGTGGATCGCCTCACCGCCTTCTCGGTGAGCGACCAGCGCTCCACCGACGACCTCGACGTGGTGGAGGTCTTCCCGAGCCGCGAGCTCCTGCCCACCGACGAGGTGCGGGCCCGCGCCGAGAAGCTCATGGCCCTCGAGCCCTGGGGTCGCGAGCAGTGGGAGCGCCTGGCCGAGGGCCAGATCTTCGACGGCATGGAGAGCTGGCTCCCCTGGCTGGTCGAGGACCACCGCACGATCGTCGACCTGCTCCCCGACAACGCCCTCGTGGTGGTGGTGGAGCCGCGGCGCCTGCGGGACCGCGCCGCCGACATCCTCGCCGAGGAGGCCGACCTGGCCGCCTCGCTGGCCCGCACGTGGGAGGTCGGCCACGACCGCGGCTTCCCGCGCCTGCACGCCGAGTTCGGTGAGCTGTTCGCCCAGACCTCGGTGCCGGTCTGGACCATGACGGTGACCCCCGACGGGCCCGACGTGGCCACGGTGGCCGCCACCGGCTGGAACCCCGTGGTGGGCGACGGCGAGGGCCTCATCCGCCAGCTCCGCCACCTGCTCGAGGAGGGCTACCGCATCGTGGTGGCGGCCGAGGGCGAGGGCTCGGCCCTGCGCCTCGGCGACCTCCTGCGCGAGCAGGGCCTCGACTTCCCGGTGGAGGTCGGCTCCCTCGACCGGGGCTGCGTGCTCACCGGCGCCAAGCTGGCGATCCTGGCCGAGGGCGACCTCACCGGGCGCCGCCGGGCCCACCGTGCCCCCCGCCCCCGCAAGCGCGACACGGCCGGGTTCTTCGACGACCTGAAGACGGGCGACCACGTCGTCCACCACCAGCACGGCGTGGGCCGCTACGGCGGCATGGTGAAGCGGGCCATCGGCGGCGTGGAGCGCGACTACCTGCTGCTGGAGTACCGGGGCGCCGACAAGCTCTACGTCCCCAGCGACCAGATCGACGCCGTCCGCCACTACACCGGCGGCGACAGCCCCACGCTCTCCAAGCTCGGCGGGGGTGACTGGTCGAAGACCAAGGCCCGCGTGAAGAGCGAGGTCGACGCGGTCGCCCAGGAGCTCGTGGTGCTCTACCAGAAGCGCCTCCACAGCGAGGGCCACGCCTTCGCCCAGGACACCCCGTGGCAGCAGGAGCTGGAGGAGAACTTCCCGTTCCGGGAGACGCCCGACCAGCTCAAGGCCATCGAGGAGGTCAAGGCCGACATGGAGGCCGAGATCCCGATGGACCGCCTGGTCTGCGGCGACGTGGGCTTCGGCAAGACCGAGGTGGCGCTCCGGGCCGCGTTCAAGGCGGTCCAGGACGGCAAGCAGGTGGCGGTGCTGGTGCCCACCACGCTGCTCGCCACCCAGCACTTCCAGACCTTCAGCGACCGCTTCGCCCCGTTCCCCATCCGGGTGGAGGTGATGAGCCGCTTCCTCACCCCCGGCCAGTCGCGGCAGGTGGCCGAGGCCGTCCGCACCGGCGACGTCGACGTGGTGATCGGCACCCACCGCCTGCTCTCCCAGGACATCCAGTTCAAGGACCTCGGCCTGCTGGTGGTCGACGAGGAGCAGCGCTTCGGGGTGAGCCACAAGGAGCAGATCAAGCAGTTCACCACCAACGTCGACGTGCTGACCCTCACGGCCACGCCCATCCCCCGGACGCTCGAGATGAGCCTCACCGGCATCCGCGACCTCACCTTGCTCAACACCCCGCCCGCCGAGCGCCAGCCGATCCTCACCTACGTCGGCGAGTACGACGAGCGGGCGGTGGCCGAGAGCATCCGGCGTGAGCTGCTGCGCGAGGGCCAGGTCTTCTTCGTGCACAACCGGGTGCGCGACATCGAGCACACCGCCGCC
>JBBRFU010000193.1:0-5865 GCA_038241315.1 Acidimicrobiales bacterium | reverse complement strand
CGGCGGCGATCTCTCGGACCCGGCCCGGGGGGATCTCGGTCCACAGCTGGGGGACGGTGAGGCGACCGGTGTCGGGGTCCTCGATGCGGTCGAGGAGGCGCCGGGTGATCCGGAAGGTGTCGGGGACCACCCCGCTGGCGCTGCCGGAGTGCACCCCCTCGGTGAGGACCTCGACGGTGAGGTCCACGTCGAGCAGGCCGCGCAGGGAGGTGGTGGTCCAGAGCCGCTCGTAGTCGCCGCAGAACGAGTCGAGGCAGACCACCAGGCTGGGCGTGCCGAGGCGCGGTGCCAGGTGCTCGACGTACGCGGGCAGGTCCGGGCTGCCCGACTCCTCGCTGCACTCGATGAGGCCCACGCAGCGGGCGTGGCGGCCACCGCCGGCCTGGACCGCCTCGATCGCGACGAGCGAGGCGTACGCCGCGTAGCCGTCGTCGGCCCCACCCCGGCCGTAGAGGCGGTCGTCCACCACCACCGGGTCCCAGGGGCCCAGGCCCTCGCGCCAGCCGGTCATCGGGGGCTGCTTGTCGAGGTGGCCGTAGAGCAGCACGGTGTCGTCGGGGTCGGCGTCGGGATCGGTGGCGGGGACCTCGAACCAGAGCACCGGCGTCCGCCCCGGCAGGCGCACCACCTCCACCGACAGGCCGGTGATCGGCCGCAGGCGGGCCCACGCGGCGGCCGCCTCCACCACGGCGTCGAGGTGGCCGTGGTCGGCCCAGTCGGGGTCGAAGGCCACCGAGACGGCCGGCACCCGGATGTAGTCGACGAGGGCGGGCTGGACGTCGGCGTCCCAGGCGCGCGCGGTGCGGGCGACGGTGTCGGACGGATCGAGGGGCATGGTGCGAGTGTCGCAGGCCGGTGGGGGCACGGGGAGGGGGCGCCGACGTGGTGGAATGTTCCCCCACGGACCGGTGGTGACAGGAGCGGACAGGTGGCAGCACGATCCCTGCGGTGGCGGGCCCTCTCGGGCGTGCTGGCCGCCAGCCTGGTCCTGGCGGCCTGCGGCGTCGATCTCGGCGACGGTGCCGCCGAGCGGTTGGGGAGCGGTGGCGGCGGTGGCGACACCGGCGTGATCGGCTCGGGGATCGAGGCCACCACCACGAGCGTGGCGCCCACCACGGCGCCGCCGCCGCCCGACGTGGCGGTGGTGGGCGACGACGGCTCCGACCTGAACCAGGTGGCCGCCAACGCCATCGCCGACATCGAGGCCTACTGGGAGACGGTGTACCCCGAGGTCTACGGCGAGCCCTACGAGCCGGTGGCCGGCGGGTTCTTCGCGGTGGACTCCGGGTCCGATCCGACCACCCTGCCGTGCGCCCCGCCCGACATCGAGCTGGTGCTCTACAACGCCTACTACTGCCCACCCGACGACGCGGTGGCGTGGGACCAGGAGGGCCTCTTCCCGGACCTGGCTGCGCAGTTCGGTGACTTCGCGGTGGCCGTCGTGCTGGCCCACGAGTGGGGCCACGCCATCCAGGCCCGGGCCGATGTCGACGAGCCCACCGTGACCACCGAGCTGCAGGCCGACTGCTTCGCCGGGGCCTGGGTGCGCCACGTCCGCACCGACGACGACGCCCGGTTCGACATCAGCACCGAGGACCTCGACCTCGCCCTCGCCGGCATCTTGTCGCTCAAGGACGCCCCCGGTTCGCTCGCCACCGACCCCAACGCCCACGGCTCGGGCTTCGACCGGGTCGGGGCCTTCCAGGAGGGCTACGAGGAGTCGGCCGAGCGCTGCGCCGAGTACCGCGACGGCGACCCGATTCCGTACCAGTTCGAGTTCAGCGACAACGACCTGGCCACCGGCGGCGACCTGCCCTTCGCCGACACCACCGGGGCCGACGGCGAGCCGGTGCCGGGCATCGAGTCGGCCGCCTTCGAGTCGCTCGAGCTCTACTGGGCCGACGTCTTCCCCGACCTGGCCGACGAGGAGTGGGAGCCGCTCGAGGACCCGGTGGGCTTCTCCACCGACGACCCGCCCACGTGCAACGGCCGGGAGGTCGATCAGTTCCGCCTCTTCTACTGCGTGCCCGACCGCTACGTGGGCTACGACGCCGAGGAGACCATGCCCCAGGCCGCCAACGACCTCGGCGACTTCGCCGCCGGCTACCTCTTCGGCACCCAGTACGGCCTCGCCGTCCAGGACCAGCTCGACATCGAGGCGCCCGACGAGGTCACGGCCACCCTGCGCGGCGACTGCTACGCCGGCGCCTGGGCCGGCGCCCTCCTTCCCGAGGAGAAGAACCAGGAGGTGTACCCCTACACGCTGCTGCTGTCGCCGGGCGACCTCGACGAGGCGGTCTCGGTGCTCCTCTCGTTCCGGAAGGAGTCGGACCGCGAGCGGCAGGGCCCCGGGTTCGAGCGGGTGAAGGCCCTCCGCCTCGGCGTCGTCGACGGCCCCGAGCCCTGCGCCAGCCTCGAGGCCGAGTAGGACCGAGCGGGTCCGCCACCGGTCTCCCGACCCCCGGCCGGGCGATCTTGACCCGGCGGTCAAGCACGACGCCGGCGATGGGCGTACGGTCGGCGCCGTGATCGACGACGCCAAGATCGACCGACTGCTCACCCGGGTCCGGCGCGAGGTCGACGACGGCCTCCTGCCCGCCGCCCAGATCGCGGTGGCCCACGACGGGAAGCTGGTCGTCGACGCCACCTTCGGCGCGCCCGACGACAGCCGGTTCCTCGTCTTCAGCGCCACCAAGGCCCTGGTGGCCGGGGCCCTGTGGCGGCTGATCGATCGGGGCGACGTCGACGTGGCCGCGCCCGTGGCCGCCTACCTCGACGCCTTCACCACCAACGGCAAGGAGGTGGTGACGGTGGAGCAGGTGCTCACCCACACCGGCGGCTTCCCCTTCGCGCCGCTCGGCCCGCCCCGCTGGGCCGACCGGGCCAGCCGGCTCGAGGCCATGGCCCGCTGGCGGCTCACCCTGGCCCCCGGTGAGGTGTTCACCTACCACCCCACGGCCGGGCACTGGGTGCTGGCCGAGATCATCGCCGAGGTCACCGGGCAGGACCACACCGATGCCATCCAGCAGCTGGTCACCGACCCGCTCGGCCTGCCGCGCCTGCTCGGCATCCCGCTCGACCAGCGCCAGGGCATCCTCGAGACGGTGGGCGTGGGCGCCCCGCCCACGCCGGCCGAGATGGAGGAGGCGTTCGGGTTCGAGATCGACCTCGCCGCCATGGTCCCGCCCGACGTGGCCCTCGGCGCCCTGCTGACCCTGAACGACCCCGACGCCCAGGCGTTGGGCGTGCCCGGTGGCGGCGGCGTCATGCGCGCCGCCGACCTGGCCCTGCTCTACCAGGGCTTCCTCCACGACCCGGACGGCCTGTGGTCGCCGGAGATCCTGGCCGCCGGCACCCAGGTGCCCCGGGTGGTCCTGCCCGACGTGTGGGGCGTCCCCTCGAACCGCACCCTCGGGCTCATCGTGGCCGGCGACGACGGCCTCGGTCACCGGCGCGGGTTCGGGCGCACCGCCTCCGGGCGGGCGTTCGGCCACCGCGGCGCCGGTGGCCAGCTGGCCTTCGCCGACCCGGTGAGCGGGCTCAGCATCGGCTACGCCACCAGCGGCCTCGACCAGCACCTGATCCGCCAGGAGCGCCGCGACACCGCCATCTCCAGCCTCGCCGCCGACCTGCTCGCAGACTGAGCCCGGCGGACCAAGCCCGGCGGACCGAGCCCGGTGGGCCGAGCCCGGTGGGCCGAGCCAGGCGGGCAGCGCCGGCTCGGCGGCCGGAGGGCCGGCCGACGACTGGAAGACTGGCGGTCATGGCTCGCGGCGACTGGCACATCGATCCGGGCCTGGCGGCCGAGCTGGGCGGGGCCCTCGGCTGGCGGCCCGACGACGGTGCCGCCGACCTGGCCGTGCGCCTGCCCGAGCGGGTGCCCTGCGGCTCGACCGCCAAGCTGGCCGCCGTGGCGGCCGGTCAGGTGCCGCCGGGCGACGACCCCGAGGCCCTGGCCCGCCGGATCCTCGGCCACCTCCACGCCCGGGCCGCCCACCCGCCGGGCGGGGCCGCCTCGCCGTCGTGGTCGTGCTGGGTGACGGCGACGGTGGCCGCCGCGCTGGCCGCCACGGCCGACCTCGGTCCGGTGGCGGTGGCCGCCACCCGTCGCACCGACGACCGGGCGCCCGACGCCGACTTCCACGCCGCCGTGGTGGTCGGCGAGGGCGACGGCGCCTGGCTGTGCGACCCCTACTTCGGCCTCGCCGTCGCGCTGCCCGACGAGCCCGGCCGGTCCGAATCGGCCGAACGGGGCTGCGCCTCGGGGACGGTGCGGCGTCGGCCCGACCGTGGCTGGGACCTCGATGTCCGCCTGGTGACCTGGTCGGCGGTCCTCAGCTACCGCCTCCTGGCCCCGACCCTCGACCGCGGCGATGTCCGGTCCTTCTGCGCCGTGTCGGTGTCGCACACGGGCGTGCCCAACCGTCCCTACGCCCGCCTCCACGTGGAGGGCGCCGCGGTCGACGTCCACGAGGACGAGCACGGCGCCGGCATCGTCCGTCACCCCGCCCCCTCCCCGCCGCCCGACGACTCCCCGGCCCCGGGCGACGCCTCGGCCCCGGGCGTCGTCGGCCCCGTACCGGTCCTGCTGGAGACCACCACCTACCCCGACTGGGTCGGCGCCGCCGACGACTTCGCCGCCCGCACCGGCGTGCGCATCATCTGACCGCCTGCCCACCCGCCGCACCTCGCCCCGACCCGGCCCCCCGAAGCGGGTTGGGGTTGCGGTCGATCGAGCGACCGGATCTCCGCCCAGTTCGTTCGAGGACCGCGACGAGTCAGCCGGCGTCCCAGACCATCCCGTCGCGGCCGCCCGAGCCTGCCGCAGCGGCGCCACCGTCGCCCGGAGCGTCGGGCGGGGGGCCGAGGACGACAGCCGCGGGGGAGCGGCGGTCGATGTGGCCGATGAGGCCCCCGTAGACGCCGTAGCCGCACAGCTCGCGGAGGCGGGGACCGAAGCCGCGGGCCACGTCGGTCGGGATGCCGAGCTGCTGGTTCTCCTGCTGACGGACCCAGCCGGCGCAGTAGTTCATGGCCAGGCCGGTGCGGCGGCGGTCGGTGGTGTTGGCCCCACCGCCGTGCCAGAGGCTCCCGTGCCAGACCAGGACGCTGCCCCGGGCCATCTCGGCGGGCACGCTGTCGAACGCGGCGCCGTACTCGGGGGAGTGGTCGGCGAGGTGCGAGCCGGGGATCACCCGGGTGGCGCCGTTGGCCTCGGTGAAGTCGGTCAGGGCCCACATGCTGTTGCACACCGTGGGCGCGTGGGGCTTGGCCAGCGGCATGATCTGGTCGTCGGCGTGGATGGGCTGGGCCACCTCGCCGGGATCGATGGCGATCGAGGACAGCGACGAGACCAGGCAGCCCGGGTCGAGCACGCCCTCCACCACGGGCAGCACCGACGGGTGGACCGGCACCTGTTCGTAGAGGTGGCCGCGGGCCAGCAGGTTGTAGATCCGCACCGTCGACCGGCCCTCGAACCCGTTGCGGGAGGGCCCGACGCCGAGCTCGCGCTCGAGCCGGGCCAGGTCGTCCACCAGGGCGTCGACGAGGTCGAGCGGGATGGCGTCGGGCACCACCGTGTAGCCCTCGGTGGCGATCCGCTGGAGGTGGTCGGCCGTCGGATCGGCCGTGGTGGTGGGGTGCTCGCTCATGGCGCGCCCAGGGTACGTCGGGCCCCGGCAGGGCGCCGGCGGACCGGGTGGGCCGGTCGGAGATCACGTCCGCGGGGTCGGTCGCGACGGTCGGGCGTGGCAGACTCGGACCTCCCGTGAGCGCCCTGGACCACCCCGCCGAACCCCTCGCATGACCCGCAGCATCCGGCTCCGGCCGTGGCAGAAGGTCGCGTTCGAGAAGTTCGTGGCCAGC
>JBBRFU010000192.1:0-5920 GCA_038241315.1 Acidimicrobiales bacterium | reverse complement strand
ATCCGCTTGTAGGACCCGAAGGCCGCACAGCCGTTGGCGTGGCTGGCGAGCAGCTTGGAGCCGTCGCACCCGATGCCGGGCCCGAGCATCCAGCGGCTGACCTCGAGCGGGCCCTCGAGCCAGATGGGGTGGGGCGGCATGGAGAAGGTGGCGTCGTCGTGGAGCAGCTGCACCAGCGACGGGATGTCGTAGCGCTCGAACGCGTCGACGTACTTGGCGAGCAGCTCCGCCTGGTCGGTGTCGACCTCGGCCTGGTGGGGCGCGTCGGGGTCGTAGGTGGCCATGGTGGCGCGCGCCCGCTGGAGGGCGCTGTTCACCGAGGCGACGCTCGTCTCGAGCAGCTCGGCCACCTCGCTCGCCCGCCAGCGCAGGACCTCCCGCAGGATCAGCACCGCCCGCTGCCGGGGCGGCAGGAGCTGCAGGGCGGCCACGAACGCCAGCCGGATGGACTCGCGCGCCGCGGTGAGCTCACCGGGGTCGTCGGTGGCCGGGAGGACGCGGTCGTCGGGGACCGGCTGCACCCAGGCGTGCTCGCCGAGCTCGCTGAGCCGGGCCTCGGCGGTGGTGGTGGACGGGCCCATGTCCATGGGGCGGGCCCGCCGCTGCCGGCCGTTGAGCTGGTCGAGGCAGACGTTGGTGGCGATGCGGTACAGCCACGACCGCAGCGAGGACCGACCCTCGAAGCGGTCGATGCTGCGCCACGCCCGCACCATCGTCTCCTGGACCGCGTCGTCGGCGTCGGCGCCCGAGCCGAGCATCCGGTAGCAGTAGCCGGTCAGCTCACGCCGGTAGGCCTCGATCTGGGGCTCGAGGTCCCGTCCGGCCGGGCCGGGAGGGGCCGGGGCGGTGTCGTCGTCGGTGGGGGCGGGCACGACCGTTCCCGCCTGGGTGTCCGGGGTGGCGCTCACCGCCACCATGGTAGGGACCGCTCGGACGCCGCGCCCGGAGACGGGAGCCGACCGCACCACGGGCGTGCCGAGGCCGCCGGTGCCGGGGCCCCGCCGGGGGGCGGGCTGCGGGCGGGGGGTTCGGGCGGGGTCCATCGTCGCGCTCCTCGGGCCCCACCGGAGGGGGCCGACCGGGGATCGACCGGGGGCGCCCGCGGAACTCATCGGTGGCGCAGACGCGGGAACGGTGCGAACATGTGTTCGATGGGGACCGACGACGCCACCATCCTCCATGCCGACCTCGACGCCTTCTTCGCGTCGGTCGAGCAGCGCGACCAGCCCGCGCTGCGGGGCCGACCGGTCATCGTCGGCGGCGGCGTCGTGCTGGCCGCGAGCTACGAGGCGCGCGCCCGGGGCGTGCGGGGGGCCATGGGCGGCGGGCAGGCCCGGCGGCTGTGCCCCGAGGCGGTGGTGGTGGCGCCGCGCATGGGGGCGTACTCGGCGGCGAGCAAGGCGGTCTTCGAGGTGTTCGCCGACACCACGCCGCTCGTGGAGGGCATCTCCATCGACGAGGCGTTCCTCGACGTCGGCGGGCTCCGGCGGGTCTCGGGCACGCCCACCGAGATCGCCGTGCGCCTCCGCCAGCAGGTGCAGGCGCGGGTGGGGCTGGCCATCACGGTGGGGGTGGCCCGCACCAAGTTCCTCGCCAAGGTGGCGAGCGGCGTGGCCAAGCCCGACGGCCTGCTGGTGGTGCCTCCCGATCGCGAGCTCGCGTTCCTCCACCCGCTGCCGGTGGAGCGGCTCTGGGGGGTGGGGCCCCGGACGGCCGAGAAGCTCCACCGGCGCGGGCTCGTCACGGTGGCCGACGTGGCGGCCCTCACCGAGCACCAGCTCGTCGGGCTCCTCGGTCCCGGCTCGGGCCGCCACCTCCACGCCCTGGCCCACAACCGGGACCCCCGGCCCGTCCGTCCCGGTCGACGGCGCCGGTCCATCGGCTCCCAGCGGGCGCTCGGTCGGGGGCCACGCACCGCCGCCGACCTCGACGCCGTGCTGGTGGGCCTCGTCGACCGGGTGGCCCGCCGGCTCCGGGCCGGGCACCGGGTGGCCCGCACGGTGGTGCTGCGGCTCCGCTTCGGCGACTTCTCCCGCGCCACCCGGTCGCACACCCTCCGCCGACCCACCGACGACACCGAGGTGGTGCTGACCGCGCTCCGCTCGCTGCTCGCCGGCGCCGGGCCGCTGATCGCCGAGCAGGGCATCACCCTCCTCGGCATCGCGGTCGCCAACCTCGACGACGCCGACGCCGTGCAGCTCACGCTGCCGTTCCACGACCGCGAGGCCGGCGCGCTCGACACCGTCCTCGACGAGGTGCGCGACCGCTTCGGCGCCGCCGCGCTCACCCGCGCCGTCCTCCTGGACCGCCCGCTCGGCCCCGCCATGGCGATCCTGCCCGACTGATGGTCCGGCGCAGCGGGCCGAACGGCCCTCAAGTCGGGTGCGAGACCCGCCGATGGATGGGTGACGGCAACGAAGGAGACGCCGTGGTGGAACACGAGCAGCAGGCACCGGGCGGCGGTGCGGACGAGCGGTTCGAGCTCGACGACTCGGTGGGCACCCTCGCCCGCCAGCTGATCGTCGCGGTGTCCGCCATGTACCTCGCCTACGGCGCGAGCCGGCTGGTGGCGGACGCCCTCGGGATCGAGGAGGGGGCGGTCGGGTTCTTCTTCACCGGCGGGCTCCTGGCCCTGTTCGGGACCATCAGCATCTACCTCACGTCGGCCCGACCGATCCGGTCCGCGCTGCGCCGCCAGCGGCAAGCGGTGCTGGAGACCGAGGGACGGATCCGCGCCGAGGCCGAGGGGCACCGGTTCGCCAGCGAGGTCCAGGACGCGCTCGAGATGGGCGAGACCGAGGCGGAGGCGCTCGAGGTGACCAGCCGGGCCCTGAGCGTCATCACCGACCGCCCGGCCGAGGTCCTGCTCGCCGACTCCAGCCGGGCCCACCTGCACCAGGCCGCCGTCTCCAAGGTCGGGGGCGGTGCCGGTTGCAGCGTGGCCACGCCCTGGGGCTGCCCGGCGGTGCGACGGGGCCAGACCCTGCGGTTCGAGTCCAGCGAGCGCCTCTCCGCCTGCCCGCGCCTGATGGAGCGGGGCATCACCTGCTCCGCCGTGTGCGTCCCCGTGACCGTGCTCGGCACCCCCATGGGGGTCATCCACCTCATCGCCGACGTCGACGCGCCGGTGGTGGCCCGCGCCGTCGACCGGCTCGAGTCCCTCGCCCAGCAGGCGGGCTCGCGGATCGGGGTCCTGCGGGCGATGGCATCGAGCCAGCTGCAGGCGGCGACGGACCCCCTCACCGGCGCGGTCAACCGGCGCAGCCTCGAGGAGAAGGTCCGGGACCTGCGCCGGCAGGACGGCCGGTACGCGGTGGTGTTCGCCGACCTCGACCACTTCAAGGACCTCAACGACACCCACGGCCACGAGACCGGCGACCGGGCGCTCCGGCTCTTCGCCGACGTGCTGCGGGCCAGCGTCCGGAGCGAGGACACCGTGTGCCGCTACGGCGGCGAGGAGTTCGTGGTGCTCATGCCGACGATCGACCGCCACGTGGCCGCCGAGCGCATGGCCGCCACCCAGCTTCGCCTGGCCGCCGCCCTGCAGAGCGGCGGGGTGCCCCGCATCTCGGCTAGCTTCGGCGTGGCCGACTCCACCCAGGCCGACGGCGCCGACGCCGTGATCCGCCTCGCCGACCTGGCCATGTTCGCCGCCAAGGGCGCCGGTCGCGACCAGGTGGTCGTCGCCGGCGGCCCCGAGGCGCCGGCCGCTCTCACGCCACCGTTCGAGCCGCTCCTCGTGACCGACCACGACGTCGACCACCGCCGGCTCTCGCCGGTGCCCCAGCTCCCCGTCTGATCCCGGCGCCCGGGCCGCGCGAACCAGCCGCCGGGGCGCCGCCCGGGGTCGTAGCGTTGCGACGTGACGGCCCGCGGGAACGGCGCACCGACGAGGCGGGGGTCGGCGCGGGCCGCCCCGGCGCCCGGTCCCTCGGCGCCGCTGTCGGCCACCATCGGCCGACGGGACGAGCAGGCGCACGTGGTGGAGCTCCTGGGCCGTCACCGGCTGGTGACCATCGTGGGGCCCGGCGGCGTCGGCAAGACCCGCCTGGCCACCGACGTGGCGGCGGCGGCCGCCACCACCCACGCGCGCGGGGCGGTGGTGGTGGAGCTCGCCCGGGTCGGGGGCGCCGACGACGTGGCCGCCGCCGTCGCCTCGGCCCTCTCCCTGCGCCCGACCCCCGGCCAGGCCGTCGCCGAGCTCGCCGCCTCGGGCGGCCACGACGCCCTCGTGGTGATCGACAACTGCGAGCACGTGGTCGACGCGGTGGCCGGGCTCGTCCCCCACCTCCTGGGCGGCGGTGACCGGCTCCGGCTCCTGGCCACGAGCCGGGAACCGCTGGCGATCGACGGCGAGCACGTCGTGGCCCTGGCGCCCCTGGCCACCGATGGCCCGGACGCGTCGGCGGCCCGCCTGTTCCGGGACCGGGCGATCGCCGCCGGCGCCCTCGAGGCGCGGATCGGCCCCGACGGCCTGGACGACGACCTGGTGGTCGAGGTGGTCCGCCGGGTCGACGGGCTCCCGCTGGCCGTGGAGATGGCCGCCGCCCGCCTGCGGACGCTCACCCTGGCCGAGCTGGCCCGCACCATCGGCGACGACCTCGACCACCTCCGCACCGACCGGCGAGACGTGGCGCCCCGGCACCGCACGGTCCACGACCTCGTCGCCTGGTCCGAGCGCCTGCTCGACGACGAGCTGCGCCAGGCCCTCCACGACTTCAGCGTGTTCGCCGGACCGGTGGGAACTGCCGACCTGGCCGCCGCCGTGGTCGCCCGCCGTCCGCAGGTGGCGGTGGCCCGGCTCGTCGAACGCTCGCTCCTGCTCGCGGACCCGACGCCCGACGGGGTGCGGTACCGCGCCCTCGAGACCGTCCGCAGCCACGGTCGGGAGCGCCTGCGAGCCGCCGGGACCGCCGAGCGGACCGCGCGCCGGCACGCCACCTGGTTCGCCGCCGTGGTGGGCGAGGTCGACCGCCAGCTGCGCACCGCCGACGACGGGGCCGCGCTGGCGCACCTCGCCGAGGTCTTCGACGAGGTGCGCGCCGCGGTGCGGTGGGCGCTCGGCGCCGATCTCGACCTGGCGGTGGAGATCGTCCACCACGCCACGTACCCCGCCCGCACCCTGCTGCGGACGGAGGTCACCTCCTGGGCCGCCGACCTCCTCGACGCCCTGCCCGACGGCCACCCCGGCGAGGCGACCGCCCTGGCCGCCCTGGCCGCCGGCCTCTCGATCAGCGGCCGGTCGGCGGAGGCGGAGCAGGCCGCCGAGCGATCGCTGGCCCTCGACCCCGGGGGGCCCGGGGCCCTCCACGCCCTCGACGCGATCAGCGACGTCACCATCTACGCCGGGCGCCTGGACGAGTCCCACGACCGCTCACGGACCCTGGCCGACGAGGCCGGCCGGCGCGGCGACCCCCTGTACGTCGACGTGGCCCGGGCCAACATGGCGCTCTGCCGGGCGTACCAGGGTCGCCACGACGAGGCGCTGGCCCTGCTCGCCGCCGGACCGGTGAGCGAGGCGGTCGCGGGCTCGGCCTGGACGGCGTACGCGCGGGGGGAGGTCCTGATGGACCTCGACCCGGTGGCGGCCCTCGCCGAGCTGGACCGGGCGGTGGACCAGGCGCGGGCCGTGGGGCACCGCTACCTGCTGGAGGTGGCCCTGTTGTCCTCGTCCTCGCTGCGGGCGCGCACCGGCGACCCGCTCGCCGCGGTGGCGCCGTTCCAGCAGCTCCTCGACCACCTCGGGGCGGGCGGCGACCTCGTCCACCTGGTCACCACGTTGCGCAACCTGGTCGTGCTGCTGGGCCGTCTCGGCCAGCACCGGGCCGCCGCCGAGCTCGACGGTGCCGTGGCCGACCACCCCTCGTCGCCCTCCTTCGGCGCCGAGGCGGACCGGCTGGCGGACGCGCGCGCCGCCACT
>JBBRFU010000191.1:0-6025 GCA_038241315.1 Acidimicrobiales bacterium | reverse complement strand
GGGCTCGCCGCAGGGGGCCGCCGGTAGCCTCGGCGCATGGCTGCCGCTGATCGTGCCGACGTGTTGGTGGTGGGGGGCGGACCGGCCGGGTCGTCCACCTCGTACTGGTTGGCGAAGGCCGGCCACCGGGTGGTCACCGTGGAGGCCAAGACCTTCCCCCGCGAGAAGACGTGCGGCGACGGCCTCACCCCACGGGCGGTCAAGCAGCTCGACGACATGGGCCTCTACTCGGCCCTCGAGCCGTACCACCGCTACACTGGGCTGCGGGCGGTGGCCCACGGCGTCACCCTCGAGCTGCAGTGGCCGGACCACCCGATCTTCCCCGACCACGGCTTCGTGGTGCGCCGGCGCGACCTCGACCAGCTGGTCTTCCAGCACGCCGGCGAGGCGGGCGCCGAGCTGCACCAGGCCACCGAGGCGATCGCGCCCATCGTGGAGGGCGGCCTGGTGGCCGGCGCGGTGGTGAAGGACAAGCAGACCGGCGACACCCGCGAGATCCGGGCCCGCTACGTGGTCATCGCCGACGGGGCCAACTCCCGCTTCGGGCGGGCCCTGGGCACGGCTCGCAACAAGAGCTACCCGCTCGGCATGGCCATCCGGACCTACTACGAGAGCCCCCTCCACGACGACCCGTGGATCGAGAGCTGCCTCGACGTGCGAGACCGCAACGGCAGCTCGCTGCCCGGCTACGGCTGGATCTTCCCGGTGGGCGACGGCACCATCAACGTCGGCATCGGCCTCCTCTCCACCTTCCGGGACTGGCGAGACGTCAACACCTCGCACCTCATGGCCGAGTGGGCGGCCACCGCCCCCGACTACTGGAAGATCGACCCCGAGAACCCCACCCAGGCGCCCACCGGCGGCCGCATCCCCATGGCCGGGTCGGTCAACCCCAAGGTCGGCCCCACCTGGGCCGTGGTGGGCGACGCCGGCGGTTCGGTCAACCCGTTCAACGGCGAGGGCATCGACTACGCCTACGAGACCGGCCGCCACGTGGCCGGCCTGCTCAGCGAATCGCTCCTGAGCGGCGACGGCATGGCGCTCCAGCAGTACCCCAAGTGGCTCGAGGCCGAGTACGGCCTCTACTTCAAGGTCGCCCGCCTCTTCGCCAAGGTCATCGGCCAGCCGCTGCTCATGCGGGAGCTCACCCGGGTGGGCATCCGCTCCCGCAGCCTCATGGACTGGGTGCTGCGCATCATGGCCAACCTGCTCCAGCCCGACGAGATCGGCCCCGCCGAGGCCGCCTACGCCATGGCCGCCGCCATCGTGAAGCGCATCCCCGACCCGCTGCCCTGAGGCTCCGCCTCCGGGCAGGGTTTTCCTGGTGGAGCCGTGGCGCGGGCGACCCGCACGAGCGGTCAGGGGTCGACGGGCGGCACGGGGTCGATCCAGCCGCCGGACGCCGCGGCCAGGCGGTCGGCCTCGCGGGGGCCCATGGAGCCCTCGCTGTAGAGGTGGACCTCCTCGTGGTCCTCCAGGACCTGCTCCACGATGCGCCACTGCTCGGCGAGGGCGTCGGCCCGGCCGAAGCGGCGGGCGTCGCCCACCATGGCGTCGTCGAGGAGGCGCTGGTACGCCCCGTCCCGGGGGCCGAGGGCCTCCGCGTAGGAGACCTCGAGGTCCACCGGCTCGGGGATGAGCTGGTCGCCCGGCTTCTTGGCGTGGAGCCGGAGCTTCACGCCGTCGTGCTTGCCGAGCTGGAAGCGGAGGTAGTTGGGGCCGGGCTCGGGCGCCCCCTCGGGGGTGAACAGCAGCCGGGGCGGGGCGTTGAAGGTGATGATGGCCTCGGTGGCCGTGGTGGCCAGGGCCTTCCCCGTCCGCACCAGCCACGGCACGCCGGCCCACCGCCACGAGTCGATCTCGAAGCGCACGGCGGCGTAGGTCTCCACGTCGGAGCCCCCGTCGACGCCCTCGGCATCGATGTAGCCCCGGTACTGGCCGCGCACCACGTCCTTCGCCTCCAGCGTGCGGACCTGGCGGAGCAGCTTCACCTTCTCGTCGCGCAGCGAGGCGGCGTCGGCCCCGGCCGGCGGCTCCATGCCGAGCAGGGCCACCACCTGGAGCAGGTGGTTCTGGAGCACGTCACGGAGGGCGCCGACGCTCTCGTAGAACTTGCCGCGGCTGCCCACGCCGAAGTCCTCGGCCATGGTGATCTGCACGCTGGAGATGAAGTTGCGGTTCCAGATGGGCTCGAGCATGGAGTTGGCGAAGCGGAACACCAGGAGGTTCTCCACCGACTCCTTGCCGAGGTAGTGGTCGATCCGGAAGATGTCCTCCTCGTCGAACGACTGGTGCACCACGGCGTTGAGCTCCTCGGCGCTGGCGAGGTCCCGGCCGAAGGGCTTCTCCACCACCACCCGACCGTGGCCGGCCACGCCGCAGCGGTCGAGCCCGGTGATGACGTCGTCGAACAGGGTGGGCGGGATGGCCAGGTAGAACAGCGGCCGCTCGTAGCCCTTCAGCACCGTCGCCAGGTCGTCGTAGACCTGGGGCTCCCGGTAGTCGCCCGACACGTAGTGCAGCTGCTGGAGGACCCGTTCCAGGACCGCCTCGTCGACGTCGTCCTCCAGCTCGATGATCGCCGCCCGGGCCCGCTCCCGGATGAAGGCGTCGTCGCCCACCGACGAGGCCACCCCGATGACCGGCCCCTCGAGGCGCCCGTCGGCCACCAGCTGGTAGACGGCCGGGAAGATCTTCTTGTACGCCAGGTCCCCGGTCGCCCCGAACAGGACGAGGGCATCACTCCGATCGCCGTCCTCGGCGCGCTCGCCCGACTTCGAGGTGGCGGCCATCAGTGGGTCTCCCCCTTCGGGGTGTCCATCTCGATGGCGTGGCCGCCGAACTGGTTCCGGAGGGCGGAGATCACCTTCATGGCCTTGTCGTCCTCTCGTTGCTGGGAGGTGAAGCGGGCGAACAGGGCGGCCGAGATCACCGGGGCCGACACGCCGTTGGCGATGGCCTCGGTGACGGTCCAGCGACCCTCGCCCGAGTCGGCGGCGACCGACGCGATGCCGTCGAGCGACGGGGTCTGCTCCAGGGCCAGGAGCAGCAGGTCGAGCAGCCAGGACCGCACGACGCTCCCCTCCTGCCAGGAGCCGATGGCTGCCTCGACGTCGATGCCGAGCGGCGACGCCTCGAGGATGGCGTAGCCCTCGGCGTAGGCCTGCATGAGCCCGTACTCGACGCCGTTGTGGACCATCTTCACGTAGTGGCCGGCGCCCACCGGGCCGGCGTGGGCGAAGCCCTTGGGCGGCGACAGGGCGTCGAAGAGCGGCTGGGCCAGCGTGACCGCCTCGTCGGTGCCGCCCACCATCAGGGCGTAGCCGTTGTCGAGGCCCCACACGCCCCCGGACGTGCCGCAGTCGACGAAGTGGATGCCCTTGGCGGCCAGCTCCTCGCCGTGGCGGACCGAGTCGAGGTAGTTGGAGTTGCCGCCGTCGATCACCAGGTCGCCGGGGGCCAGCAGCTCGCCGAGCTTCCTGATGGTGGTGTCGGTGATCTCGCCGGCCGGCACCATGCTCCACGCCACCTTGGGCTGGCCGTCGGCGGCCAGCAGGGGCACCAGCTCCTCGAGGGTCTGGGCGTCGGCGTCGGGCTTGCCCGGGTCCATCCCCACCACGTCGTGGTCGTGGCGGCGCAGGCGCTCGGCCATGTTGCCGCCCATCTTGCCGAGGCCGATCATGCCCAGCTTCATGGTGCTCCTTCTCGGGGTGGTCCCGTGGGGTGGTGGCGCGGTGCGGCGAGGCGGGGGGTCAGCCCCGCGCCGCCAGCTCGTCGACGGTGGTGCGCACGGCGCGGAGGCCGTGCTCGGCGAAGGTGGCGAGGTCGCCGTCGGCCTGGGCGTGCTTGAGCTCAGAGAACGTGAAGTCGGCGCCGGGGATGGCGGCGTCGGAGGCGTCGTCGCCCACCACCTGCAAGAAGACGCCCGTGGGCGGGCCCCCCTTGTGCAGCTGGCCGGTGGAGTGCAGGAACCGGGGACCGATGCCGAAGGTGGTGGCCACCTTGAACTCGTCGCGGAGGGCGAGCCGGATCTCGGCCAACCGGTCGACGTCGGGGTCGGCCGGGTCGAGGTAGGCCTGCACGGCGAGGTAGTCGCCCGGCCGGACCTGGGCGAGCACGTCGGCGAGGGAGCCGGCCGGCAGCTGGGGGCGGCCCGAGGCCAGGACCGCCTGCGTGGCCTCCTTGGCCTCGGCCACGTTGGGTTGGTCGTAGGGGTTGACGCCCAGCACGGCGGCGCAGACGGCCGTGGCCACCTCCCACAGGAGCACCTGGGCGCCGAGGTCGGTGGGGTCGCCGAACGACAGCTCCACCACGGGGTGGCCCTCGTCGGCCAGGACGTCGAGGCCGACGGCCTGCTCCACGTGGCCGATGGCCACGAAGAGCCGATCGGGCCCGTAGAGGTCGGCCGGCCCCAGGGGCTCGTCGGCGACCGGGATGGTGCCGGTGCCCTGCTTGCCCGTGGACTCGGCGAGCAGCTGCTCCAGCCACAGCCCGAAGCTCTCGATGCGGGGGTCGATGAGGAAGGTGACCTTGTCGCGGCCCGCCTGCACCGCGGCGCCGAGCACCGCGCCCAGGCGAAGGCCGGCGTTGACGGTGGCATCCGCGTCGCGCAGCGACGGGGCGATGGCGTCGGCCGAGGCCACGATCGCCCGCCAGTCGATGCCCGCCAGCGCGGCGGGCACGAGGCCGAAGAAGCTCAGCGCGGAGTAGCGCCCACCGATGTCGCTGCGGTTCTCGAACACCTCGCGGAAGCCACGCTCGCGAGCCAGCTCACCGAGGGCCGAGCCCGGGTCGGTGACGACGGCGAACTGCTCGGGCCGCCCGATGCGGGACCAGAAGAACTCGAGGTGGCTCCGGGTCTCCACCGTGCCGCCCGACTTGGACGAGGCGAGGAAGAGGGTGTGCTCGGGCGGTGACTGGGCGGCGATGCGGGCCACCGCCGCGGGGTCGGTGCTGTCGAGCACCGCCAGCTCCAGCCCCTCGGTGGCGGTGGCGAAGGTGCGGGCCAGCACCTCGGGGAACAGGCTGGAGCCGCCCATGCCCATGACCACGAGGTGGGTGAGGCCGTCGGCCCGGGCCCGGGCGGCCACGGCGTCGAGCCGGTCGCCGGCGGCGAGCAGGTCCTCGGTGACCTCGAGCCAGCCCATGCGGTCGCTGATCTCGGTGGGGTCCTCGGACCAGAGCGTGTGGTCCCGGGCCCACAGCCGGGCGATCGCGTCGTCGGCCGCCAGCCGGGCGAGGGCGTCGTCGACGCCGGCCTGCAGCGCGCCCAGGCGCTCTCGACGGATACCGGCTGCGGTCATGGCTGCTCCTGGAGAGGTGGATGGGGACGGACGGCCCCTACCCCTTCTACCGCGCCGTCGACCTCGCGGGTACCCCGGCCGGGTGAACGCCGGTCGTCCCGGAGGCGGAGCGCGCCACCCGGTGGGCACCAAGATGGGCCCCATGGCCCTCACCCCGCAGTCCTCGGCGCTCCTCCAGAAGGTGGCGCTGCTCGACATCGCCATCGGCGCCGGGCTCGTCGCCTACGGGCTCCTGTTCGACAACGGCGTGCTCGCGCTGGTCGGCGCCGTCTTCGCGGTGGTGGCCACCTCCATGTTCCTGGTGGCCCGTTCGCAGCGGCCCGACCCCGAGGGACCGATCGTGGGCTGAGCCGCCCGGGTCGGCGCCCCGCCGACGGGTCCGGCTACGGCAGCAGGTCGAGGTCGAGGGGCTGGTTGCGCTCGTCGAGCACGAAGACGGTCTGGGTGCTGCGGACCTGGCGCATCCCCTGGAGCCGCACGAGCAGCACGTCGCGCAGGGTGCCGACGTCGGGCACCCGCACCACGAGCACGAAGTCGAAGGCGCCGCTGGTGAGGGCCACGTACTCCACACCCGGGAGCGCGCCGAGCTCCTCGAGGCTGTTGCGCCACGCCCGCTGGTCCACGTTCACGAGCACCAGGGCGGTGACGGTGATCCCCACCGCCTGGCGGTCCACCTCGGCGTGGAAGCCGGTGATGACCCCTCGCTGTTGCAGGCGGTCGAA
>JBBRFU010000190.1:0-6130 GCA_038241315.1 Acidimicrobiales bacterium | reverse complement strand
CGGGGCACCTGGCCGGCCGCGGCCTGGGTGATCACCTCGGCGGTGCTCTTGCCGATGCCGGCCAGCTCGGTGAGCGTCCCGTCGGCCAGCCGCCGCTCCAGCTCCCCGTCGGGGAGGTCGCGCAGGATCTGGGCCGCCTTCAAGAAGGCGGCCGTCTTCTGCGACGGCACCAGGCCGCGGTCCTGCAGGTACGCCACCCGTTCCAGCGCTTCGATCGGCTCCATGGCGCCGAGGGTACCGAAGCGGCCGATCGCTCCCCGCGCCGGAGCGCCGCTACCGTCGGCTCGTGACCAGGTACCGGGCCATCGCCACCGACCTCGACGGGACGCTGCTCGGCTCCGACGGCAAGGTCTCGGTGCGCACCCGCGAGGCGGTCCACGCCGCCGAGGACGCAGGGATGCTGGTGGTCATCGCCACCGGGCGCCCGCCCCGCTGGATCCCGCCGATCGTCGACCAGCTGGGCGAGCGCGGCCTGGTGGTCTGCGCCAACGGCGCCACGGTCTACGACCCGGCCCGCCACGAGCTCGTGCACCGCGTCGAGCTCGACGTGGAGGTGGCCCACACCCTGGTCGACGACCTCCTGGCCTCGCTGCCCGAGGCCGTCCTGGGCGTGGAGCAGGGGTTCGACTTCGGCGTCGACGACGCCATCGACGGCAGCGGCGTGGAGTTCCTGACCGCCATCCCCGACCTCGTGATCGCCCCGATCCGCTCCTTCCTCCACCGCCCCGTCACCAAGCTGATCGTGCGGATGCCCCGTCCCGCGGCCGACGGCACCGCGGCGCGGGTGCAGGCGATCGTGGGGGAGCGGGCGCTGGTCACCCACTCCACCGACGAGTCGTTCCTCGAGCTGTCGCACCCGTCGGTCCACAAGGCCTCGGCGGTCGAGCGGCTGCTGGAGGAGTCGGGCATCGCGCCCGGCCAGGTGGCGGCCTTCGGGGACATGCCGAACGACCTGGAGCTCATCCGCTGGGCCGGCCTGGGCGTGGCGGTGGGCAACGCGCACCCCCTCCTCAAGGAGGCGGCCGACGAGATCGCCCCGTCGAACGACCAGGACGGCGTGGCCCACGTGATCGAGCGGATCCTCACCGAGCGCTGAGCCCGACCGGGCTGGGAGACCGGTGGGGGGCGACCGGTAGCCTCCGGGGCAATGGAACGCTTCGGCTTCGTCGGTCTCCCCAACTCGGGCAAGTCCTCCCTCTACAACGCGCTGGCCGGCGGTGGCGCGCTCGCGGCGCCCTACGCCTTCGCCACCACCGACCCCAACGTGGGCGTGGCCAAGGTGCCCGACCGCCGGCTCGACCTGCTCGCCGAGATGTCGAAGAGCAAGAAGGTGGTCCCCGCAAGCGTGCAGTTCGTCGACATCGGCGGGCTGGTGGAGGGGGCCAGCACCGGTGAGGGACTGGGCAACCAGTTCCTCGCCCACATCCGCGAGGTCGACACCGTCGTGTACCTGCTGCGGGCCTTCGTCGACGCCGACGTGCCCGGCCCCGACGATCCGCTCGAGTGCCTCCGGGTGCTGGAGATCGAGCTGGCCCTGGCCGACCTGGAGACGGTCGAGAGCCGCGTAGAGAAGCGCCGCAAGGCCGCCAAGCAGGACAAGGGCCTCACCGAGCTGGTCGAGGCCCTCGACGCCGCCCACGCCCTCCTCGCCGAGGGCACCCCGATCTACCGGGGCACGCTCACCGACGCCCAGCGCGCCGTGCTCCGCGAGGAGTTCCTCCTCACCAACAAGCCGGTCCTGGCCCTGGTGAACGTGGGCGAGGGAGACCTCGAGCGCATCCCCGAGATCATCGCCCCGGTGGAGGCCGAGCTGTCGGGCCAGGCCGAGGTGATCGGCATGTGCGTCCAGCTCGAGGCCGAGGCCGCCCAGTTCACCGGCGCCGAGCGCCACGAGATGCTCGAGGCCCTCGGCCTCGGCGAGGGCGGGCTGGAGCGCTTCATCCACGCCGCCTACCTGCTCATGGGGCTCCGCACGTTCCTCACCACCGGCGAGAAGGAATCCCGGGCGTGGACCTTCCGGGCCGGCTCCCGGGCGCCCCAGGCCGCCGGGCGGATCCACACCGACTTCGAACGGGGGTTCATCCGGGCCGAGGCCATCCAGTGGGACGAGCTGCTCGAGATCGGGTCCTGGGCCAAGGCGCGCGACGTGGGGAAGCTGCGGGTCGAGGGCAAGGACTACGTGGTCGCCGACGGCGACGTCCTCGAGTTCCGCTTCAACGTCTAGGCGGGCGACCGACGTGGCCTGGTTGCTCCGCGACGGTGAGGTCCTGGCCAGCCTGGCGGTGGCGACCTCCCGGCGAGACCGGCGGCGCGGCCTCCTCGGGCGCGACGGCTTCGAGGGCGCGCTGCTGATCGAGCGGGCCCGCTCCGTGCACTCGATCGGGATGCGGTTCCCGATCGACGTGGCGTTCCTCGACGCCGACCTCGAGGTGGTCCGAACCACCCGGCTCGCGCCCCACCGGATCACCCTCCCGGTGGCCCGGGCCCGCTCGGTGGTGGAGGCCGAGGCCGGCCGCTTCGCGCACTGGGGCCTCCGCCCGGGCGACGTCCTCGAGGTGCGGCCGTGACCGACGCCGCGCCCCGCGACGGGCGCCTGGTGCTGGTGGGCACGCCCATCGGCAACCTCGGCGACCTCACGCCCCGGGCCGTGGAGGCCCTCGCGGCGGCCGACCTGGTGTGCTGCGAGGACACGCGCCGCACCGGCCGGCTGCTCCAGCACGCGGGCATCCGGGCCCGGTCGCTGCGGGTGGTCAACGACCACACCGAGGAGGGCGCGGTCGACGACGTGGTCGCCCGCCTGGGCCGGGGCGAGCGGGTGGCCGTGGTCAGCGACGCCGGCATGCCGGGGATCTCGGACCCCGGCGAGCGGTTGGTGGCGGCCGCCGTCGCGGCGGGGTTCGTGGTGGAGGTGGTGCCCGGCCCGTCGGCTGCCGTCACCGCCCTGGTGGCCAGCGGGCTGCCCGCCGGCCGGTTCGTCTTCGAGGGCTTCCTGCCCCGCAAGGGCTCGGCCCGCACCGAGCGGGTGGCCGCGGTGGCCGGCGAGCGGCGCACGGTGGTGCTCTACGAGGCGCCCCACCGCGTGGCCCGCACCCTCGCCGACCTCGCTCAGGCCTGCGGCCCCGACCGCCGGGTGGTGCTGGCACGGGAGCTCACCAAGCTCCACGAGGAGACCTGGCGCGGCCCGTTGGCCGATGCCGTGGCCCGGGTGGCCGAGGTCGAGCCGCGGGGCGAGTACGTGCTCGTGCTCGACGGCGCGCCGGTGCCGGCCGCGGTCACCGACGAGGCGATCAGCGCCGCGCTGGCCTCGGCCCGCGCCGGCGGCGCCACCACCCGGGACGCGGTCGCCCAGGTGGTCGACGCCCTCGGCGTGTCGAAGCGGCGGGCCTACGACCTGGCCACCTCCCGCTGATGGTGGTGGCCGACCCGGCGGCGGAGCTGCTGGCGCTCGTGCGGGGGCTCGGTGACCCCGCGCCCGCCGAGGCGCCCCCGGCTGCGCAGCACGCCGCCGCGCTGATCCGGCGGCGCTTCGGGTTGGCCCTGCCCCCGCCGTTCGCCGGCCGTCCGTCGGCCACCGACCCGGTGCGACCGGCCTCGGCCGCCGACGGGGCCGCCATCGCCGCGGTGAAGTGGCGGGTCTTCGGGGCCAGCTACCGGGGCGGCGTGTTGCCCGACACCTTCCTCGACGACCGCGACGTGGTGCCGCCGGCGTCGTTCTGGACGGGGCGGGCGATGGTGCCGCCCAGCCGACGGCACCGCCTGCTGGTGTGGGGCCGGCCCGGGGTGGTCTGGGGCTACGCCGACTGCGGGCCGGTGCACCCTGACGACGCCACCGACGGCTGGCCCGAGGCGGGCGAGGTGTACGAGCTCTACGTCGACCCGACCGCGCAGGGCCTCGGCGGCGGCGCCCGGTTGCTGCAGGCGGCCGAGGCCTGGCTGGCCGACGCCGGGTACGCCCGCTGCGAGCTGTCGGTGCTGGCCGCCAACGCCACCGCCCAGGCCTTCTACCGCTCGCAGGGCTGGTCGGCGACCGGTCGGACCACCCACGTCGACCTCGGCACGGTGGCGTTCGACGAGGCCCGCTACGCCCGTGGCGACGGGGTGTGGCGCTCCTAGGCTGCACGGCGGTGCACGACGACGACCGTGACCTCGAGGCGTGCTACGACGCCGAGACGATCGCCCGATTCGACGCGTGGGAGGCCACGGCCTCCGCCGGTGCCCCGCCCCTGCCCTCGCGGGTGGTGCGGTGGAGCCGGGGCTCGGCCATGGGCGCGGTGCTGACCGGCATGGCGCTCGGCCTCCAGGAGGTCCTGGGCCCCCAGCACGACGAGATCGTGGTGGAGGTCGATGCCGACGGGGAGCCCCACGACCTGCCGATCCGGTTGCTGCTCGACCCCGACGACCCGGCCGGCAGCCTGTGCATCGTGCGCCGAGACCCACCGCCCCCGCAGGTCTGAGCCGCCGCCGGCGCGACCGCTGGCGCGGCTGTCGAGCCGACGCCGCGACCGCCCGCCGAGCCGACCGCCCAGGGTGATTGAGCCATTTGGCCCATGACGGGCGGCGCCCGATGGTGTTGGATCCTCTCAGCGAACGGTTCCTCGGAACCGAAGCGCACCACATCGCAAGATGTGGGGGGAGAGTTCCGGCCGGCGGTTCCGGGGGGGAGCGTCGATCGGACAGGGACGGGGAGTGCTGGTTCGCCGGCGCTCCCCGCCCCGCGTCCCGGCCTCGGTCGCCGGCCCTCGCCGGCGGGTCGCCCGTGCCGGTGGTCCCGTCGCCCGCCGAGTTCGGCGCCGCGGCACCCTCCCGCTAGCGTGGCGCCCGGTCTTCACCAAGGAGCTATCTGCGTGCCCGCTACCCCGATCCGCCGTCCCCGCGCCCTCGCGTCGATCGCGGCTGCGGTGCTGGGCCTGGCCCTCCTCGCCGGGTGCACCGGCCAGCAGACGCCCGGCAGCTACAGCGACTCGGTGGAGCGCAACTTCGTCCGGGGGTGCACCACCACCGCCGAGGGCGACGGCATCAGCGCCGACGACGCCGAGGCGTTCTGCACGTGCGTGTACGGCAAGCTGAGCGCCGAGGACGGCGTGGACTTCGACGAGTTCAAGCAGGTCAACGACGACCAGATCGAGAACCCCGGCCCGCTGCCGGACTCGTTCACGAAGGCCTACGACGACTGCGCGCTCGACGGGGAGACCCCGGCTGGGTCCGAGGACGGCGTCACCGAGGACTCCGAGCCCGGCTCGACCACCACCACCGAGGGCTGAGCCACCGCGCTCGGCGGGCCTGCCCAGCGCACCCGCTCGGAGCGCGCCGCACACCTGGACGGTCGGACCATCGGGCCGGCGCGTCCCCGGGTGCGGGGTGACCGATGTCTCGCGCCGACCGGTCACGGACGGGGCGTGACCGACGTCATCTGGTCAACGGCCGCCCATCGGCGTTGAGTGAACGTCGATAGGTGAACGTCGTTCACTCGACCCGGAGGTCTCCCCGTGCTCGCTCGCCTCGCCGACCTGTGCATCCGCCGACGCCGCCTCGTCCTCCTCGGTGCGCTGGTGGCGTTCGTCCTCTCGGGGGCCATCGGCGGGGGCGTGGCGTCGCGCCTCTCGTCGGGCGGGTTCGACGATCCCGACGCCGAGTCGACCCGGGTGGAGGAGCTCCTCACCGAGGAGTTCGAGGCCGGCACGCCGAACGTGGTGCTCCTCGTCACCGCCCGCGACGGCGACGTGGACGCCCCCGAGGTGGCCGAGGCCGGGCGGGCCCTGGCCCGTGAGCTGGCGCAGGAGGGCGAGGGCGGCCTGCAGATGAACGAGGTCCTCACCTACTGGGACCTCCCACCCGGCAACCCGCTGGCATCGGTCGACGGCGACAAGGCCCTGGTGCTGGCCCGGTTCCCCGACGACGACAACATCCTGGTGGACCTCTCCACCCGGTTGGCCGAGGACTACCAGCGGGCCGAGCCCGGCTCGCCGGTCACGGTCCGCGTCGGCGGCATGGGGCCGATCTTCGCCGAGATCAACTCGACCATCGAGCACGACCTGGTGCGGGCCGAGCTGATCGCGGTGCCCATCACCCTCATCCTCCTGCTGATCATCTTCCGGGGCGTGGTGGCCGCCCTCCTGCCCCTGGTCGTGGG
>JBBRFU010000189.1:0-6145 GCA_038241315.1 Acidimicrobiales bacterium | reverse complement strand
ACCACCCAACGCCTGTCCGCCGACCTGGAGGGATGACCCCACCGTGACGCTCACCGAAGACCCGTCGACCACCGTCGACACCGACCGCTACACGATCATCTCGGCCGACTGCCACGCCGGTGGCAGCCACAAGGCCTACCGCGAGTACCTCGACCCCGAGTTCCTCGACGACTTCGACGCCTGGCGGGGCAAGTACAAGAACCCCTACAAGGACCTGGGCGACAACCGCCGGCTGCGCAACTGGGACAACGAGATGCGCAACGAGCAGCAGGAGGCCGACGGCATCGTCGGCGAGGTCGTGTTCCCCAACACGGTGCCGCCGTTCTTCCCGAGCTTCGTGCTGTTCGCCAAGCCGCCGACCGACGAGGAGTACCGGCACCGCCACGCCGGCGTCACCGCCCACAACCGGTGGCTGGTCGACTGGTGCGGCGAGTTCCCCGAGCGGCGGGCCGGGGTGGGCCAGATCTTCCTGAACGACGTGGACGACGCGATCGCGGACGTTCGCTGGATCAAGGAGCACGGCCTGCGGGGCGGCATCCTGCTCCCCAACATCGCCCCGGACGTGAAGTGGGTGAAGCCGCTCTACGACCGCTGCTACGACCCGCTCTGGGAGGTGCTGCAGGACCTCGAGGTGCCGATCAACGTGCACAGCGGCACCGGCAACCCCGACTACGGGCCGTACCCGGTGAGCATGCTCCTCTACATCAACGAGGTGCCCTTCTACACCGAGCGCCCGCTGGTGCAGCTGATCCTCTCGGGCGTCTTCGAGCGCTTCCCGCGGCTGAAGGTGGTCCTCACCGAGGCCGGCTGCGCCTGGGTGCCGCCCCTCCTGGCGAAGCTCGACAAGACCATCCGCGGCATCCGCGAGACGGGGGCCACCGGCGAGATCCGCTACGGCGACGAGCACGTGCTGAGCCGGGACGCCACCGAGTACTTCCACCAGAACGTGTGGATGGGCGTCAGCCAGCCCCAGGCGGCCGACGCCGAGGCCCGCCACGTCATCGGGATCGACAAGTTCATGTGGGGCAGCGACTACCCCCACGACGAGGGCACGTACCCCTACACCCGGGAGAACCTCCGCGCCCGCTTCGCCGATGCCCCCGAGGCCGAACTGCGCCAGATCCTGGCCGGCAACGCCGCGAAGCTCTACGACTTCGACCTCGACGCGCTGGCCCCCCTCGCCGCCCGGGTCGGGCCGACCGTGAGCGAGGTGGCCACGCCGATCGACGAGGTGCCCGACAAGACGCTCGACCGCCTCTCGGGCGACATGGACGCTCGGGCCATCAAGTGACCGACGAGCAGGCCGGTCGACCCGAGCCGGCGGCCACCTACGGGACGGTGGCCCCGGCCGCGGCCGGGAACACCACCGGCACGGCGGGCGCCACCGTGGCGGCCCTGGGGTCGAAGCCCGAGGTGCTGATCGTGGACGAGCCCGCGCCGCACGTGCGCCGCCTCACCCTCAACCGGCCCGAGAAGCGCAACGCCCTCAGCCACCAGCTCCGCGCCGAGCTGATCGACGCCCTGCGGGCGGCCGACCGCGACCCCGACGTGCGGGTGATGATCGTCCGCGGCGCCGGCACCTGCTTCTCCGCCGGCTACGAGCTGGGCCCGGGCAACGCAGGCGTGGACATGCCCCACTTCACCGCCGAGGGCGAGGGCCAGTGGCCCCGCCACGTCACCGAGACCTGGATGGGCATCTGGGACCTGGCCAAGCCGGTGATCGCCCAGGTCCACGGCTACTGCCTGGCCGGGGGCAGCGAGCTGGCCACCGGCTGCGACCTCGTCTACGTGGCCCACGACGCCCGCATGGGGTACCCCGCGGTGCGCTTCGGCGTGCCCGACATGCACTTCCACGCCTGGCTGCTCGGCATGCGCGCCGCCATGGAGATGATGGTCACCGGCGACGCCATCTCGGGCGACGAGGCCGTGCGCCTCGGCTGGGCCAACCGGGCGTTCCCCGAGGCCGACCTCGACGCCGAGGTCCTGGCGGTGGCCGAGCGCATCGCCCTGATCCCCACCGACATCGTGTCGTTGAACAAGCGCACGGTGCACCGGGCCATGGACGCCATGGGCATGCGGGCCGCCATCCGGCAGGGCACCGAGCTGTGCGCCCTGGGGACCAAGGCCGCCACCTTCACCGACTTCATCGACCGCTCCCGCGAGCAGGGGCTCACCCGGGCCCTCGAGGAGCGCGACGCCCCCTTCGGCGACTACCGGACCACCGGCGGCGACTGACCCCGTGGGCGGCGACGGCGAGGCGCCCAGCGGCCGGCGACGAGCGCGCCGCGACGGGCCCGGCGTCGTGGTGGTGTTCGTGGGGGTGCAGCTGGCCCAGGTGATGGGCGCCCTCGACGGCACCATCGTGGCCACCGCCCTCCCCACCATCACCGACGACCTCGGCGGGTTCTCCCGGATGACGTGGGTCGTCACCACCTACGCGTTGGCCGGGGTGGCGTCGATGCCGCTGTACGGCAAGCTCGGCGACCTCTACGGGCGCCGGCGCATGCTGCTGCTCGCCATCGCCTGCTTCCTCCTGGCGTCGCTGGCGTGCGGGGCGGCGCAGACCCTCGACCAGCTGCTCGTGGCCCGCTTCGTCCAGGGCCTCGGCGCCGGTGGGCTGGCGACGTTGTCGATGGCGGTGCTGGCCGATGTGGTCCCGGCCCGCCAGCTCGGCCGGTGGATGGGCTACCAGGGCGTGATGTTCGCGGTGTCGAGCGTGGCCGGCCCACTGGTGGGCGGGCTGTTCGTGGACCACCTGAGCTGGCGGTGGGCGTTCTTCGTGAACCTGCCGGTGGGCGTGGTCTCGGCGGTGATCGTGGCCACCCGGCTGCCGGCGACCGGCCGTCGGGTGGCCCACGCCCTCGACTGGGCCGGCTCGGCGCTGCTCGTGGCCACCCTCGCCGGCCTCGTCCTGGTGGCCACCCTCGGCGGCGAGGAGCTGGCCTGGACCTCGCCCCAGCTCATCGCCCTGGCCCTGGCCGTGCCGGTGCTGGCGGCGGCCTTCGTGCGCCGGGAGCTCGTGGCACCCGAGCCGGTGCTCCCGCTCGGGCTCCTCCGGGACCGCGTGGTGCGGGCCAGCATCGGGGTGAACGTCACCAGCGGGGCGCTGATCTGGTGCGGCATCTTCTTCATCCCGCTCTTCGTGCAGGAGGTGCGTGGCGCGTCGCCCACCAGCGCCGGGTTCGCGCTGATGCCGCTGATGTTCGGCGCCGCGGCGGGCACCGTCGTGGCCGGTCGGGCCGTCGAGCGCACCGGCCGCATCCGCGCCTGGCCCATCGCCGGATCGATCGCCATGGCCGTCGGCGCCGGGCTCCTGGCCACGGTGGGCCCGGGCACCGCCGTGGTGCTGGTGGGCGCGTGGGCGCTCGTCCTCGGCCTCGGGATCGGCTTCGTGATGCAGCCGTCGCTGCTGGCGGCCCAGAACGCGGCACCGACCGCCGACCTCGGGACGGCCACGTCCACGGTGCTGCTGTTCCGTTCCCTCGGCGCCAGCGTGGGCGTCCCGATCTTCGGCGGGATCCTCAACGCCGGGCTCGCCGGGCGGCCGCGCGACCCGGCCGCCTTCGCCCACGCCGTGCCCCTGGTGTTCCTGGCCGCGGTGCCCGTGGCCGTGGTCTCGATCGCCATCGCCCTCCGGCTCCAGGACCGACCCCTCCGCGAGACCGCCGACCCCGCCACGGTGCCGCCCGAGGGCCTCCTCGCCGTCGCCCGCCCCGCCGGCCCGGCCTGATCCCCGAACGCGCGCCCGACCCCCACCCGAGCCCCACCCCGAACCCCGACCGAGACGAGCACCGACATGGCCGATCCCACCGACGCCACCGACGCCACACCCACGCTGGGGTTCTGGAAGCTGGCCCAGGAGCAGCCCGACCGCCTGGCCCTGATCGACCCCGACGGGCGCGAGGTGACCTACGGGGAGCTCCTCGCCTGGTCCAACCGGCTGGTGCACGGCCTCCGGGCCCGCGGCGTCCCCCACGGTGGCGGCATCGCCATGGTCCTGCCCAACAGCGCCGAGGTGCTGGCGCTCTACTTCGCCGCCCTCCAGGCCGGCTGGTACCTGACGCCGATCAACCACCACCTCGTCGGCCCCGAGATCGCCTTCATCGTCGAGGACTCCGAGGCCGACGTGTTCATCGGCCACGAGCGCTTCGCCGACGCCTGCGCCGCCGCGGCCGAGGCCGTGTCGCTCGACGAGGCCCACTGCTTCGCGGTCGGCGAGGTGCCCGGCTTCCGCCCGTTCGCCGAGCTCACCGAGGGCCGGCCCGACCACCTGCCCGACGAGCGCGACGGCGGACAGGCCATGCACTACACCTCGGGCACCACGGGCAAGCCCAAGGGCGTGCGCCGCCAGCTCACCGGGGCCGACCCCGACGCGGCCGCCCCCGGCAGCCGCCACTTCCTCGCCATGTTCGGCATCGAGCCCTACGACGACAACGTGCACCTCTGCGGCTCGCCGCTCTACCACACCGCGGTGCTGGCCTTCGTGGGCGCCTCGCTCCACCTGGGCCACCCCGTGGTGCTGATGGACCACTGGACCCCGGCGTCCATGCTGGCCCTCGTCGACCGCCACCACGTCACCACCAGCCACATGGTGCCCACCCAGTTCCACCGCCTGCTGGCCCTGCCGGCCGACGTCAAGGCGCGCTACGACGTGTCGTCCACCCGCTCGATGGTCCACGCCGCGGCACCGTGCCCCGTGGAGATCAAGCAGCGGATGCTCGACTGGTGGGGACCGTCGATCTGGGAGTACTACGCGGCCACCGAGGGGGGCGGGACGGTGGTCTCGCCGGAGCAGTGGCTCGCCAAGCCCGGCACGGTGGGCCTCCCCTGGCCGTCGTCGGAGATCCGCGTCCTCGACGACGCCGGCCGCGACGCGCCCACCGAGGCCCCCGGCACCATCTACCTCAAGCTCGCCGCAGCCGACTTCACCTACTTCAAGGACCAGGCCAAGACCGACGCCAACCGCACCGCCGGCTTCTTCACCGTGGGCGACATCGGCTACCTCGACGGTGACGGCTACCTGTTCCTCTGCGACCGCAAGAGCGACCTCATCATCTCGGGCGGCGTGAACATCTACCCGGCCGAGATCGAGGGGGCGCTGCTCACCCACCCGAAGGTGGCCGACGCCGCGGTCTTCGGCATCCCCCACCCCGACTGGGGCGAGGAGATCAAGGCCGTGGTCGAGCCGGCCGCCGACGTGGTGCCCGACGACGACCTCACCGCGGAGCTGCTGGCCCACCTGCGCGAGCGCATCGCCCGCTTCAAGCTGCCCCGGACGATCGACTACACCGCCGAGCTCCCCCGGGACCCCAACGGGAAGCTGTACAAGCGCACGCTCCGCGAGCCCTACTGGGCCGGCCGCACCACCGCCATCTGAGCCAGGACCGGGCTCGAGCCCTTCCCTGACAAGGCCGTCAGCGGTACGATCCCGACATCCACCCGTGCGTACAGCCACGTCGCGCGCGGATCCCGGAAGGCCGGCCTGCGGGGGCCGTCGCACCTCCACTCCGCCATCCCCGAGCGGCGTCGTCCACCCCCGACGGCGGATGACGAGCCGGTCTCCCGACCCTGCGGAGGCCCATGAGCACCCTGGAACCACCCACCGACCGCCCGGCCGCCACGGCCGCCGACCCTGCGCCGGCCCGCACCTCGGGCCCCGGCACCCGCCCCCGCCCCACCGAGCCCCGCGTGGTCGGCCTGGCCCACGACCTCGAGCCCCTCGTCCGCGCCGTCCTCGGCGGCGAGGTCCCCGTGCGGGTCCGGGCCTGGGACGGATCCGAGATCGGCCCGGCCGACAGCCCCGCCACCATCGTGGTGCGGTCCCCCGACACCCTCCGCCGCATCTTGTTCGCGCCCAACGAGCTCGGCCTGGCGCGGGCCTACGTCGCCGGCGACCTGGACCTCGAGGGCGACGTGTTCGCGCTGCTCGGCGTCCGCAACGCCATCGGCGGGCGCACGGACCACGTCGAGCTGACGTTCGACCGCCGCTCCATCGCGGCCCTCTGGCGCGCCGCCCGCCTGCTGGGCGTGCTGGCGCGACCGCTCCCCCCGCCCCCGGTGGAGGCGCGCCTCCGCGGCCGCCTCCACACGACGCGCCGCGACGCCGACGCCGTGTCCCACCACTACGACCTCGGCAACGACTTCT
>JBBRFU010000188.1:0-6167 GCA_038241315.1 Acidimicrobiales bacterium | reverse complement strand
GTGAAGCCGGTGAGGGCGAGGGCCTCCGCCAGGCTCTTCTCCGTGATGGGGAGCGAGTGGTCCACGAAGTCCCAGTACGCCGCCTTGGTGAGGCGGATGTTGGGCTGCAGCACGAGCAACCGCCCACCGGGCCGGAGCACGCGCCGCAGCTCGCGGAGCGTGGCGAGCAGCTCGGTGGAGTCGGCCAGGTGCTCGAAGAAGTTGCTGACCCAGGCGACGTCGACCGTGCCGGTGAGCGCCTCGGGGAGGTCGGTGGAGGGGGTGTGGAACACCTGCACGTCGGGGCCGGCCACCGAGGTGATGGTGGGGTTCAGGTCGACGGCGATCTTGGTGCCGCACTCGATGGTGTTGATGAACTCGCAGTACCCGGCCGCCAGGTCGAGCACCGTGTCGGTGGGGGCCACGAACTGCTGGAAGTACGACGACACCAGCGTCTCCCACAGCACGGACCGCGAGGCCGAGCGCGGGCCGAAGCGGGTGGCGTAGATGGCCTCGAGCTCCTGGGCGCCGCCCGGCGCGCCCGTGGGGAGCCCGGCCGCGGCGGGCGCGGCGGCGGGCGATGCGGTGGCCTCAGCGGTAGGACGGTCCATCGCGGGTGACTGTAGGTGATGTCGATGCTTCCGGCGGCCGGGAGCGCCGGCCGTGCCGGAGGGTCGGCCCGGCGTTCACCCGCCACGTCGGGTTGCCGCCGGCTCGCGACACAGCGAGGGGAACCCCGCCCGCTTCGGGCGGAGGTCGAGCGTGAGCGGCGGCCCCGCGGTGGTGAGCGTGCGGCGCTCGAAGCTCCCGATGGACTGCGGCTGCGACCGTGAGCCGTCGGACCCCACGACCCGGACCGAGAAGGCCCCGAAGAAGACGATCCCGTCGTCGGCCGTGACGCGGACCACCTCCCCGCCGGCCGGCGCGGGCCGGCACACGGCGTCCTCGGGACGATCGGGCCCGATGCGGAGCGCCAGCCTGGCGTGGGCCTCGGCCTCGATCGAGGGGCGAACGGGGGTGGGCTCGGGGAGGCGACCGTCGTCTCGGACGGTTCGAAGCCACCCGACGGTGATCATCGCCGGCCCGGGGGTGTCGGCGAGGGGTCGCTGGTCGGCCGGCGCGCTCGCCAGCTCCTCGGCGTGCGCCAGGGCCAGCACGAGCGCCGGAGGGGCCAGGGGGTGCTCACGGCGCCACGACGTGGAGAGGTTGCCCGGGACCCCCACCACCAGCAGCACCAGGACCGGGACGAGCGCGACCCGCCACCGGCGCACCACGACCGAGGCGCCGTACGCCAGCACCGGCGCGAGCAGGGCGATCACCACGTAGCTGTACCGGCTCGGCGGGTCGCGCACCAGGTCGGGGTCCTCGAGGCCCAGCCCGGCGTGGCCGGAGAAGGCCGTCAGGGCCAGGAACGCCGTGGCGCCCACGACGAGCGCCAGGGGGATGGCGAGGGTGACCCGCAGCGCGGCGAACGAACGACGATGGGCCCACGCGGCCAGCAGCACCCCGAGGATCGCCAGCACCGAGATGCCGAGCCCCACCGCACGAGACTGGCCCAGGCTCTCGAGCGCGTGCTCGAGGGAGTTGCCGACCATCCGCAGCACCTGGTCGGGTCGGGAACGGCGGTCGCGGTCGGGCTCGATGCCGTGGGTGGTCCACCAGACGAGGTACACCGCGGCGAGCGGCACCTGCTGGAGGAGCGCGGCCCGGATGCCGCGCCTGGCCGCCACCGCCAGCCCGGCGGCGGCCACCACGACGAGGCCGACGCCGGAGAACATGAGGGCCGCGAGCCCGCTGGCGAAGGCGGCGGCTCGGCGGAGGAGGCTCGGGTCGGCGTGATCGGCCAGCAGGAGGTGCGCGAGCCCGAAGGTCAGGCCGCCGATGAAGGTGATCTGGAACGCCCAGATGACGTTCTCGCCCCCGCTGCCGTAGAAGAGGAACAGCCCGGCGGCGACGGTGGCGAGCCAGGGGCTGGCCCCGCTCCGGACCGCAACGGCGCGGACCAGCACCGCGGTGGCCAGGTGGAAGGCGATGTTCACCGCCTGGTAGGGCCGGTAGCTCCGGAGACCGAAGAGGTTGAAGACCACCCGGTAGATGATCACGGGCAGGGTGGTCCAGTGCTCGTTGTGCGGCCTGAGGAGGTCCTCGATGCTGCCGCCGTCGCGCCACACCAGGAAGGCCCACTCGTCCTGGAAGAACCACTGCCCCCGGCAGCGGAGCGCCCAGTACGGGACCGCGGCCGCGAGCAGGGCGGCGAAGGTCCACCGAGCGGCCTGCGGGGCGCGGTCGAGGAGCGGGGTGGGCGCCCCGGGAGCCTCGTCCGCTCCCGCTCCAGGGTCGATCGAGGTCTCCGGCTCGGCGACGACCATCAGGCCACCTCGCCTCGCATCGGGTGCTGCGCCGTCATCACCTCGGGAGCGCTCACGGTCGGGACCGGAGGTCATCGGACGGGGCGTAGATGTGGATCAGGGGCTGGTTGTCGAGCCAGGCGCGAGGAGCCGGCGAGGTCGGGCACGCGGGTGGCTGGGGTGGTCCACCCTTGGGTCGTCGCTCGCACGAGGTCAGCACCGAGCCGAAGGCGACCGCCAGCGTGCGGCCGTCGGTCACCGATCCCTCGGGTCCGATGAGCCACGCCCACGGCGCCCGCTCGAGGAAGCCCATGACCACGTAGTCGTACCGTGATGGATCGATCCGCTGCGCCTGCGGCAGGACCTCCACGTCGGCGCCGATGCGGTCGAGCTCGGCGGGGAGGAACACCAGCTCCTCGGCCACCAGCACGTCGTCGCCGGGCTGGACGTGGTGCTGCAGCCACCGCCGTGCCGTGACCCTGGTGTCGACGGCGTCGCGCTCGGCCAGGTGGGGACGCACCTGGTCCCGGAGCATGGGGACGATGACCAGGAGCAGCGCCACGGCCACGGCACCGGCGCGCGCCGTCGCGCCGAGCCGCAGCGGCCGGTCGACCAGGCGGACGCCCTCGACGATGGCCACACCGGCACCGACGCAGAGCAGCGGTACCAGCGGCATCACGTTCCTCGCCGGCTGGAAGTCGCTGCGCACCAGCACGGCGAGGAAGACCGCGGCGAAGGCGAGGCACCCGATCACGAGCGGTCGGGTCCGCCGGGTGACCAGCAGCACCGCGAGGCCCGCCATCCCCAGCGCGACCACGGGGACCCCGACCTCGGTGGAGGAGGTGAGCTGATCCTGGTACGGCGGCGTGGCGGCGAACAGGTCGTAGAGCCTGGCCTGGCTGCGCAGGGTGTCGATCACCGCACCCGTGCGCAGGACGAGGGCCGGCATGGCGGCCACGGCTGCCACCAGACCGGCGGTTCCGGCGGCGACCAGCAGGCGAGCACGCGCCCGGACGCCGAGGTCGGTCCGGACGATCACCACGGCCAGCACGACCAGCGCGACGGGCGCCGGGGTGTACTTCGTGGCCAGCGCCAAACCCGTCGCCACGCCACCGAGGACGGCCCACCGCAGCGGTCGGTCGGCGTCGGCCAGCCGGGCGGCGGCGTACACGGCCAGGACCACGAAGCACGTGGCGACGGTGTCGGTGATGACGATCGAACCCCGCTGCACGAACATGGGCAGCGCGCCGGCGAGGGCGGCCGCCACCAACCCCGCCCGCCGGCCTCCGAGGCGGGCGCCCAGCAGGCCCACCAGCCAGACCGTGGCGATCGAGGAGCACAGCACCACCAGGCGGCCGGCCAGGATGAGCGAGGGCGGTGCCACCATCTCGGTGTACGGGGAGGTGACGGTGGTCCGGGCCCCTTCGGTGAGGCCCTCGGCCCCGAACCAGGAGAGGACCTGGGCCGTGATCGTCGTGAGGTTGATGACGAGCGAGCCGTACCCGTAGAACGCCGGATCCCAGGTGCCCTCGACGAGCTGGTGGGCCGAGGCCTCGAGCGGGAAGAACTCGTCGTAGTAGTTCAGGTACGGGAGGTGCGTCCGGATGGTGGCGGCGCGCACCAGGGCGGCCGCCACGACCACGCCGAGGAGCCCGAGGCGGAAGGCGAGGCGTCCCTGGCGAACGGTCAGCGCGTCGAGGCGGCGGCCGATGGGCCCGAGCCGGGTCGGCTGGAGCCGGGGAGATCGTGGCTTCCTGCTTCCGTCCACTCCGCCGCCGTTCCTGGCCTTGGACCGTCTGCTGTGGAGGCGCCCCGCGGCGCTCCGCCGGTCACGACAGTGGGAGGCTAGCCCCCTACCCGGCGTCGTCCCCTGCGTCGGGCGAGCCTCGGGGCGTGATCGGCCGACAGGAGGGGCGCGGCGGGAGGCCGCCCGCAGGAGGCCGCCCGCTCAGGCTGCTCCTGGGTATCCTCCTGGCGTGCTGGACCGGACCGCCGATGCCCCCGCCCACCGAGCGCTCGACCAGGCGGCCGCCCTGGTCGACCAGGGGCGACCGCTCGAGGCCATCGAGGCGCTCACCGCCGCCAACCGGTCCCACCGGAGCCCCGACCTCGAGCGGGCGCTCGTCGACCTCCGCCACCGGTCGTTCGAGGCCGTCCCCCGGATCCCCGTCGCCGACCTCCCGCCGCCCGTCTCCGCCGAGCCGGCGGCCGGCCCCCTCCCGGAGCTCACCCCGGACCAGCTCGACCCCACCTCGCTGCGCGACGGGTTGGCCCGGCACGGGTGCGTCCTCGTGCGGGGCCTCATCCCGCCGGAGCAGGCTCAGCGGCTGGCCGACGGGATCGACGCCGCCCTCGCCGCGTTCGACGACTTCGACGCCGACGCCGGGTCGGACGGCGGTTCGGACAGCAGGTCCCACGACGGTGCGGACGACGGCGGCTGGTACTCGCCCTTCGTGCCGCAGCCCGGTGCGTACCGGGTCGGCGGCCGGCGTCAGTGGGTGCGGGCGAGCGGCGCGGTGTGGACCGCGGACTCGCCCCGGATGCTGTTCGAGCTCGTGGAGCTCGTCGACCGGACCGGCATCGGCGAGCTGGTCACCGCCTACCTCGGTGAGCGCCCGGCGCTGTCCGCCAACAAGTGCACGCTCCGCCGGGTGCCGCTGACGGCGCAGGCCGGCTGGCACCAGGACGGGGCGTTCCTCGGCCAGCACGTCCGCACGCTGAACCTGTGGTTGGCGCTGGGCCGGTGCGGCACCGATGCCCCGGGGCTCGACCTGGTGCCCCGCCGGTTCGACCACGTGGTGGAGACCGGCAGCGAGGGAGCGGTGTTCGACTGGTCCGTGTCCCCGGAGGTGGTGGCCCGCGAGGCCGGCGCCACCGAGGTCCTCCGCCCGGAGTTCCTGCCGGGCGACGCCCTGCTCTTCGACCACCTGCTCCTCCACAGCACGGCCGTCACCGACCAGATGACGAGGGAGCGCCACGCCATGGAGACGTGGTTCTTCTCGCCGTCGGCCTACCCCGGGGGCCAGATCCCGCTGGTCTACTGATGGCCCCGTCGCTCAGCGTCGTCGTCGTCGCCTACGACATGGCGCGCGAGCTGCCCCGCACGCTCCGATCGCTCGCCCCGGACCGACAGCTGGGCATCGACGCCGCCGACTACGAGGTGATCGTGGTCGACAACGGCTCGCCCCATCCCGTCGGCGCGGACCTCGTGGACGGCTTCGGTGGCAACCTCCGGGTCCTGCGCCTCGACCCGGCGCCGCCCTCTCCGGCTCGCGCCGCCAACCAGGGGATCGCCGCGGCCGAGGGCGATCTGGTGGGCTTGGTGGTCGACGGCGCTCGACTGGCGTCGCCCGGCCTGCTCGCCACCGCCCGCCTCGCCACCCGGCTGGCCGACCGCCCGGTGGTGACCGCATCGGCGTGGCACCTCGGATCCGTTCCGCACATGCGGGCGAGCGAGGTCGGCTACGACCAGCGCGTGGAGGACGACCTGTTGGCCGGATCGGGGTGGGAGGACGACGGCTACCGCCTGTTCGGCATCGCCACGTTCGCCGGTTCCGCCTGGCGCGGTATCTTCGGCCCGATGGGGGAGAGCAGCTCACTGTTCCTGGCCCCCGAGGTCTGGCGCGAGCTGGGCGGGCTCGACGAGCGATTCGACCTCCCCGGCGGCGGTCTCGTCAACCACGACCTGTACCGGCGGGCGTGCGACCTGCCGGGCACGCAGCTCGTGCAGCTCCTCGGCGAGGGCACCTTCCACCAGTACCACGGCGGAGCCGCCACCTCCCGCCGCTACGGCTGGCCCGAGATGCACGCCCAGTACGAGGCCGTCCGTGGCGAGCCGTA
>JBBRFU010000187.1:0-6191 GCA_038241315.1 Acidimicrobiales bacterium | reverse complement strand
GACGCCAACGCCCGCACCCGGGACGCCCGCCGCCAGCGCCGGGTGAACGCCGGGCGCGAGCCCCTGGGCTCCCGTTGGCGCGAGCGCCGGGCCGACCGGCCCACCCGCCCCCGCCGCACCCGGCCGTGACCTCGGGCGCGGGCCGGCTGCTGCCGGCGACGCGCCGGTGAACCGCCTCACCCCCTACCGGGTGGGTTCGGCGGTGGCGCGGTTCATGCCCGAGCCGGTGAGCCTGGCGGTGGCCACCGCCGCCGGCCGCGCCGTCTCGACCTGCCCCTCCGAGCGCCGCAGGATGCTGCGCCGGCACCTGCGCCGGGTGCTGGGCCCCGACGCATCCGAGGCCGAGGTCAACCGCCAGGCGTCGCGCGCCATGGCGGCGTACGCCCGTTACTGGGTCGACGCCTTCCGGATCCCGTCCCTGTCGCTCGCCGAGCTGGAGCGCAGCCTGTCCTTCTCGGGCCGCGAGCACCTCGAGGCGGGTCTGGCCGCCGGTCGCGGGGTGATCATGATCCTGCCCCACCTCGGCGGCTGGGAGCTGGCCGGCGCCTACGTGGCCCGGATGGGCGACCCCATCACCGTGGTGGTCGAGGAGCTGCGGCCTCCCGAGGTCTTCCGTTGGTTCACCGGGCTGCGCCGGTCGATGGGGATGACCGTGGTGGCGGCCGACGGGCAGGCCGGCGCCGCCGTGGCCCAGGCGCTGAAGGCGAACCAGATCGTGTGCCTGCTGTGCGACCGCGACCTGACGGGGACCGGCGTGCCGGTCGATTTCTTCGGCGAGCGCACCACCCTGCCGGGCGGCCCCGCCACCCTGGCCCTGCGCACCGGCGCCCCGGTGGTGCCCATCGCCGTCTACGCCTCGTGGCGGGGGCACGAGGCCATCCTGCGCCCGCCGCTCGACACCTCCCGCCGGGCCACGTTCCGGGCCGACGTCGCCCGGATCACCCAGGACGTGGCCTCCGAGCTGGAGGTCCTCATCCGCCGCGCCCCCGACCAGTGGCACCTCCTCCAGCCGAACTGGCCGAGCGACAGGGCCGCGGCGTGAGGATCGCCCAGGTGTCGCCGTACTCGCTGACCCTGCCGGGCGGGGTGCAGTCCCAGGTGCTCGGGCTGGGCCGGGCCCTGCGCAAGCTGGGCCACGACGTGCGGGTGCTCGGCCCGTGCGACGGCCCGCCGCCCGAGCCCGGCGTGGTGCCGCTCGGCAGCTCGATCCCCCTGGCCTCGAACGGCTCGGTGGCCCCGATCGCCCCCGACGTGTCGGCCGTCCTGCGCACCGTCCGGGCCCTGCGCGACGAGGGCTTCGACATCGTGCACATCCACGAGCCGCTGGTGCCCGGCCCGTCGGCCACGGCTCTGGTCGTGGCCGACGCCCCCATCGTGGCCACCTTCCACCGAGCCGGCCGCAGCAACGCCTACTCGGCCTTCATGCCCGTCACCCGCTGGGGTGTGCGCCGGGTCGCCGTCCGGTGCGCGGTGTCCGAGGATGCCCGGCGCACGGCCGAGGAGGCCCTGGGCGGTGACTACGTCATGGTCTTCAACGGCATCGAGGTCGACCGGTTCGCCAAGGCCGTCCCCACCCCGACCGGTGGGCACCCCACGATCTTCTTCCTGGGCCGCCACGAGCCCCGCAAGGGCCTCGAGGTGCTCCTGCAGGCGATGCCCCCCCTCGGCCCGGATGTGCGCCTGTGGGTGGCCGGCGACGGCCCCCAGACGACGGCGCTTCATGAGCGGGTCTCGGGCGACCCCCGCATCGAGTGGCTGGGCCGGATCAGCGATGCCGAGGTGGCCTCCCGGCTGGCCGGGGCCGACGTGTTCTGCGCCCCGTCGCTTGGCGGCGAGAGCTTCGGGGTGGTGCTCCTCGAGGCCATGGCGGCCCGCACGCCGATCGTCGGCAGCGACCTGCCCGGGTACCGGCGGGTGGTCCGCCACGGCGGCGAGGGCCTCCTGGTGCCGCCCGGGGACGTCGACGCCCTGTCGGCCTCCCTCCGTTCGGTGCTCACCCAGGACGCGGTGCGGAACCAGCTGGCCGACGCCTGCGCCGAGCGGGCCGAGATGTTCTCGATGGACACCCTGGCGCAGCGCTACCTCGAGCTCTACGAGGAGGCGTCGACCGGCGGGCCGGGGGCCGCCCTGCGCCCCGGCCGCCGGTGGTCCGGCTGGTGGCCCGGTGGCGGACGATCGACGCCTTCCAGGTCCGCCCCCGGAACGGAAGCGGACCCGAAAACGCCTGGGTGAGAGGCCTGTTGGTCCTCGGTCCCCCGTGCAGGAAGTGTGCCTGCGAGCACCGTCGGTGGCCATGGGCTCTCTGGGTCATCTTCTGACCACCCGCTCGGGCTGGTCCGTCCACCCGAGGCCGGGCTGCGCCCGCGGTGCCCTACGATCCCCGGCTCGTGCAGCAGCGACCAGCAAGCCCCTCGGCCCTGATGGTGGTCATCGTCGCGGGCCTGGCCGCCGGCATCGTCGTGGCCCTCCCCGTCCTGGCGCTCCTCGGTCCTGTCGCCGCCGCGCTGGTCTCGGTCGTGGTGGCGGCCGGCGTCGCCGCCCTTTTGTGGCTGAGCGCCGGCGCCGTCGTCCTGCGGGCTGTCGGCGGGTCGCCGCCATCGCTGACCGAGGTCGGCCCGGCCCGTCTGGCCAACCTCGTCGAGTCCGTCGCCGTGGCCGTCGGCGTGCCCGAGCCCGCCCTGCTGGTGGTCGATGACCCCGCACCGAACGCGCTGGTCACCGGCCGCGATCCTCTGCGGGCCACTCTGGTGGTCACGTCCGGGCTGCTCGAGCGGCTCGACCGGCTGGCCCTGGAGGCCGTGGTGGCCCAGCAGCTGTCGATCATCCGGACCGGCACCACCCACCATCGCGACGTCGCCATCTCCGTCCTCGGGACGGCAGGGCGGGTCATCCCGACCCTGCGCCGGACGGCGGCCGGCGTCGCCGCCGTCGAGCAGGGCGCCGACATCGCCGCTGTCGGCGTCACCCGCTACCCGCTCGGCCTGCTGGCCGCCCTCGATGCCGTGGCCGCCGGCCCCGAGGTCACCAGCTCGGCGCTGGTTGCCCCGCTGTGGTTCGCCCCTCCGGGCTCGGCCGAGGACCTGGCGCTGCGCCTCGAGACGATGCGCGAGCTGGCTTGACGTCATCGGGCCGCCGCCCACCCGCCACGGACGGAGAGACCTGCGTGAGGAGAACCGAACAGCCGACGAGGCGTGATGCCCTGGCCCTGCTGGGGGGTGCCGTCGTGCTGGCGGCCTGCGGTGGCGCCACCAAGTTCGAGCCCGATGCGACGGCGACGTCGACGAGCGGGCCGGCGCCCTCCGCTGCGCCTCCCCCGCCGGCGCCGGCGGTGATGCCACTCACGGGCCTGCCGATCGCCGACCCGGCCCGGGCCGCCCGGGCCGCCATCACGATCAAGATCGACAACGCCCCCGCCGCCCGGCCCCAGAGCGGCATGGACGCCGCCGACCTGGTGTTCGAGGAGGTCGTCGAGGGTGGGGTTGTGCGCTTCGCCGTGGTCTTCCACTCGGGCGACGCCCCGTCGGTCGGGCCCGTCCGCTCGGTGCGGGCCGAGGACGCCGTGCTGGTGACCCCCCTGGGGGGCCACTTCGTGTACTCGGGCGGCAACGACATCTTCAACGCCATCATCCGCAAGGCGCCGGTGGGCCTCATCACCGAGGACGCCAACCCCGCCTTCTTCACCCGTCGCCGTGATCGTCGCGGTCCCTTCAACCTCTACACCTCGACCGGGGCCATCTACGACCGGGCCCCGAAGCGGGCCGAGGTGCCGCCGGCCTTCTTCTCCTACCGGCCGGCCGGTGAACCCCTGGGCGGAGGCGCCGCTCCCACCGCCGAGGTCGGCGTGACGATGGGGGACCGGACCACGATCGCCTGGACCTTCGACCCCCCGTCCGGGCGGTGGCTGCGTACCACCAACGGCACCCCGCACGTGCTCGAGGGGGGTGCCCGACTCAGCTTCGCGAACGTCGTGATCCAGTTCTGCCGCTACCAGGCCACCGCGGTGATCGACAGCAGCGGAGCGGTGTCGCCCGAAGCGGTGCTGTTGGGCGACGGTGACGCCTGGGTGCTGTCCGGCCCGGCGATGGCCCGGGGCCGCTGGAGCCGGGCCGACGCCGCCAGCGTCACCCGCTACGCCGACGTCTCGGGGAAGCCGCTGGCCCTCCTGCCCGGCCCCACCTGGGTCGTGTTCGCCCCGCAGGGCGCGCCCACCACCGTCCGCTAGCGCTAGCCACAGCGAACGACCTCGGCGACCCGGCCGGCAGTGCTGGTCCCTGCCGATCCGACCAGCACCGAACCCACGCCTCTCCCCGCCGCGCAGCCCGAGAACGAGAACCTCGTTCCCCCCGCGACCGGCGTCCCGGGCCCGCTCACCGCCTGGCCGAGGCCGGCGACGAGTGCCCGCAGCTGCTGCTCGGCGCCCGAGGTGGTGAGACTCGCGACCTCTCCGAGCCGGCCCAGCTCCCAGGCGCACACCACCCGTTGAGCGGTGGCCTCGGGGCTCCCGTTGACCGGGCACGGCAGGGCGGGGGCAGGCCTGGAGGCGGTGGTCGTCGGACGGGGGACCTTCCCCAGGTCGGCCTCGGTGATCGGCGCGACGACGGAAGATCCTGGTCCGCCGCTTTGGGGCGGAGCGCTCGTGGGCGCGACGCCGGGGGCCAGCACTGTCCCGGTGGTGTCCGGGTTCACGGTTGGCTTCGGCGTGTCATCTTCGGTGGGGACGCTCGTCTCCGTCACCGCCACCGCCACCGCCACCGTCGACGGCGCGGCGAGCGTCGAGGCGACCGGCTCGTCGGCCGTCCCCTTGAACGCCACCGCGTCCTGCGGCTTCAGGAGGACGAAGGCGGCGACCAGCAGGGCCAGCACCAGCATCGCCGCCAGCACCGGCCACCGCTTCCTCGCCGGCTGACGGACCTGCCCGTCGAGGGCCTGACCGGCATCGCCTCCCTCGACCAGCACCTGGTACGGCAAAGCGGCGCCCTGCTTCTCCGGCGACGGCAGTCGCATGCGCAGCGGCAGCTCGACCGTCTCCCCCGGGCCGACCTGCACGGCACCGGACAGGTGAAAGGCGATGGCGTCGTCGGGGTCGGTGGCCACCACCTGGACCGTGGCCGGAGCGTTGCCCCGGTTGTGGAGCACCACCACAACCGTGGCCCGACGCCTCCCCGTCACCGTCCGCGGCCGCAGCTCGGCCTCGACCACGCGGCTCGCCCCGACGTGCAGGGCGGCCTCGGCCACCTCGACGGAGCCCGAGGCCTCCGCCCTGGCCCGCACCCCGATGGGCACGGGCCCGAGCGGCGTGTCCGGCGGGGGGACGACCACCAGGGTGGCCGTGGCGTCGGTGCCCGGCATCAGGGCCACCGCCTGCGGCTCGGTGCGCGTCCACGCCGCCGCCGATCCCAGGACGTCGAGGGTCACCCGTTCCACCACGCCGCTCCGGTTCACCACGTGCACGCTGAACACGGCCTCCCGGCCCGGGTCCACCGTCATCTCCCCGGGCTCGATCTGTACGGCGACGGTCCCGGTCCCGGATGGCTGCATGATCCTCATCACCTACCGAGACGCGGCCGGGCGGCGGACGGTTGACACCGATCCGGTCGGCGGTGGCGGTTCGTCCTCAGAACCGGTTTCCGCGACCCCCGCCAACCCTCCTACGCTCGTCGGGCGATGAGCGACAGCGACCGCACGACTGGTACCGACCGCGTGAAGCGGGGTCTCGCCGAGATGCTCCGCGGCGGCGTGATCATGGACGTCGTCAACGCCGAGCAGGCGAGGATCGCCGAGGACGCCGGCGCGGTGGCCGTGATGGCCCTCGAGCGGGTGCCCGCCGACATCCGTCGCGACGGCGGCGTGGCCCGCATGAGCGATCCCGGGCTCGTCGAGGCCATCCAGGCCACGGTCAGCATCCCGGTGATGGCCAAGTGCCGCATCGGCCACTTCGTCGAGGCCCAGGTGCTCGAGTCGCTCGGCGTCGACTTCGTCGACGAATCCGAGGTGCTGACGCCCGCCGACGAGGCCCACCATGTCGACAAGTGGGCGTTCACCATCCCGTTCGTGTGCGGCGCCACCAACCTGGGCGAGGCGCTGCGCCGGGTCAGCGAGGGGGCGGCGATGATCCGCTCGAAGGGCGAGGCGGGCACGGGCAACATCGTCGAGGCCGTGCGCCACCTCCGCTCGATCCTGGGCGACATCCG
>JBBRFU010000186.1:0-6272 GCA_038241315.1 Acidimicrobiales bacterium | reverse complement strand
CAGTACCCGAACGATCAAGGGATCGAGCGGGATTTCTCTCGCGTCCTTCACGTCGCCTCCTCACCGCCTCGGCGCCGTGCCGCCGTCCGCACCAGCCGCCGATCGCCTCGGTGCGGGAGAAGGCCTCGCCGAAGCCCCGCGCTCCAGTGACCCGTGCCGGTCGCTGACCGCCCGATCCCCGAACCGACGGATCGCCGCCGCCGACACGCGCTGGACCGACACCCCCGAGCAGGCACGTCACGTCCCCGCCGACCATCGGGTCGGCGACCACGATCGGCATCCCGCCGAGCCCAATGGGCCGACGGCCAGTGGGGCCGGTCGCCCGGTACCTTCCCCCGGCATGGGGACACCGGTGGATCTGGTCATCTTCGATTGCGACGGCGTGCTCGTCGACAGCGAGCGGCTCGCGGTGCGCGTGGAGGCCCGCCTCATCACCGAGCTCGGCTGGCCGCTCTCGGAGGCCGAGGTGCTCGAGCGCTTCGTCGGCCGCAGCGATCGCCACATGCTGGGCGAGATCGAGGCGGCCCTCGGCCGGCCGGTGCCCGACTGGCAGGACCGCTACCAGCACGACCTCCACCGGGCCTTCCACGACGAGCTCGCCGCCGTCGACGGCATCGAGGCCGCCCTCGACGAGCTCACGATCCACACGTGCGTCGCGTCGAGCGGGACCCACGAGAAGATGCAGCTCACGCTCGGGCTGACCCGTCTGCACGACCGGTTCGCGGGCCGCATCTTCTCGTCCACCGAGGTCGAGCACGGCAAGCCGGCGCCGGACCTCTTCCTGCACGCCGCCGAGCGGTCCGGCGTGGCGCCCGAGCGCAGCATCGTGGTGGAGGACAGCAGATCCGGCGTCGAGGCGGCCCGGGCGGCGGGCATGCGATCGCTGGGCTACGCCGGCGGGCTCACCCCGCCGGACTGGCTCGAGGGCCCCGGCACGATCGTCTTCGACGACATGGCCGACCTGCCCGGGCTCGTCTGCTCGGCCTGAGCGACTCGGGGCTGTCGCGGCCGCCGCCGCACCTGGTCGACCGCGCCGCTGACGGCCCTGACCGGTGGGCCGTCCCTGACGAGAGTGCGAGGACGGGTGCACCGCCCGGGACCGGGCCAGCCGGACCCCGGGGAGGTCACGTCAACGTCACGTCACGTCACGTCACGTCCCGGCGATCGGTCCGGTGGCGCGCTCGGTGGGAGGGGCCGGACGCTCGTCGGCGTCGTGGCCCGGCACCAGGTCGTCGACATCGCTGAGTCGGAGAGGGGTGAACCTTCCCGAAGTGCTGGCGCTGAGGGCCTCGGTGGCCACGCAGACGTGATCGCCGCCCTCGTCGAGCAGGGCCGTCCGTCGGACCACGAGCCGGTTGGGGCACCCGGTGAGCAGCGGCACGCCGTACGGCCCGGTCTCGTGCTCGCAGTGGGCGAACTTGTCGATGTCGTCACCGGTGGTGGTGCCGAAGAGGCGGGCGACCTCGAGGTCGTCAGCCGTGAGGAAGTGCACCGCGAGGTGCGTGGCCCGCAGCGCCAACCGGTAGGTGTGGTTGGCCTTGGAGATCCAGAGGGTGTATCGGTCGGGGCTGATGCTCGACTGGGCGTGGAACCCGATCAGGCACCCGCCGCGCTCCTCGTCCACGGCCGTGGTGACCACGACCAGGGGGGCATCGAGCGACGCCATGATCTCGTCGAACGCCTTTCCGTCCATGGCGGGAGTCTGGTCGCTCGGGCGAGGGTCAGCGACCGGCGAGGCGGGCGAGGGTGGCGTGGGCGTCGGCCAGGATCTCGGCGATCAGGTCGGCCACCGGGGGGAGCTCGTCGATCACGCCGGTGACCTGGCCGGTGGGCAGCACGCCCACCGTGGGGTCGCCGTCCACCAGGGCGGCCTTGATCAGCATCGGCGCGTTGGCGGCCATGGCGAGCTGGGCCCAGCTGAGGTCCTGGCTCTTCCGCATGGCCAGGCCCTCCTGCACCAGCTCCTTGAGCGGGGTGCCGGTCTGCTTGCGGAACGCCAGGGCCCGGCGCAGCGCGGCGGGCAGCTTGAGCAGCGTGGGGGCCTTCTCCAACCCGTCGACGGTCTCGGTGCGGATGACCCGCTGCGGCGCCCCGTCGAGGGCGGTGGTGACCACGGTGTCGAACACCGACGCCGCCGTGTAGCGGCCCTTGATGTCGTCGGGGACCCGGCTCTCGGCGGTGAGCAGGAACCGGGTGCCCATGGCGATGCCGTCCGCGCCGTAGGCCAGCGCCGCCACCAGGCCGGCGCCCGAGTGGAACCCACCCGCGCCGAGGACCGGGATGTCGGCCCCCACGGCCTCCACCACCTGGGGCAGCAGCAGCGACGTGGGCACCGTGCCCGTGTGGCCGCCGCCCTCACCACCCTGGGCGATCACCCCGTCGACGCCCCACTGGAGCATCTTCTCGGCGTGGCGGCGGGCACCGACGGTGGGCACCACCAGCGCGCCGGCGTCGTGCACCAGGGCGATGGCGTCCCTGGTCGGCGCACCGGCGAACGACACCAGCCGCACGCCCTCGCCCGTCACGAAGCGGAGCCGCTCGGTGAGGTCGGGCTGGTCGGCCCGGAAGTTCACGCCGAACGGCGCATCGGTGCGGGCCTTCACCCCGGCCACCGCGTCGCGCAGCTGGTCGGGCGTCATCGTCACCGCGGCCAGGATCCCGAACCCGCCCGCCGCGCTCGTCGCTGCGGTCAGGTTCGCCCCCGACACCCAGCCCATGCCGGTCTGCACGATCGGGTACCGGCACCCCACCAGCTCGCAGAACCGGGTGCGGAGCGGATCGGAGCCGGTTTCTGATGGATCGTCAGACATGGGCCGCAGCGTAGGAGTCGGCCCACGCGCCGGGCGAACGCCCGACCGGCCCGCGACGGGTCAGCGGCGGATCAGCGGCGGATCAGCGGCGGGCCGGGCTCAGAACGAGAGGCCGAAGAGCACGTCGCGACCGTCGCCGCGGACGGCCCCGAACCCTTGGTAGAGGGCGATCGCCGCCGTGTTGGCCTCGGTGGTGATCACGAAGCCCCGGTCGATGCCCATCTTGCGGGCCTCGGCGGCGAAGGCGGCCAGCAGCTGCTCGCCCACCCCGCTGTTGCGGTGGTCGATGTCGACACCGATCTCGTACAGGCAGATGTGCTCGAGCTTGGTGTGGCGCCGGTGCAGCACCCCGCCGTAGACGAACCCGGCGATGTGGTTGGTGCCGGTGTCGATGGCCACCACGCAGATGGTGCCGGGATCCGACACGAAGCGGGCCGCCTCGTCGCTGCCGAGCGGCGGCAGCCAGTCGGTCTCGCTGCCGTCGCCGAACCGGGCGTTGCCCCGCGCCAGGGTGCCGACCACCCACTCGTCGCCGGCCCGAAGTCGGTGCATCCGGTACTTGTCGCTCGCCACGGCGCGGAGCGTAGACGGCCCGGGGACCGGTGGCGTCCGCCGGGCCCCGTCCGGTGGTGCCGGCGGTACCCTCACGCCGTGGCGCGACGGCTCGGGTGGTGGGTGCTGGCCGGGGCGAGCGGGTTGCTCCTGGTGACCACGGTCCTGTTCACGACCTGGCAGGTCGGGCTGGCCGTGAGCGATCGCAGCCTGGGCGACGGCGCCTCGGCGCTCGCGTTCGGCGGGCTGCAGGCGACCCTCTGGAAGTGGATCGGCCTCGGGGCCTGGGAACGGGCCCGACCCCGGGTCGACCCCGACACCGGTGAGCCGCTGCCCCCCTCCGAGCCGATCGGGCCGTGGGGGTGGGTGGGGCGCGGGCTCCTGGCCCTGCTGGCCGTCGTCGTCCTCGGCTTCGGTGCGTGGATCACGGTCGAGGGCCGAGACGAGGCCGCCGCCACCGAGCGGTTGCGGGGCGACGCGGAGCGGGCCGCCCGGCGCGCCGATCTGACCGTCGGCGACGTGGCGGCCTCCCTGGCCCCGGGGCTCGACCACCTCGCCCGGCTCGAGGAGCTGGAGCGTCGCCTCGACGTGGACGACGCCACCGTGGTGGACGCCTCGGCGGCCGACGGCCGGGCCGCCATCCTGCTCCGCCCCGATGGCGGCGGGTCGTGCGTGGCGCTCGACCTCGACCGCAACGACCTCGCGTCGACCCGCGTCGTCAGCAGCTGCTGACCACCCGGACGGGTCGGTCGGTCGGGTCCGGCCGGCTGGTCGCTCAGGCCGGGTCGGGCACCTCGCGGAAGCGGGTGCCGTCGGGGTCGATGACCTCGTCGAGGAGGCGGAGCTCGTCGGGGGTCGGGAGGCGGCTGGTCTCGACGTCGTCGGGGACGGCGAGCTCGAAGCCGGTGGCGGCGGTGACCTCGTCGACGGTGACGCCGGGGTGCAGGGAGCGGAGGCGCATGCGGTGGTCGGGCGTCTCGAAGTCGAACACGCCGAGGTTGGAGATCACCCGCCGGATCTCGTGGTAGCGGGCGGCGGTGGGCCCGAGGGCGGCGGCGCGGTCGTAGCCGATGCCGGTGACGACGTCGACGGCCTCCACGAACACGCGGGGCCCGTGGTTGGCCACGAAGTAGGAGGTGGTGTCGTTGATGGTGTTGCCCGGGGCGCCGCGGAAGCCGAGGAGCTGGGTCTTGGGCCGGGTGGGGGTGCCGCCGAGCCCGGCGATGTTCTGGTTGCCGTAGCGGTCCACCTGGGTGGCGCCCATCATCACGTGTCGCCGGCCCGACCACACCACGTCGAACATGCGCCGGTACGGGTTGTAGGTCTCCACCACGCGGTCGCCGACCGGCACGACGGCGCGGTGGTTGGCGATGAGGCCGGCCTCGCCGTCGGTCATCAGCAGGTCGGGCTCCCAGGTGGCGCGGGCCAGGCGGCCGCCGATCATGGCGACGGTGCCGATCGGGTTGGCCAGGGTCTCGCCGTCGCCGCGGAAGGTGTCGGCCACCGCCACCGCGCACACGTCGGCGCGGCGCACCAGGTTCGAGAGGTCGGTGGTGCTCACGATGCGGGCTCCTCGGTGGGACGGGCGGCCAGCGCCGCCTGGTACTCGGCCTCGGTGGGGAACGACAGCCAGTCGCGGCGGAACGCGTCCCACCGCTCGGCGTCCTTGGCGGTGGCCAGGTAGGCGGCCTGGAAGTCCTCGTCCCGGCCGTAGTCGGGGTCGCACGAGGTGGGGTGGGCTCCGTTGGGCGCCTCGACCAGGCCGTCGACGTGCAGACGGCTCACCCGCAGCCGGGTGACGTCGCCGGCGGCGTCGACCAGCTCGCCCGGCGCCACGATCCGCTCGGTCGACACGAACCGCTCGGCGGCGGCCTCGAGGAGCAGGTCGTCGAAGTAGAGGTCGGGACCGGTGAACGCGGCGTTGCCCCGCTCGTCGGCCACGTTCAGGTGGACCAGCGCGGCGTCGAGGTGGATGGCGGGCTGGGCGATCAGCTCCTCGCCCTCACCGCCGTCGGGCCCCGCGTACGGCGAGCGCACCGTGCGCAGGCCCGGGTTGACCACGGTCAGGTCCGAGCCGAGCCCGACCCGGGTGGGCAGGAACGGCACCCGCCACGCCGCGGCCTGCAGGCCCAGCAGCACCATGCCCTCGTCGAGCTCGACGCACTCGAGGGCGCCGGACTGGCGAGCGGCGCGGAAGTGCGGCTCCAGCACCGCGGCCCCGCCCACGTCGGGGGCCACGAACGCGAACGTGAGCTTCGAGAGCTTCCCCGCCGCGCAGAGCATCCCCACCTCGGGGCCGCCGTAGGTGACCACGTGGAGGTCGGTGAGGTCGCTGCGCAGGATGGCCCGCACCAGCGACATGGGCTTGCGCCGGCTCCCCCACCCGCCGATGCCGATGGTCATGCCCGAGCGCAGGCGGGCCACCACCTCGTCCTCGGTGAGGCGCTTGTCGCGAGGTGTCGGGTAGCCCTCGCCCTGGTCGACCGTCGCCGCGCTCACTGCGACACGTCCGTGTCGCGCTTGGCCACGAAGGCGTCGCGGTGCTCGTCGGCCACGCCCGACAGGTTCAGCTCGAAGGTGAAGCCCTGCTCGAAGCGGTACGACCGCTTCACGTCCCACAGGTCGATCCCGTTCAGCGACTCCTTGGCTGCCCGGATCACCGTCGGCGACTTGGCGGCGATGGCCTCGGCCACCCGGAACGCGGCGTCGCGCAGCTCGGCCTGCGGCACCACCTCCAGCACCGACCCGAAGGCGTGCAGCTCCTGGGCCGTCGCCGTGGCCGACGTGTAGACCATCGCCCGCATCTTGTGCTGGGGCACCAGGCGGGACAGGTGCGTCGCCGCCCCCAGCGCGCCGCGGTCCACCTCGGGCAGCCCGAAGGTGGCGTCGTCGGCGGCCACGATCACATCG
>JBBRFU010000185.1:0-6346 GCA_038241315.1 Acidimicrobiales bacterium | reverse complement strand
GCGCGCGCGGGGTGTCGTACCTTCGACGTCCCACATCGGTGTAGTTCCACCGGTGTGACGCGCCGAGGGTAGAAGGCAGGACGAGATGGCAGCCGAGAGCGTCACCAGCTTCAGTGGCAAGAAGACCGCCGAGATCGTCGGCATCACCTACCGCCAGCTCGACTACTGGGCCCGCACGGACCTCGTACGCCCGTCCGTGGCGGACGCCGCCGGCTCCGGCAGCCGCCGCCAGTACTCCTACCGCGATCTCCTGGAGCTGAAGGTCATCAAGACCCTGCTCGATGCCGGCATCAAGCTCGAGTCGGTACGCACCGTGTTCACCTACCTCCGCGATCAGCTCGGCGAGGATGTCGCCTCGGCACAGCTGCTGATCACCGGCGGCTCCGCCGTGCTGGTGCGCGACGACGAGCTGGTGGACGTGCTCAAGCAGGGCCAGTTCGTGATGGGCAGCGTGCTCTCGCTCGGCGGCGTCCAGCGTGAGGTCGACGACGCCATCGTGGAGCTGTACCCCACGCCCGACGCCGGTGGGGACGACGCCTCGGCGCCGCCCGCCCGCTCCGCCGCACAGGGCTGAGCCCACCCGCCGCCACGGGCCCCGGGGTCGGTCGGCGGGGAGCACCATCACCGGGGCACCTCCCGGTGCTGCTCGCTACGATCTGATCGCGGAGAGCAGGCGGAAGGGGAACGGCCGTGGGGACGACGCCGGAACGAGCGACCGCGTGGCGACGATCGGGGCGCGACGCACGAGGAGCGAGGCGCAGCGGACGGTCAGCCCGTGCCGGGGCGTCGGCCGGCGTGCTGGCGCTGGTGGCGATCGCCCTGGCGGCCTGCCAGCCACCGGTCCTCCGCCTCACGGTCGACACCGCCGCAGACCTGGCCGATGCCGTTCCGGGCGACGGGCGGTGCGAGGCCGAGCGTGGCGGAGGCTGCTCGTTGCGGGCCGCCATCAGCGAGGCGAACGCCACGGCCGGGTTCGACCGCATCACCATCGGGCCCGGGATCGACCCGACGCTCTCCCTGGCCGGCCAGGGGGACGACCTGAACCAGAGCGGCGATCTCGACACCGCCGGGGACCTCGAGATCCTGGGGGAGGGGGCCACCGTCGATGGCGCCGGGCTGGACCGGGTGCTCCACGTCGTGTCCGGACACCTGACGGTGCGCGACCTCACGGTGACCGGCGGGTCCGTGCCGACGAGCCAGCGCGGCGGTGGCGTGTGGTCGCGCGGCGCCCTGACCGTCGTGGGCAGCGTGGTCACCGCCAACACGGGGGCGGGCATCGCCTCGGACGGCACGGCCCTGCACGTGAGCGACTCGGCCGTCACCGACAACGCCACCGGGTCGTTGCCGGGTGCGCTGCTCGTCTCGTCGGGCACCACCACCATCGTGCGCAGCCTGCTCGACGACGATTCCACGGGCGTCTACGCCTTCGGCACCTCGGTGCTCACGATCCTCGACAGCACGATCCACAGCGGCGGCGACGCCCTCGACCTCGCCGCCGACAGCACGGCCACCGTCCTGCGCTCGACGCTGCAGACGACCGGCTCCGAGTGGGGGAACTTCCTGATCGACGCCTACCCGGCCACGGCCGCGACCGTGGGCGGCTCGGTCCTCGACGCACCCTCCGCCGACCCGTCCTACGACGCCTGCTTCGGCGGCATCACGTCGAGCGGGTACAACGTGGTGGTCGACGACAGCTGCGAGCTCGGCGGCACCGGCGACGTCGAGGGAGCCGCTGCGCTCCTCGGCCCCCTGACCGACAACGGCGGACCCACGGCCTCGTCGCTCCCGCACGCCGGATCACCGGCCATCGACCGCATCCCGCTCGGCGCGCACCTGTGCGGCGTGGTGCCGCTGGATCAGCGGGCCGAGCCGCGGCCGGTCGGCCCGGCGTGCGACGCCGGCGCGGTGGAGGGCGTCGGCCCGTCGGTGGCGCCGGGCGCCTTCACCGTCGACACCATCGCCGATGGCGTCGACGCGGCACCGGGAGACGGCTCCTGCGCCACGGCCGACGGCCGGTGCTCACTCCGGGCCGCGGTGATCGAGGCCAACGCCACCAACCCCCACCTCCCGAGCCTGGCCGACACGGTGTTCGTACCACTGGGGATCGACCCCTTGCTGAGCATCGCCGGAGCCGACGAGGACGCCTCGCTGACGGGTGACCTCGACGTGACCGGGTCGCTGCACGTCGTCGGCGGCACGTCCAGCCAGGGCGGCAGGCTCACCGTGGACGCCGGCCACCAGGACCGCGCCTTCGACTCGACGGCTCCGCTCCTCACGTTGGCGAACCTGACGGTGGCGAACGGGGTGGTGACCGGCGACGGCGGCGGGCTCCGGTCCACCCGGGGCGCCGTCACCCTCACCGACACCAGCGTGGTGAGCAACCGGGCGAGCGGCGCCGGGGGAGGCGTCTCGGCCATCCGCGTGACCGGCGACCGTCTCGAGGTCGGCGCCAACTCCGCCGGCACCGACGGCGGCGGGGTGTCCACCCTCTTCGCGGACCTGGAGGAGACCAACCTGGTGGAGAACCACGCGACTCGAGCTGGAGGCGGCGCCAACATCAGCCAGTCGGGCCGCGTGGTGCGGTCGTCGGTCGTGGCCAACACCGCCGCCTCGGGCGGCGGGCTGGCGTCGTCGGACGGGTCGTCCGGCGCCGGTGGCCACCTCGAGCTGGTGGCCACCACGGTCACGAACAACGACGCGGCCGACATCTCCGCCGTCCTTGCCCCCGGGATGTTCGGTCCCGGGCTGGACCTCGTCGCCTCCACCATCGCCGAGAACACCGGCGATGACGCCATCCTCGCCGTCGGTCGCGTGTGCACCCGGGTCTGCCACGAGTGGGACGCCACCGTGGCGCGCGGGTCCATCGTGCTCGGCGTCCCGGCGTGGCGGGCGTGCGCGAGCCCGCTAAGCACGTCGTCCTCGTTCGTCCTCGCCCCCGATGGTTCGTGCGGCGCCACGCTCCCCGGCACCGGCGCCCTCGCCCCGCCGCAGGAGCACGGGCCCACGTGGATCCAGGTGCCCCTCCCCGGGTCCGGCGCCATCGACGCGGTGCCGGTGGGGACCGCAGGGCTCTGCGACGGGTCCGTGGCCACCGACCAGCGGGGCACGGCGCGGCCGACCGGTCCGGCCTGCGACGTCGGCGCCGTCGAGCAGTAGCGCCCCGAGCCAACCGGTGCCCACCGCGCTGGGCCACCACGGCCGTCGCCGGGGTCACCGCTAGGGTCGGCCGGGTGACCCTCCGCACCTCGCCGCTCGACGCCGCCCACCGCGCCCTCGGGGCCAAGATGGTCCCCTTCGGGGGGTGGGACATGCCGCTGTCGTACCCGGCCGGCACCCTCGCCGAGCACCGGGCCTGCCGATCGGCGGCGGTGGCGTTCGACGTGAGCCACCTCGGCACCGTGCGGATCAGCGGCCCCGAGGCGCTCGGCCGGCTCCAGGCCGCCTTCACCAACGACCTCGCGAAGGTGGGGCCGGGCCGGGCCCAGTACACCCACCTCCTCGACGAGGCCGACGCGTCGGTGGTCGACGACATCATCGTCTGGTGGGTCGACGACGAGTGCTTCGACGTCATGCCCAACGCCTCCAACACCGACGGCGTGGTCGGCGCCCTGGGGGAGGGCGCAGCCGATGTCACCGCGTCCCGGGCCGTGATCGCCCTCCAGGGCCCGGCGGCCCGGCGGCTCCTCGCCACCATCTGGCCGGAGGCGGCGGCCGTCGAGCGCTTCCACGTGCTCACCGCCAGCTTCGGCGGGGTCGAGTGCACCGTGGCCGGCACCGGCTACACCGGCGAGGACGGGCTCGAGGTGGCCGTGCCGGCCGAGCACGCCGTCGCCCTGTGGGAGGCCGTGCTCGGCGCCGGGTTCCAGCCAGCCGGTCTCGGCGCCCGCGACACCCTGCGCCTGGAGGCCGGGCTGCCGCTGCACGGCCACGAGCTCGGCCCGGGGATCACCCCGCTGCAGGCCGGCCTCGGGTGGGTCGTGTCGTGGGACAAGGGTGACTTCCGGGGCCGCGACGCCCTCGACGCCGAGCGCCAGGCCGGCGTGGCCCGGCGGCTGCGGGCCCTCACCGTGGAGGGCCGGCGCCCGCCCCGCGCCGATCAGGCCGTCCTCGTCGACGGCGAGCCGGTCGGCGTCGTCACCAGCGGCAACTTCTCCCCGGTGCTCGAGCAGGGGATCGCCCTGGCGTTCTGCCCGCCCACCGTGGCCGTGGGCGACCAGGTGGCCATCGACGTGCGCGGCGAGGCGGTGGCCGCCACCGTGGTCAAGCCCCCGTTCGTGACGGCCACCCCCGCCGAGGCACCGGCCTGACACGGGCCGGACGCACCGGCCCGGTCAGGTGGCGAGGTCCTCCACCGGGGGGCAGGAGCACACCAGGTTGCGGTCGCCGTAGCCGCCGTCGATGCGGCGGACCGGCGGCCAGTAGCGGTCGCCGCGCTCGCCCGTGCCGGGGAAGGCGGCGAGGGCCCGGTCGTAGGGGTGGTCCCAGTCGGTGGTGGTCAGGCAGTCGACGGTGTGGGGCGCGTGGCGCAGCGGGTTGTCGTCGACCGGCCACTCGCCCGACGCCACCCGCTCGATCTCGGCGCGGATGGCGATCATGGCGTCGCAGAAGCGGTCGATCTCGGCCAGGTCCTCGGACTCGGTGGGCTCGATCATCAAGGTGCCGGCCACCGGGAAGCTCATGGTGGGGGCGTGGAAGCCGTAGTCGATGAGGCGCTTGGCCACGTCGTCGACGGTCACGCCGGTGTCCTTGGTGATCCCCCGGAGGTCGACGATGCACTCGTGGGCCACCAGCCCGCCGCGACCGGTGTAGAGCACCGGGAAGTGCGGCTGGAGCCGGTGGGCCACGTAGTTGGCGTTGAGGATGGCCACCTTGGTGGCCCGCTCGAGGCCCTCGCCGCCCATCATGGCCACGTAGGCCCACGGGATCGGGAGGATCCCGGCCGAGCCCCACGGCGCCGCCGAGATGGGGCCGGGCCCGGTGGCCGGGCCGGCCTCGGGGGTGAGCGGGTGGTTGGGCAGGAACGGCACCAGGTGGGCGCCCACGCCGATCGGGCCGACCCCCGGGCCACCGCCGCCGTGGGGGATGCAGTAGGTCTTGTGCAGGTTCAGGTGCGACACGTCGGCGCCGAAGCGACCGGGACGGGCCAGGCCCACCATGGCGTTGAGGTTGGCGCCGTCGAGGTACACCTGGCCACCGGCGTCGTGGACCGTGGCGCAGATCTCGGTGATGGCTTCCTCGAACACCCCGTGGGTGGAGGGGTACGTGACCATCAGCGCGGCCAGATCACCCGCGTGCGCGTCCACCTTGGCGTGGAGGTCGTCGAGGTCGACGTTGCCGGCGTCGTCGCAGGCCACCACCACCACCCGCATGCCCGCCATCACCGCGCTGGCCGCGTTGGTGCCGTGGGCCGACGAGGGGATGAGGCAGACGTCGCGCTCGGCCTCGCCGTTGCTGCGGTGGTAGCCCCGGATGGCGAGGAGGCCGGCCAGCTCACCCTGTGAGCCGGCGTTGGGCTGGAGGCTCACCGCGGCGTAGCCGGTGATCTCCACCAACCACCGCTCGAGGTCGGCGAAGAGCTGGAGGTACCCCTGGGCCTGGTCGAGCGGGGCGAACGGGTGGATCCGACCGAACTCGGGCCAGGTGATCGGCTCCATCTCGGTGGTGGCGTTCAGCTTCATGGTGCACGAGCCCAGCGGGATCATGGAGCGGTCGAGCGCCAGGTCGCGGTCGGACAGCCGGCGCAGGTAGCGCAGCATGGACGTCTCGGAGCGGTGGCGGGAGAACACCGGGTGGGTGCAGAAGGGCTCGTCGCGGCGGAGGGCCTCGGGGATGGCCTCACCGGTGGCCGCGTCGAGGTCGTCCCAGGCGACGGGCTCCAGCCCGAAGGCCCCGGCGACGGCGTCGAGCTCGGCTCGGGTGGTGGTCTCGTCGCAGGCGATGCCGACCCGATCGGCGTCGACCCGGCGGAGGTTCACGCCGGCGGCGAGCGCGGCGGCCACCACGGCATCGGCCCGACCGGGCACCGCCGCGGTGACGGTGTCGAACAGGGCCTCGTGGGCCACGTCGACCCCGCCTGCCCGCAGCGCGGCCGCGAGCAGCTCGGCGTAGCGGTGGGTCCGAGCGGCGATGGCCGTGAGCCCCTCGGGGCCGTGGTACACGGCGTACATGGAAGCCATCACGGCCAGGAGCACCTGGGCGGTGCAGATGTTGGAGGTGGCCTTCTCCCGGCGGATGTGCTGCTCGCGGGTCTGGAGGGCCAGGCGGTAGGCCCGGTTGCCGTCGGCGTCGACGGACACGCCCACCAGTCGGCCGGGGAGCGATCGTTGGAGGCCGTCGCGCACCGCCA
>JBBRFU010000184.1:0-6512 GCA_038241315.1 Acidimicrobiales bacterium | reverse complement strand
GCCACCACGCGGACCGGTCGCAAGGCGCCGCCGTTGGCCGGGATGGTCGGGTCGACCACCGACCGCAGGGCCCAGGCCACGGCGGACACCGTGACCGCCTCCACCGCGTTCACGTTGCCCCGCCGTTGGGGGTCGGTGCCGGTGAAGTCGAAGGTGACCTCGTCGCCGGCGACCGTCACGGCGAGGCGGATCGTGGTGGGGACCTGCTGGTGCGGCGCCGGGCCGAAGCTGTCGAGCACGTCGGCGAAGCGCCAGGTGCCGTCGGGCAGGTCGGCCAGCGCCGCCCGCATGCGCCGCTCGCCGTAGGCGACCACCTCGCCCAGCGGGCCCTCGATGCCCGGGGACGGCGGGAGGAGGGGCCCCACGAGGTCCAGGAACCGGTCGACGCCGAGCTGGTTGGCCCCGAGCTGGGCGTCGAGGTCGCCGGCGCGCTCGGTGGGCGTGCGGGACGACGCGGCCACGATCGCCGCCACCTCGGGCGTCAGGCGCACCGGCGGGATGCGCAGGCCCTCCTGCTGGATCTCGGTGGCGTCGGCGGGGAGCGAGCCCGGCGCGGCGCCGCCGAGGTCGGCGTGGTGGGCCCGGTTGGCCACCCAGCCGAGGAGCCGGGGTGGCGCCGCGCGGTCGCCGCCCAGAGGGCCCGGCGGCGAGGCGGGGCGGGCCGGCGTGAAGACGGGGCTCACGACGGTGATGTCGTTGAGGTGGGTGCCGCCGGCGAAGGGGTCGTTGAGGACGACGTGGTCGCCCGGTGCCACGTCGTCGCCGAGGGCTGCGATGGCGGCGGCGACGGACGCCGGCAGGGAGCCGAGGTGGACGGGGATGTGCTCGGCCTGCACCAGCAGGGTGCCGTCGGGGGTGAACAGCGCCGCCGAGCAGTCGGCCCGCTCCTTGATGTTGGGGCTGAAGGCCCCGCGGCGGAGCACCTCGCCCATCTCGTGGGCCACGCCGGTGAGCCGGGCGATCAGGACGGCCAGCTCGGCCGGGCCCATCACGGCTGCACCCGCGTCAGGATGAGGGCACCGCTCGACGGGTGCGGGTCGGCCCGCCAGCCGTCGGCCACCCAGATCGTGCAGTCCGCTTCGGCCACCACGGCCGGCCCCACCACCGCGGCCCGCGCCGTGACCGGGAGGTCGGCGGGGCCCACCGGGGACGCGAGCCGGGCCGTGGCCCGGAGGGCCACCACCTCCACCGGTGTCCCGGGTCGGGCGTAGCCGTTGCGGCGCTCGTGCTCGGCGGGGAAGTCGGTCGGCGTCGGGACGCGCAGCTCGTGGCTCTGGCCGGCGTAGCGGCACTCCACCGAGGTCGCCACCTCGGCGCCCGGCACGGCCGCCAGGGCCTCGGCGGCCAGCTCGGCGAGGCCGTCGCCGAGGCCGGTGAGGTCGGCGCCACCCGGCCACGTGCGGACGACGTCGTGCTGGCGGGGCGCGGCCAGGCAGCCGACCGCGGAGAGCACCCCGGCGCGGGCCGGCACCACCACCGCCGGCATCCCCAGGGCGTCGGCGATGGCGCAGGCGTGCAGCGGGCCGGCGCCACCGAAGGCCACCAAGGCGAGCCCGGCGGGGTCGACGCCCCGCGCCACCGACACGGCCCGCACCGCCTCCTCCATGGCCGCATCGACCACGGTGAGCACGTCGTCGGCCGCCACGCCCGCCCGATCGAGCGCGGCCGTGGCGGCGGCCACGTCGAGGCGGCCGATGCCCGGCAGCTCGGCGTCGGCGGGCAACCGGCCGGCCACGAGGTCGGCATCGGTCACGGTGGGCTCCGTGCCGCCCGCGGCGTAGCAGGCGGGCCCGGGCACGGCGCCAGCGCTGCGCGGCCCCACCTGCAGGGCGCCGCCGGGGTCGACGGCGGCGATGGAGCCGCCACCGGCACCGATGGTGTGGACGTCGAGCGACGGCTGTCGGATCGGGAAGCCGCCCACCGACCGCTCCCCTGCGGGTGCCGGCACGCCGTCGAGCACCAGGCACACGTCGGTGCTCGTGCCGCCCATGTCGAAGGTGACGGCGTCGGGGAAGCCGCTGGCCACCGCCGCGGCTGCGGCGGCCAGCACGCCGCCGGCCGGGCCCGACAGGAGCAGGGCCACCGGCAGCTCCGCTCCCCGCTCGACGGGCACCAGGCCACCGGCCGAGGTCATGACCACCACGTCGTCGGCCACGTCGGTGAGCCCGGCGAGGTAGGCGCGGCAGGTGGGGCGGAGGTAGGCGTTCACCACCGTGGTGACCGTCCGCTCGTACTCGCGGAACTGGGGCGACACGTCCACCGACGCGCTCACGTCGAGCCCCCGGCGCCGCAGCTCGTCGGCCACCAGGCGCTCGTGGGCGGGGTCGAGGTCGCTGTGGAGGAGGCACAGCGCCACCGCCTCCACCTCCCCGGGCACCTGGGGCACGTCGCCCGCCACCACCGGCTCGAGCTCGGCGCCATCGGGCCCCAGCCGGCCGGCCACCTCGAGGCGGAGGTGGCGGTCCACGAGGGGCGCCGGGCGATCGGCCCACGGGTCGTAGAGCGACGGGCGGTCCTGGCGGGCGATCTCGATCACGTCGGCGAACCCGACCGTGGTCACCAGCGCCACCCGGGCGCCGCGCCGCTCCAGCAGGGCGTTGGTGGCCACGGTGGTGCCGTGGGCCAGGTGGGTGGGCCGGGCTCCGTGCCCGGCGGGCGACCCGGCAGGCGACCCGGCGAGCGACCCGGCGCCGGCCCGCACCGCCTCGCTCGGATCGTGGGGCGTCGACGGCACCTTGGTGATCCGGCCGTCGTCGGCCACCACGTCGGTGAAGGTGCCTCCTGTGTCGACCCCGACCCGCATGGGCCGGAACCTATCCGGTGGCGTCGGGCCCCTCGCCCGGTGACCAGCGTCCGACGGCTCAGATCCGGATGTGGCCGTACCCGATGCGGTTCGATGCCCACCAGTCGACGCTGAGCCGCTCGACGACGGTCCCGGGCTTGCGGGCCTGGACGATCTGGCCGCCACCGACGTACATCGCCACGTGGGTCACCCGGCCGCCGGAGCCCCAGAAGACGAGGTCGCCAGGCTGCAGCTGCGACTTCGAGATCCGCTGCGTGGCGGTGTACTGCGCCGCGGCCGTCCGCGGGATCCGGAGCCCACCCTGGCTCCAGGCCCAGGACGTGAGGCCGGAGCAATCCATGGCGACGCCTGGCTGGGAGGCGCCGTACTGGTAGCGGACGCCGATCTGGGAGACCGCGGCCGCGACGGCCCGCTGGCGGGGCGGCGCCGGCATGCACGAGGTCAACGCCGCCACCGTGACGAGCAGGAGCACGGTTGCGAGGAGCTTGGCGGAACGGGTCTTCGACACGGGAGGGATCCTTGGCGGAGGCGCGGGCGGGTGCGGCGGTCACTCGCACGGGCCTCCGGGGCCGACGGGAGCGCTCGCGGGCGAGGCGCTCACCGATCGTGGTGATGACGACGACCGGCTGAGTATGACCCGACCTGTCACAGGTTCGTCATGTTTCGGGCCGTACGGCCTACGAGGAGTACCCACAGGGGTGACAGCGTCGCCCCACCCCCATCGGCCCGCCCAGCACGGAGACGACCACCGACCACCCTCCGTGAGGTTCGCGAAAACGCGGAACGGATCGGAGGCGCCGGACGTCGAGAAGGGTGATGGTGCTTCCCTTGACCCTCCTCGCCGTCGCCGGTGCGCTCGCCACCGGGACGTCGCCCTCGCTGCCGGCCACGCTCGCCGCGGTGGTCCTGGCGCTGGCGGGCCTGCTCACCGCCATCGGGCGGCTGACCTCGGATCCGCTGGTGGTGGCGGTGGCCGACGATCAGGGGCGCAGCACGTAGAGCTCGTCGCCCAGCACCCGCTCCAGGTCGGCGTGGAGCCGGTCGAGGCGGTCGTCCTGCTCGTCCCACACCAGCACGGCCTGGTCGGCCACGTTGGCCAGCCAGGTGTCGCGCCGGCTCATGGCCTTGCGGAAGGCGTCGGCGTCGACCGGCGACTTCTTCTCGAAGGCCACCACCTCCTTGGCCCGGCCCCGCAGGTCGGCGAACCGGGCCCGGGCGGGGCCCGACAGGTTGCGGTCCTGCTCGGGGAAGGCGATCACGGCGACGTAGGGCACGTCGGCCCGGATGGCGGCCTCGGCCCCGAGCTGCTCGGCGCCCGGGCGCAGCCCGGTCACCACCACGAGGTCGGGGTGGACCTGGGCCTGGGCGTCGATCCACTCGGTGAGGCGGCGCCGCACGTCGTCGGCCCGCGGGTTGGGATCCCAGCCCCCGAGGCCGTCCGGGCCGAGGCCGAGGACGACCAGCAGGTGACCCGAGGGGATGCGCCCGTCGCGCCGCCGGCGCTCGGCCCGCTGCTCCTCGATCGGCAGGTCGCTCAGCTTGCCGCCGCCGCCGCCCGGTGCGCCCGGTGTGGGGCCCAGCCCGGCCCGGAACCGGTCCCGCTCCACCACGGCCAGCTCGTCGACCAGGTCGTTGAGCGGGTCACCGGAGTGCCCCTTCACCCATTCGAAGGTCAGCTCGTGGGCCCGCGCGTCGCGAGCGGCGATGAGCGGCTCCCAGATCTCGCGGTTCTTCACCGGCTTGCGGTCCTTGGTCATCCACCCGTTGCGGATCCAGTTGACCGACCACTTCTGGAGCCCGTCCTTCACGTAGGTGGAGTCCATGACGATGCGCAGCGGGCGGCCCGGGTTGTCCTCGATGGCCCGCAGGACCGCGGTGAGCTCCATCTTGTTGTTCGTGGTGGCCGGCTCACCGCCGCTGCCGTGGTGGTCCCGGGACGACGCCCAGGCCCACCCGCCGGGGCCGGGGTTCCCGCTGCAGGCCCCGTCGGTGTAGATGCGGAGCGGCGCGGCGTCGGACATGGGCCCAGCATGGCAGCCGAGTCCGGGGCGCCCGGCCCGGGTGACCGGATGACCACCGGGTAAATGACCCTCCGGTAACGGTGCGACTGCACCGTCCAGGAGGCACGATGGCACCCATGGGCATGGATGACGACTTCGTCGATCAGCTGCACGACGCCGATCCGACCGAGACGAAGGAGTGGCTCGAGTCGCTCGACGCCGTGGCCGCCCAGCGCGGGGCCGGCCGAGCCGAGTACCTGATGCAGCGCCTCATGGGCCGGAGCCACGAGCTCGGGCTGGGCGTGCCCGCCCCGGTGCGCACCCCGTACATCAACACCATCCCGCTGGCCGACGAGCGGTCCACCTACTGGTTCCCGGGCGACATCGAGATGGAGCGCCGCATCCGGGCGTTCATCCGTTGGAACGCGGCGGTGATGGTGGTGAAGGCCAACAAGGCCGCCGAGGGCATCGGGGGCCACCTCGCCACCTTCGCCTCCTCCGCCTCGCTCTACGACGTGGGGTTCAACCACTTCTGGCGGGGCAAGGACGACGGCGGCGCCGGCGACGCCGTCTACATCCAGGGCCACGCCGCCCCCGGCATCTACGCCCGGGCCTACCTGGAGGGTCGCCTCACCGAGGGACAGCTCGACGGCTTCCGCCGTGAGATCGACGGCGAGGGCCTGTCGAGCTACCCCCACCCGCGGCTCATGCCCGACTTCTGGGAGTACCCCACCGTCTCGATGGGCCTGGGCCCCATCAACTCGCTCTACCAGGCCCGCTTCAACCGCTACCTCCACCACCGCCAGCTCGACGACACCAGCGGCAGCCGGGTGTGGTGCTTCATCGGCGACGGCGAGACCGACGAGCCGGAGACCTTGGGCGCCATCTCCCTCGCCGGCCGGGAGGGCCTCGACAACCTCACCTGGGTCATCAACTGCAACCTGCAGCGCCTCGACGGCCCGGTGCGGGGCAACGGCAAGATCATCCAGGACCTCGAGGCGGTGTTCCGCGGCTCCGGGTGGAACGTCATCAAGGTGGTCTGGGGCTCGGCGTGGGACGAGCTCATCGCCAAGGACGTCGACGGCGTGCTGGTCAAGAAGATGGACGAGACCGTCGACGGCGAGTTCCAGCGCTACACCGTGGAGGACGGCAGCTACATCCGGGAGCACTTCTTCGGCCCCGACCCCCGTCTCCGCAAGATGGTGGAGCACCTCTCCGACGACGACCTGCGCTGGCTCCCCCGTGGCGGCCACGACTACTCGAAGCTCTACGCCGCCTACAAGGCCGCCACCGAGCACCGGGGTCAGCCGACGGTCATCCTGGCCAAGACGGTCAAGGGGTGGACCCTCGGCACCGAGGTCGAGGGCCGCAACGCCACCCACCAGATCAAGAAGATGAGCAACGAGCAGCTGCGCGTGCTGCGGACCCGGCTCCACCTCGAGGAGGAGATCCCCGAGGAGGCCTTGGCCGACGGGGCCGAGGCGCCCTACTACCGGCCGCCCGACGGCTCGGAGCTTCACACCTACCTCATGGATCGACGACGCCAGCTCGGCGGCTCGCTGCCCAAGCGTCTGGTGCGCACCAAGAAGCCACTGATCCAACCGCAGGACGCCGTCTTCGACGAGTTCCGCGAGGGCTCGGGCAAGAAGGCGGCCTCCACCACCACCGCCTTCACCCGGCTGCTGCGCGCCTTCGCCCGCGACGACGGT
>JBBRFU010000183.1:0-6537 GCA_038241315.1 Acidimicrobiales bacterium | reverse complement strand
GTGGTCGGGGTCGGCCACCACCCGGTGCCACCCGGAGGGGATGATCCCGTTCGACATCCGCTCGAGCATGATCCCGGTGTTGAGGATGACGTGGCCGTCCGGCGGGGCGGCGTCGACCCAGACCGCCACGTCCTCGGCGGTGGCGGCCTCGGTGCGTACCTGCAGGCCCTTCTCGGTGGCCCGGGGCAGCACGGTGGTGAGGTTGATGTCGGCATGGGCGCCGGCCCACTCGTGCGCCGCCGGGCCGTCGTCGCCGGGGGCCGCCGACATCGGCGGGTAGCGGATGGCGCGGTTGAGGACGGGGCCGTCCTTCAGCAGCTCCTCGAACAGCGACTCGTGGGCGCCGAGGCCGAGGGCGATGATGCGCAGGAACCGGCGCTGGGTGTCGAAGACCCGCTCGTGGAACTCGGTCAGCACGGCGGTGATGCCGGGCACGTCGGCCTCGGGCAGCACCGGGTCGTGGAAGCGGTGCGGGTACCGGCGCCGCATGGGGTGCCCCTCGGGGACCGTCGGGCCCCAGTTGAGCATCTCCTTCCAGTCCGGCACCTCGGAGGTCGCCGCGGTCTCGACCAGCAGGCCCGTGTACCCGGCCTGCCCGTGGGTGCCGGGTGCGATCCAGCCGTCTTTGCGGTCCTGGTCGAGCTCGAAGAAGGCCCGGAGCATCCCGTAGGCGTCGTCCAGCATGGTCTCGGACAGGTCGGTGGCGGTGTAGACGAAGCCGGTCGCCAGGCTGCGCATCACCCCGTCGACCACTGCCCGACGCTGGGTGGCGTCGCCCCGCTCGAAGGCGAGCAGGTCGACGTCGAGGATCTGGTCGGCAGCAGGCGCGCTCACCGACCGAACGGTACCGCCGGGACCCGGACAGACTCCCGGGGTGACCACGACCCTGGCCCGCCGCCGATTCCTCCAGGTCGTGGCCGGCGCGCTCGCCGGCGGTTACCCCGAGACCTTCGACGACGTCGCCGCGGCCGTCGACCACCTCGCCCGCGCCGACCTGGCGATCGACCTGGACCGGGTGGCCCTCGTCGGGCACTCCGCTGGCGGCCACCTGGCGGCGTGGTCCGCGAGCCGAACCTCGCTGGAGCCGGGCTCGCCCTGGTCCGAACCGGAGGTGGGAGCCCGCCTGGCCGTGGCCCAGGCCGGCGTCTTGGACCTGGTCGAGTGCGCCGAGACCGGGCTCGGCGGCACGGCCTGCCCCGACCTGCTCGGGGGCTGCAGGGCGACGTGACCGACCGGGACGCTCTCTGTTACCGGCAGGAACACCTGCTGGCGGCGGCGAACACCGAGCCATGGAGCTGACGCCGCCGGCCGGACCCCTCCGGTCCGCCTCGTCCCGGCGCTGGCTGCTCCGGGCCGCCGTCGGGATCGGCATCGTGGCCTTGGTCGCCGCCGTCGTCACCTCGGGGGTCATCGGCCGCTTCTCGGACCAGGACGAGCTGCAGGCCACCATCGACGCCGCCGGCGTGTGGGGGCCGCTGCTGTTCGTGGGCCTGATGGTGCTGCTCGTGCCGCTCAACGTGCCCGGCCTGCTGTTCGTCATCCCGGCGACCACGCTCTTCGGCACGGTCGGCGGTGTGGTGCTCTCGCTCATCGGCGGCTTCCTCGCCAGCACCGTCGGCATCGTCGGGGCGCGGCGCCTGGGTCGAGACGCCTTCATCGCCCGGCTCCCCCCGCGACTGCAGCGCCTCGAGTCGAAGCTGTGCGAGCGGGGCTTCTGGGCTGTGGTCGCCCTCCGCAGCGTGACGTTCCTGCTCCAGCCGGTGGACTGGCTCTGCGGGCTGACCCGCATGCCCATGCGAACCGTGCTGGCCGGCACCTTCGTCGGCCTCGTACCCCCGACGCTGGTGATCGCCCTCACGGGCGGGGGCGTGATCGAGCTGGTCCTGTAGGCCGGACCGCCCGGCCGCTCAGCGGCCGAACATCCGCAGGAACGTGTCCTTGTCCGGCGGCTGGAACACCATGTTGAACCGCCGGACCTCCTCCATCGGGGCCGACGGCTCCGGCGAGTACAGGTGGCCGGGGTAGAGCGTGGCGTCGTCGGGCACCTTGGCCAGCTTCTGGGTGAGCGACTCGTAGAGGAGGCCGGCGTCGCCGCCCGGCAGGTCGGTGCGGCCGCAGCCCTCGAGGAAGAGCGTGTCGCCGGCGACGAGGCGGTTGTCGACCAGGAAGCACTGGCTGCCCGGCGTGTGCCCGGGGGTGTGGATGAGCTCGATCGGGATCTCGCCGACCATGACCGTGTCGCCCGAGACGTGGGTGACGAGGTCGGTGTCGCCCGCGCCGGTGACCCGCTGGACCCAGGGCTTCTCCTCCTCCTGGATGTGGATCGGGACCGGGGCGATGGCGAGCAGGTCGGCCACGCCCTGGATGGAGTGGCCCATCATGTCCCCGCCCACGTGGTCCGGGTGGTAGTGCGTGGCGAGGGCGCCGGTGAGGCGCATGCCGTCCTCGGCCAGCACGTCGACGAGGCCCTGGACGTCGTAGGCGGGGTCGATGGCGACCGCCTCGCCCGTCTCGCGGTCGCCCACCAGGTACACGAAGTTCACCATCTGGCGGGCGATCAGGTCGTCCCGGGCGAAGTCGCGCCCGGCGAGCAGCTGGCGGAAGTACAGGCGATCGTCGGACATGGCGACCGAGCCTAGGGTGCGCCATGAAGGTCTACCTCCACGGGGTCTGATCCTCAGCTGCCCCAGAAGTTCTGGGTCACCCACAGCTGGCCGCCGCCGTCGGTCAGGCACCCGACGGTCACGTGGCTGTAGGCGCCGGACTCGATGTTGGCCCGGTGGCCGGGCGAGTTCATGAACGCTTGGAACAGGGAGCCCTGCTCGTAGCCTCGGCCCACGTTCTCGCCGGCGGTGCGGTAGTCGCGGTGGCGCAGGATCTGGTCGCCGTAGTCCGGGTTGTGGCGCAGCGTCTGGCTGCCGGCCATCTGGTCGGACCAGCCGACGGCGATGTACTGGATCACGGTGTCGAAGGCCAGGGTGCCCTGGCCGGCGTTGCGCCGTGCGGCGTTGATCTGGTCGTACATGTACTGCTCGCACCCGGTGTTCCGGGTCCCGTGCTGGGGGGCCGACGGTGACGGTGCCGGCGCGGTCGTGGGCGGCGGCGGGGGAGGAGGCGCGGCCGTGGTCGGCGGGGGTGGCGGCTGCGTGGTGGGCGCAGCGGTGGTGGGCGGGACTGTTGTCGTGGTGGTCGTGGTGGTCGTGGTGGTCGTGGTCGACCCCGTGGTGGTGGTCGAGCTGCGACCGGCGGCGGCGACCCCGTCGTCGGTGTCATCGGTGTCGCGCCCGCCGTCGTCGTCCTGCCCGGCGCGGTCGTCGCGCTCGGATGCGACGTCGGCGTCGGACCCTCCGCAGGCGGCGAGGAGGAGGACGAGCGCGAGGACGAGGACGAGCGCGACGACGCATCGGTCCGACCTCCCTCCGGTTCGCATGCCACCGTTGTCGGCACGAACCGACCCGGACCTGAGCACGTCGGGGCCCGTCACGCCGACTGGAACGACCGATACCAGGCCCGCCATGTGGCCTTGAACCCGGCGTCGAAGTGGGCGAACGCGGCCCGGAGCGGCGCCGCCGGCCAGTCGGGGGGCTCGAGCTCGGCGGGCAGGGCCGGGTCGGCGAGCAGGTGGCGCACCACGGCGGCGTCGAGGCGGAAGGTGTCGGCGAGCGCGCCGGGGTCGCGCCGGTCGAGCGCTGGCTGGGCGCGACCCATCCGGGTGAGCAGCTCCCGGGCGGTGCCGGCCCAGCCCTCGGGATCGAAGGCGGAGACGAAGGCGCCGACGTCGTCGGGTCGGGCGGCGCGCACGGTGACGCACTGGGCGGTGACGACGGCGCGCTCCGCCGGCGAGCGGGCCGGGTCCAGGTTGTCGGGGCGGGCCCAGCAGCCCTCCCGCACCTCGGCCAGGCGCAGGCGGCGGGCGGCGTCGCGCAGGCGGGCCCGCTCCGCGGCCGGGCGCCGGCCATCGGCCACCAGGGCCAGCTCCCACGTGCCGTCCCACGGCCGCGCGGCCGTGCCCCGGGCCGACTGCTGGCGGGCGTGGCGCTCCAGCAGCGGGCCGGCCAGCCGGTAGGCGCTGCCGTCGGCCTCGACGTCGCCGGCCGCGGCCATGCGCGAGAGGGCGGTGCGGGTGGCGCCCTCCGAGAGGCCGAACAGCTCGCCGGACCGCACGAGCGCCAGCGTCGGCAGGCGCGGCGGGTCCACGCCGAGGAGGGTCGACGCGATCACCGAGCGAGCGGTGAGCGGCCGCCCCTCGATATCACTGTTGTCAAACACGTGCAGGATAACTGTAAGATGGGGCCATGGCCGTGACGGATCGTGACGCAGGCATCCGGACCAGCATGGTCCCGCCGCCCGAGGTGCTGCCCGATGTCCTGCCCACCGACCGCCTCGGGCCCACCGGCAAGCCGATCCGCGAGATCCGCGACGGCCTCCGGCGCATCGACGACGTGGCCAACGTCGGCTCGGTCCTGCTCACGTGGGGCCACGCCGCCGTCACCATCGCCCTCGCCCTGTACCTCGACCACCCCCTCGCCTGGGCGGCGTCGCTCGTGCTCATGGGCGCGGTGCACGCCCGCATGGCCATCCTCATGCACGAGGCCGCCCACAAGCTGCTCTTCACGAACAAGCGCGTGAACGACTCGGTGGGCCGCTGGCTCGCGGCCTACCCGGCCTTCGTCCCGATGGAGCTCTACCGACGCAGCCACTTCGCCCACCACCGGGAGGAGTTCGGCCCCGAGGAACCCGACCTCAACCTGTACCAGGGCTACCCGATCACCCGCGCGTCGCTGAAGCGCAAGCTGTGGCGCGACCTGCGGGGCACCTCGGGTCGGAAGAACCTGAAGGTGCTGGTGCACGCCGCGCGCAAGGAGCAGGGATTCGGCATCGCCCGCAAGATCGTCGTCGCCCAGGTCGTGCTCGCCGCCGTCCTCACCACCTGGGGCGTGTCGGTCGCCGGCGCCGTCGGCGCCCTCACCTACCCCGTGCTCTGGCTCGGCTCGTGGCTCACCGTCTGGCGGGTGGTCAACCGCCTGCGCTCCATCGCCGAGCACGGCGGCATGCAGGCCTCGTCCGATCGGCGCCAGACCACCCACCACGTCCGCCAGAACCTGCTGGCCCGCTTCTGGATCGCCCCGTTCAACACCGGCTGGCACCTCGCCCACCACGTCGACATGGGCGTCCCGTTCCGGAACCTGCCCCAGCTCCACGAGGAGCTGGTCGCTGCCGGTTGGGTGACCGAGGGCTACGTGTACCCCACCTACCGGGCGCTCTGGCGCGACCTCGCCAGCCGCCCCGGGTAGCCGTTCTCGACGAGATGGCGCCCACCCCTCGGGCGCGCAGACGTCGGGCTCGCCGGTCTCGTCGTTCTCGACGCACGACCCGTCGGCCGTGGACGCGGGGCGAGTCGGGTTGGCCCTATGGTCCGGGCATGCCCGCCGCCTCCGATCGAGACACGCTCGTCGCCGCCCTGCGCGAGGAGTTCGACGCCCTGATCGACCTCGGACGCCAGCTGGACGACGAGCAGTGGCACGCCGCCAGCGAGTGCCCGGGCTGGGCGGTGAAGGACCTGTACAGCCACGTGATCGGTACCGAGCTGATGCTGCTCGGCCGCCCCGACGAGGCCGTCGAGGTCGCCGACGCCCCCCACGTGGCCAACCAGATCGGCGAGTTCAACGAGGTCGCCGTCGCCCGCCGCCGGGAGCGCTCCGGCGCCGAGGTGCTGGCCGAGCTGGAGCAGGTGGTGGCCGAGCGCACCACCGCCCTCGATGCCATGGCCGACGCCGACTTCGACGCCGAGTCCTTCACCCCCGCCGGGCAGGACACCTACGGCCGCTTCATGCAGATCCGGGTCTTCGACTGCTGGATCCACGAGCAGGACGCGCGCGAGGCCCTCGGGTTGCCCGGCCACGCCAGCGGCCACGCCGTCGACGTCAGCCTCGACGAGCACTCGACCGCGCTCGGGTTCATCGTCGGGAAGAAGGCCGGGGCCACCGAGGGGCAGTCGGTGCGGTTCCGCCTCACCGGCGACACCGAGCGCACCGTCGACGTGCGGGTGGACGGTCGGGCCACGGTGGTCGACGACCTCGAGGAGCCGACCACCACCATCACCATCCCGACGCTGGTGTGGTTCCGCTACGCCGCCGGTCGCCGCCCCGCCGACGCCTCCCGCCACGACGTCACCGTCGAGGGCGACATGGACCTCGGTCGCCGGGTCCTGGCCAACGCCGCCTACACCATCTGACGCCCACCCCCACACTGGTTCGTGACGCGCGGATCGACCGGCGACGGTCGATCCGCGCGTCGAGAACCAGTGGGTCAGGGTTCGACGAGCACCTCGTCGCCCGTGGCCACGGTGCCGGGCTCGAGCACCCAGGCGTAGACACGCGACCAGCCGGGGTGCAGGTCGTGGCTCATGCGGTCGGACCGGCCCGTGAACCACTGGTCGTTCTTGCGGCAGGGCACGGCCCACGCCGACAGCTCGCACAGGACCTGTCCGACGAGCAGCCGCACGCCCGGGCGCAGCGTGGTCCAGTCGATGCCGGC
>JBBRFU010000182.1:0-6555 GCA_038241315.1 Acidimicrobiales bacterium | reverse complement strand
CGCTTGCCCGTGTAGTCGTCGAGGCCGAGCAGGTCGCACAGGGCCTGGACCACGAAGAGCACGTTGGCGTTGTTGATCATCACGCCCTTGGGCGGCCCGGTGGTGCCCGAGGTGTAGATGACGGTGACGAGGTCGTCGGGGTGGAGCTGGCCCACCGCGGCGTCGAGGTCGATGGGGTCGGCGGCCAGGAGGTCGTCCCAGGTGAAGTCGGCCGCCTCGTCGCCGGGGTCGACCACGCCGAGGGCGCGCAGCGAGGGGAGCCGATCGCGCACCGAGGCGAAGCGGGCGAGGAAGGCATCGCCCTCCACCACGCCCACCGAGGCCTTGGAGTGGCCCACCAGGTACTCGACCTGGTCGGCGGCCGACGAGTTGTAGATCGAGATCGGCGTGGCGCCGAGCATGAGCACGGCCAGGTCGAGCACGTGGAACTCCGGGCGGTTCCGCATCATGAGGACCACGCGGTCGCCGGGCCCGACGCCCCGGGCCCGCAGGCCGCCCGCCGCCCGGGCCACCCGGTCCGCGTACTCGTCGAAGGTCCAGGACCGCCAGGTGTCCCCGTCCTTCCACCGCAGCGCGACCACCCCGCCGTTGGCTCGCACGGTCTCGAGGAAGGCCCCGGCGACCGTGGTGGCGGTGGTGCGATCGGTGGTCTGGCTCATGGCCCGAATCCCCTTGGTGCGGGAGGGCGAGGGGTCGAACCCGGCGACGTGGCGCCGACCCTCCCCGTGCCCTCGATGAGGCGCACAGCGTAGGGAAGTTTTCGGCACACGGTGTGACGCGTCCGTGTTGCGCCCATCATGGACCGGCGTCCAGACTGGAACTAGACCGATCGGTCAAGAAGAAGAACCGGACCCCGCACCGGGGCCGAAAGGGGAAGCCACATGGCCACCGCAGTCATCGTCGATGCCGTCCGCACGCCCGGCGGCAAGCGCTACGGCAAGCTCTCGGGGTGGCACTCCGCCGACCTCGCCGCCGAGGTCCTCAAGGCCCTCGTGGAGCGCAACGACCTCGATCCCGCCCTCGTGGAGGACGTGATCATGGGGTGCGTCATGCAGGTCGGCAACCAGTCGGTCAACGTCGGCCGCTCCGCGGTCCTCGCCGCCGGCTTCCCCGACACCGTGCCCGCCACCACCATCGACCGCCAGTGCGGCTCGTCGCAGCAGTCGGTGCACTTCGCCGCCCAGGGCGTCATCGCCGGCGCCTACGACATCGTCATCGCGGCGGGCGTCGAGGTGATGTCCACCACCCCGATGGGCGCCTCGGTCACCCCCGGCAGCTTCCCCATGGGCCCCAAGGTCATGGAGCGCTACGCCCCCGTGGGCGGCGTGGTCATGCAGGGCACCTCGGCCGAGCTCAACGCCCAGAAGTGGGACATCTCCCGCGAGGACATGGACGCCTTCGCCGTGGAGAGCCACAAGCGGGCCACCCGGGCCCGCGACGAGGGCCGCTTCGACAACGAGATCCTGCCGGTCAAGGAGAAGCGCTTCGACCGCGAGACCAGCACCGTCATCGAGACCGACGAGATGGTCACCGCCGACGAGGGCATCCGCCCCGACTCCTCCATGGAATCGCTGGCCAAGCTCAAGCCGGCCTTCGACCCCGAGAACGGCCGCGTCACCGCCGCCAACTCGTCGCAGATCACCGACGGCGCCTCGGCCATGCTGATCATGAGCGAAGAGAAGGCCAAGGAGCTGGGCCTCAAGCCCCGCGCCCGCGTGCACTCCTTCGCGGTCACCGGCGTCGATCCCATCCTCATGCTCACCGGCCCCATCCCGGCCACCAAGATGGTCCTCGACAAGGCCGGCCTCACCCTCGACGACATGGACCTCATCGAGATCAACGAGGCCTTCGCCTCGGTGGTCCTGGCCTGGGAGAAGGAGTACTCCCCCGACATGTCCAAGGTGAACGTGAACGGCGGCGCCATCGCCCTCGGCCACCCCCTCGGCTGCTCCGGCACCAAGCTCATGGCCACCCTGCTCAACGAGCTGGAGCGCACGGGCGGCCGCTACGGCCTCCAGACCATGTGCGAAGGCGCCGGCATGGCCAACGCGACGATCATCGAGCGGCTCGACTGAGGCTTCGCCTCACCCTCGCGGCTCGATGATCTCGGGTTCGGTCTGGTTCTCGCCGTCACTCGTCGTTGGCCTTCGCCTGGCGGCTCGGCTCACCCACGCTCTTCCTTCCGCTCTCGGGACTCCGCTTCGCTCCGTCCCGGGCCGCTCGGGCCCTCTCGCCTCCGGCGAAGCGGCTGGCGCTCCATGAGCGGGACGACGGGCTCGGCCACCCGCTGGACATCGGTACCGCCGGTGCCCCGGTCCTGCAGGGCCGGGGCACCGGCGCGTTCCCCCCCTCCCCACCACCAGGTCGCTCGGGGCGCTTGCGGTGCTCGAGCTACTCGTCGGGTTGGGTGGGCTGGGGGGCGGGGGCGGGGGAGGCGGTCTGGGCGGCAGCCATCAGGTCGACCAGGTCGTCGGGGGTGAGGGCGGAGCCGGGGAGGCCGGCGGCGGGGAGCTCGGCGGCGGCCGCCTCGGCCGCGGCCCGGATCTCACCCAGGCCTCCCGCCTCCTCGGCCCCTGCCGAGCCGGGGCGACCCAACCAGTCGGCGAAGGCGGCGGTGGCCACCTGGAGGCGGAGGTCGGCGGGGGCGTCCTCGAAGGCGCCCGACACGTCGCCGTAGGTGATCGGCGCCTCGACGGTGACCACCTGCCCGGAGGCCGTCGACCGGTAGCGCACCGCGGCGCGGCCGAGGGCGGCGTCGTCGGCCGGGGCCACCTCGGCGTCGGGCAGGACGATCTCGTAGAGGGCGGTGACCCGGTGGCCGGCCCCGACCTCACCGGCGTCGACGGTCTCGTCGTCGAAGTCCTCGGTGGCCAGGGCCCGGTTCTCGTAGCCGACCAGCCGGTACGACGACACCAGCTCCGGGTCGAACGTGACCTGGGCCTTGGCGTCGTCGGCCACCACGGCGAGGGTGGAGGTCAGCCGGTCCCCGAAGAGGTTCTCGGCCTGCTCGTAGGTGTCGAGGTAGGCGTAGAAGCCGTCGCCCCGGTCGGCCACCTGCTCCATGAGGTCGTCGTTGTAGTTGCCCATGCCGTAGCCCACCGTCACCAGGTGGATCCCGTCGGCCGCCCGCTCGGAGATCACGCCGGCCAGGCCGTCGGGTCGGGTGAGGCCGACGTTGGCCACGCCGTCGGAGGCCAGGATCACGGCGTTGATGCCGTCGGGGTCGAAGGAAGCCTCGGCCTGGCGGTAGCCCTCGCGGAGCCCGGCCTCGAGGTTGGTGCTGCTGCTGGGCTGGAGCTCGTCGATGGCGGCCACGATGCGCTCGGCCTCGGCAACCGGCGTCGGCTCCAGGACCACGCCGGCCTCGTCCGAGTACTCGACGATGGCGATGGTGTCGTCGTCGCGGAGGTTGAGCACGAGCAGCCCGAGCGAGGCCTGCACCAGGCCGAGGCGCTCGCGGATGTCCATGGAGCCGGAGGTGTCCACCACGAAGGTGAGGTGGGCCGCGGGCCGGTCCTCGGCAGCCAGGTCCCGGGCGGCCACGCCGACCCGCACCAGGTGGGTGCCCTCCTGGCCGAGGGCGCCCCTGGACCCGCTGACGGCCACCCCGAGGTCACCGTCGGTCGGCGCCTCCTGCTCGGAGCCGAGGGCGTTGACCCACTCCTCGGTGCGGACCGAGGCGGTCGGAGGCCGCGTCCCCTCGGTGAGGAAGGTCCGCCCGACCGACGGGGAGCCGGTGTCGACATCGAGGCCGAAGGTGGACGACGGCTGCTCGTCGACGGGCACGAACGGGTGCTCGCCCGGGTCGACGAAGGTGTTGGCGTCGTGGATGGTCGGCGGCGGCGGGGGCATGACCTCGGGCCCGGCCTCCCCGTCCGTGGCCTCGGCCGAGGTGGTGACCTGTCCGCCGCTCCCGGCGGATCCGTCGCCGGCGTCCTCGCGGTACTCGAGGAGGTAGCGCTCCGGGTCGAGGTCGATCCGGGGCTCGGTCGGGCCCGCATCGGTCCGGCCCGGGCCCGTGGGAGCAGGCGGGGTGGCCTGCTCGGTGCTGCAACCGGCCAGCAGGGCGGCGGTGACCGCCAGGGCGGGGAGGATCCGTCGGAGGTGCATGTCGGTGCGACGGACGGGATCGGCCGCCGGTTCCCCGGGTGGGGCCCGACCGTCGCCGGGCCGTACGCTGGGCCCGTGCCGTGGCCGATCCTCAACGTGGTGGTCGCCGTGGTGGCCGCCTTCGTCCTCCTGCGGGTCGGCATGAAGATCCTCGGCGGGTTCGCCCGGCCGGTGCCCGCGCCGCCCGACCCGGGCGAGCTGCGCAAGGTCCGGCTCACCTACGAGTGCTCCATCTGCAGCACCACCGTCCGCATGACCATGGCCAACGACGAGGTGCCCGAGCCGCCCCGCCACTGCATGGAGGACATGGACCTGATCACCCCCGCCGACGACCTCTGACCGGTCGCCGGCGCGGCCGTCACCCGATCGAACGCCTTTCCCCAGCCTGTGGACAACGCTGGGGAGGGTCACAGGCTTGTAACTTCACGGTCACCTGCGCGCCGCCCGGGCGTCACCCTCGCCGAGGCGCCCCCTCGACGCCGCCCGATCGGGCCGCTGACCAGCCCGGGGCCTTGCTCCGCCTGGCCCGAGCGCTGCTCAGCGGTACTGCGTGGCGGTGATGATCCCGCCCAGGATGAACGCCAGGCCGATGACGAGGCGGATGTTCTCGGCGTCACCGAACGCGCCCATGTAGTTCAACATGATGACCAGGGCCCCGATGATGAGCAGGCCGAACATGAGGGCCGGGACCCACCACGGGCTGGGCCCGGGGGCGTAGGTGGCCTTCGGCGGGGTGTAGCGCTTCGAGAACCCGGGGTCGTCGTCGTCGTGGTCGGCAGCCGGCACCGCCTTGGTGCCGGCGCTGGAGCTCTTGGCCTTCACGCCCTGGGGAGCGCCCTTGGGGGTGACCCGCTTGCTGGTGACCTTCTTGCGCACCACCTTGGGGGCTGTGCCGGCGGCGTCTCCGGTGGTGGGCTTCGCTGCGGGCTTCGCGCCCTCGACGGGCGCGGCGGCGGCGTCGACCTCGTCCGTCCCCACGGCCTGGTCGGTGGCCTCGGTCGCCTCCGCGGCGGGCCCGGCGTCGGCGCCCCCCTCCACGTCAGCGGCATCGGCCCCGGGATCGAGGGCCTCGGCATCCGTGCGGTCGGCGGGCTCGGTGGGATCGTCGGCCATGACCGGCGACTCTAGTGGCCGCACCCGACAGGGCTCCCGGAACCCCCGCGGCTCGGCCGACCGGCGGGCGAACCCGGGCGGAGCCCACCGAGGCCCCGGCTACCGTGGCGCCGATGGGACGACGGGTGCTGGTCATCGACAACTACGACTCGTTCGTCTACAACCTCGTCCAGTACCTGGGGGAGCTGGGGGCCGATCCGGTGGTGCACCGCCACGACGCCATCACCCTCGAGCAGGCCGTGGCCCTCGAGCCCGACGGCATCCTCATCTCGCCCGGGCCCGGCACCCCCGACACCGCCGGCATCAGCAACGAGGTCATCGAGCACTTCACCGGTCGCAAGCCGGTGCTCGGCGTCTGCCTCGGCCTGCAGTGCCTCGGCCAGGTGTTCGGCGGCACCGTGGTCCGGGCCCCCCAGATCATGCACGGCAAGACCTCGCTCATCCGTCACACCGGCACCGGCGTGTTCACGGGGCTCCCCCAGCCGCTCGAGGCCACCCGGTACCACTCGCTCATCGTGGCGCGCGACACCGTCCCCGACGTGCTGGAGATCACCGCCGAGACCGACGACGGGCTGGTGATGGGTCTCCGCCACCGCGATGCCCCCACCGAGGGCGTGCAGTTCCACCCCGAGTCGATCCTCACCGTCGGCGGCCACGACCTGGTGGGCAACTTCCTCACCCAGGTCGACGCCTACGCCGGCGTCTGAGCCACCTGCCGGGGTCACCCCGGCCCCCCGGCCAGGACGGGCCGGTGACCGGGAGCCGCCCTGATCAGGGGGCGGTGCTGGTGGTGGTGGGCGGTGTGGTGGTGGTGGGCGGCGTGGTGGTGGTGGGCGGCGTCGTCGTCGTGGGCGGCGTGGTGGTGGTGGGCGCCTCGGTGGTGGTGGGCGCCTCGGTGGTGGTGGTGGGCGCCTCGGTGGTGGTGGTGACGCGGGGGATCGACACCACCAGCTCGATCGGTGCCGTCAGCGGCTGGGAGCCCGGGCCCGGCACGCTGCGCACGACCAGGCCGGGATCGAGGTCGGACTCCTCCTCGGCCCGGGTGATCTTCGCCCCGTCGAACCCGAGGGCCACGAGCTCGTCCCTCGCCGCCTCGAAGGTGCGGCCCGCCAGGTCGGGGATGTCGGCCGTCTCGGGCCCGCCGCTGATGGTGAGGGTGACCTCGGACCCCTCGTCGACCTCGGTGTCGCCCTCGGGGCTCTGGCGGAGCACCTCGCCCTCGGGACGGTCCGAGGCCTCCACCTCGGGCTCGGTGAGCTCGAAGCCGAGGTTCTCGAGCTCCTGGGTGGCGACGAGCACGTTCTCGCCCACCACGTTCGGCAGCGTGACCTG
>JBBRFU010000181.1:0-6572 GCA_038241315.1 Acidimicrobiales bacterium | reverse complement strand
TGCTCGTGCGGCGCCGGGCCGAGCTGGCCCCGATGGTCGCGGTGGTGCTGGCCGTGGTCGCGACAGCGGCGCTGTCGTACGGCAACCAGCGGTTCCGGCTGTCGGCCGAGCCGGTGGTGGCGGTGGCCGCCGCGACCGCGGCGGTCACGTTCGGCCGTCAGGTGTGGAGCACGTCCATGCGGGCGACGAGCCCGTCGCGCAACAGGTAGACGTGGCGCACCGTCGTGTCGGTCTGCACGTTGCCGTCGAGGTCGCGGACGATCTGGTGCACGTCGACCACGAGTCGCCCTTCGGCGTCGGCCGAGATGTTGGTCGGTTCGACGCTCGGGTCGATCAGGCGGAACTGGTGGGCCCAGTACGCGCGCACCGCACCGTGGCCGTGCACGCGGGTGTGGTCGAGCTCGTTGGGCAAGTCGACGTCGGGCTGCATCAGCGCCAGGGCGGCCTCGATGTCACGGGCGTTGAAGTCGGCGTACGCCTCTCGCACCAGCGCGGCGGGCGGGTGCGGGGGACGGACCGTCGACGTCATTCCGGCAGCATCCCGTAGGCCCGCTCGGGGTGGATGCGCAACACGAGTCGCTGGTCGGTGACCATCGCCCGGTAGTAGGCGTCCCAGTTCTCGTGCTCGCCGGTCATGGCCCGGTAGAGGTCGGCCAGCTCGACGCCGACCGCGTCGCCCGGTTCGCGGCTGACGTCGGTGAGCTCGGCCCGGCCGTCGATCACCGCGTAGGCGTAGAAGTCGTCGCGGGTGACGTGCAACGACACGCGCGGGTCGCGCCCGGCGTTGCGGGCCTTGGCCCGTGGAGCGGTGACCGAGATGCGGATCAGGCCGGCATCGTCGATGCCGTAGATGATGTTCGACAGCTGCGGCCGACCGTCGCGGCGCTGGGTGACGAGCACGCCCTGCTGGTGCTCGCGCATGAAGTCGAGGGCCTCGTCGAGTTCCATCCCCCGACCGTACCCAGATGCCCCGGAAGGCGCTCCCGGTGCGCGCGGATCAGCTGACGATGGCGTCGAGCTCGGAGAGCACGTCCGTGGTGAGGAGGGGGAGCACGTCCATGGCGGCCAGGTTCTCGTGGACCTGCTCGACCCGGCTGGCCCCCGTGATCACGCTGGACACGCGGGGGTTGGCCGCGCACCAGGCGATGGCCAGCTGGCCGACGGTCACGCCGAGGCGCTCGGCGATCACCGTGAGCTCCTTGACCTGCTCGTTCTTGGCGGCGTCGGTGACCATGGCCCGCAGCCACTCGTAGCCCGGCAGCGCGGCCCGGCTGCCGTCGGGGATGCCGTCGGCGTACTTGCCGGTGAGCAGGCCCGAGGCCAGCGGGCTCCAGGTGGTGAGGCCCAGGCCCCAGTCCTCGTACAGCCGGGCGTACTCCTTCTCGACCCGCCTGGTCTCGAAGAGGTTGTACTGCGGCTGTTCCATGACCGGCTTGTGGAGGTGGTGCCGCTCGGCGATCTCGAAGGCGGCGCGGATCTCCTCCGCGGTCCACTCCGACGTGCCCCAGTAGAGGGCCTTGCCGGACGAGACGATGTCGGACATGGCCCAGACCGTCTCCTCGATGGGCGTCTCGGCATCGGCCCGGTGGCAGTAGAGGAGGTCGACGAAGTCGAGCCCCAGGCGCTCGAGCGACCCGTCGATGGCCTGCATCAGGTACTTGCGGTTCAAGGTGTTGGCCATGTTGACCGTGTCCTTGTGGATGCCCCAGTAGATCTTGGTGGAGAGGACGTAGGACCAGCGCTCCCACCCGAGCTCGCGGATGGCGTCGCCCATGATCTGCTCGGACTGCCCGCCGGCGTAGGCCTCGGCGTTGTCGAAGAAGTTCACGCCGGCGTCGCGCGCCGCGGTGAGGCACTCCTTGGCCAGGGCGGTGTCGACCTGGTCGCCGAAGGTGACCCACGAGCCGAAGGACAGCACGCTGACCTTCAGGCCGGATCGCCCGAGTCGTCGGTAGGTCATCTCGGTCATGGGAGCTCCTCGTCGGGGGTCGCGGGGCCACGGGGCGGCGGGTGCCGGGCGGCCCGCCCGAGCCTACGGTCGCGGCCCGCCGATGCCCCGGCCCGCCCGGTCGCTCCCGCCGGCCCTCGCAGCCGGCCGGTAGCGTTCCCCCGTGCCCCCCGCCGATCGCCTCGCGACGCCTGCGGAGCCCAGCGCCCCCGGGCCCGAGGCCGACCCCGCCGCCGTCGCGCCGGTCCCCGAGGCCCCGGCCCCGCCCGTCCGAACCGCCTGGCTCACCGGTCCCGGCCCCGTCCACCTCTCCGGTCCCGAGGGCCGGCTCCTGGTCAACCAGGTGCGCCTGCGCCTGCTCGGCGCCCTGGCCGCGGCCAACCTGTTCGGCGTCGTGGTGGTGGCCGTCTGCATCACCTGGGTGCTCCCCGGCACGCCCTCCTCCGATGTCTCCACCCGGCTCCTCGTGGTCAACAGCGTCATCGGCGCCGTCTTCCTCCTGATCGTGATCCCGCTCGGCGTGCTCTGGGGCGAGGCGTGGCTGCGGTCCGGCCGACGGTGGGTGCTCGAGGAGCGCGAGCCCACCGACCGCGAGGTGACGGCGCTGCTGCGGGCGCCGTTCCGCCTGTTCGTGATCCACGCCATCGTGTGGACCATCGCCGCGTTCCTGTTCGCGCTGGTGAACGCGCTGGTCGACATCGACCTGCTGGCTCGGGTGGCCTTCACCATCGTCCTCGGCGGCCACACCACCGCCGCCTTCGCGTACCTCCTGGGTGAGCGCCTGATGCGGCCGCTGGCGAGCGCCGCGCTGTCGTGGAACCCCGTCGATCGGCCCCGGCTCCCCGGCATCGTCACGCGCAGCGTGCTGGTCTGGACCCTCGGCACCGGGGTCCCCCTGGCCGGCCTGGCGATCACGGCCATCTTCGCCCTCGTCCAGCGCGACGCCACCGCCACCGAGCTGGCCGTGACCATGCTCGTACTGAGCACCGTCGGCCTGGTGGTGGGCTGGTGGGTCACCGTGCTCGGCGCCCGCGCGGTGGCCGACCCGGTGCGGGCGCTGCGCGGCGGGATCGCCCGCGTCGCCGCCGGAGACCTCGACACGCGGATCGAGGTCTACGACGGCAGCGTGCTCGGCCTGCTCCAAGCCGGCTTCAACGACATGGCCGCCGGCCTCCAGGAGCGGGAGCGCGTCCGCGACCTCTACGGCCGCCAGGTGGGCGAGGAGGTGGCCCGGGACTCGCTCGACCGCGGCTTCGAGCTCGGCGGTCAGGTGTGCGACGTGGCCGTGCTGTTCGCCGACGTGGTGGGCTCCACCGAGATCGCCAGCCACCGCCCGGCCGAGGAGGTCGTCGAGCTGCTCAACCGCTTCTTCGCGGTGGTGGTCGACGAGGTCCACGCCCGCGGCGGGTGGATCAACAAGTTCCAGGGCGATGCCACCCTCGCCGTCTTCGGGGCGCCGGCCGCCGTCGACGACGCCGCCGGACGGGCCCTGGCCACCGCCCGGGCCGTGACGTCACGGCTGCCGATCGACGTCGCCGAGCTGAGCGCGGGCGTCGGCGTCGCCTACGGGAAGGCGGTGGCGGGCCACATCGGCGACGAGCGTCGCTTCGAGTTCACGGTGATCGGCGACCCGGTGAACGAGGCGTCGCGCCTCACGGAGCTGGCCAAGTCCTACGACCCCATGGTGCTGGCCTCGGCCGAGGCCGTGGCCGCCGCCGCCCCCGAGGAGGCGGCCCGCTGGGCGTCGTGCGGCGAGGTGGAGCTGCGGGGCCGGCGCCGCACCACCCGCCTGGCCCGCCCCGTGCCCTGACCACCCGGTCGAGGCGCGACGCCAACGAGGTTCACGGTCCCGGCACGAGCCGATCGCCGAAGCGAGCCTGCACGTGGTCGGTGGCATAGCGGTACAGCTCGACGTCGAGGGCGTTGTCGCGGAGGATGCGCGCCGCGAGCTCCTCGCTCACCGGACCGGGCGTCGTCGTGTTGGATCGACGAGGCGGGCCGAGGTCCCAACCGAACGCCGCCTCCAGGTTCCGGTGGAAGCCGTCGTAGTCCTCCTGCAGGCCCCAGACGTCGATCCGGTCCAGCGCCGCCTTGGCTCGTTCCAGGTACGCGTCGTCGAAGGACGCCATCGTCGCAGCCCCGTGCGTCATGAGCTCCGGCGTCAGTCCGAGCATCTTCACCATGTGGTTGTGGATGAGGGCGTGGAGCTGCTTCGGCCGGTTGTACACCTCGTCCAGCGACGCATCGGCGAGCTCGGGGACCAGCACCTGTTGGTGGCGGAGGAACGACAGCGTCCGAGCCAGCGGCTCCCGCAGGATCGTGAACGTGCGGAACGGCACGCCGATGACCTCGGTGGTGCAGAGGGGGAAGTGACCGGCCACCACCCGGATCCGATCCTGCTCACGAGCGAAGACCCGCTGGAGGTGGTCCACGTCGAGCACCGCCTCCACCCTCCCCTCGTCGCCGGGCAGCGGGTACACGGCGCCGGGTCCGAACTGGTCGCGGAGCGATCCGGTGAGCGACGTCCCGGCCGTCTTCTGGAGGTGGACGAAGAAGTACCGCTCGGGCCCGCGCATCCGCACGAGGATGGCACAGCGCACCCGATCGAGCTCCAGCTCCCCGCACGGCCGGCGACCGAGCGCCCCGCCGAAGGACCGGGACGATCCCCAGCGGGCGTGCGGCTCGCCTCAGCCGAGCACGCCGAGGCGGTCGAGGGCGGGGAGCAGGAGCTCGTCCTCGGAGGGCGGGCGACGGGGCAGGTCGGGGTGGACGCCGTCGTGGGGCAGCCAGCCCCGGAGGTGCAGCACCCGGGCCAGGGCGTGGCGCGAGGCCGCCACCGGCGGCCGGAAGACGAGCGAGGCGAGCGCCTGGAGGGCGTCGTGGCGCTCCAGGACGGCCGGGTCGGCGGCCTCCCAGGCATCGTCGCGATCCGCGAGGGCATCCGGCACCGCGGCGGCCAGGTCGAGGGCGTGGTCGGCGCCGAACATGATCTGGTCGACGGCGTGCTCGTTGGCCGAGAAGACCTGGAAGTCGGGGCGCCGCTCGTCTCGCAGGCGGAGCCGGTCCCACTCGCTCCCCCGTCGCCAGGACGCGTGGACCACCCCGACGCAGGCCGGCAGCTCGAGCATGGCCCCGAACACGTCGAGGCCCCGGGTGCGGCCGCCGGGCCAGCGCTCGGGCGGGGCCTCCACGGTGAGCAGCCGGTCGCACCAGTCGCCCATCCACGCCAGCAGGCCCACCAGCTCGTCAGCGCCCAGCGCGGCCAGCGCGGGCGACGGGAGCAGCAGCGGGGTGGCGCCGTGGCGCGTCGCCGCCGCGACCGAGCCGGACAGGCGGGACGGGTCGAAGCCACCGTCGGGGCCGCGGTGGGCCCGCACCCCCACCACGAACGGGGCCCCGCCCAACGCGGCCCCGACCGTGGCGAGGACCTCGGCCCGGGTGCTGGCGTCGAGCAGCTCCGCGGCGCCCGGCGCGAGGTTGATCGCCGGCACGAGGGGCGTGTCGGCCACCCGACCCAGCAGGTGGGCGAAGCCGTCCCAGTCGGGCGTGCCGTCGGGGCCGAACGGCAGCAGGACCGGCCCGATCCCCGTGGGGCGCCGTCCCGGGCACAAGAGGTCGAACGGCGGGTCCTCGAGCATCGCCACGACGGCCGACGCTACCGGCAACTCGCGGTGACGAGCTGCGGCCGCCGGGCGGTCGCCGATCGGACGGCCGGCTCGACGCCCTCTCGCGCTAGGCGCCGACGACCTCGTCGGAGGGAGGAGGGTCGGTGTCGGTGAGCTCGCCCCCCGGCGTGCGGTCGTAGCGCGCCAGGAGGTCGTCGGTCTCGGCCTCGGAGAGCATGGCGGCGGCCAGGAGGGCGCGCATCCCGGCGCGCAGGCGCTCGCGGTGGTCGGTCTCCACACCGGCCAGGCGGTGGAGCATCGCCCCGTCGCCCCAGGCCTGCAGGGCCCAGGCCGCGTCGTCGGGGCCGCGGGCGCCGAGGCGCTCGAGCTGCCACGAGGTGCGCTCGGCGAAGCGGGTGACGGTGGCCGAGGCGTGGGGCCGCAGCTCGGCATCGCGTCCGGCGGCGAGGTAGTACTCCACCTGGCTGCCTTCGGCGGTGACCGACGAGGCCAGCACCTGGTCGATGACGTCCTCGATGACCGCGTCGATCGGCCCTTCGCCCAGCACCCAGGCCCGCTCGGCGGCGTCGAAGTCGGCCACCCGGCCCTGGACGCCCCGGCGCAGCGCTTCGCTCACCAGTTCGTCGATGGAGCTGAAGAAGTAGCTGGTGGTGGACAGCGGCACCCCGGCGCGGGCGGCCACGGCCCGGTGGGTGACCGCCCCGGCGCCCACCTCGGCGGCCAGTTCGGCGGCGGCGTCGAGCAGCGCCTCTCGACGGCGCTGGGCGCTGGCCCGGTGGGCTCGGGACGGCGAGGACATCGCCCGAGTGTAAGGGACGCCTACCGACCCCCGGCACGACCCGGATCCGGGCGCGCGTTCAGAGGTCGGCGAAGCCGAGGTCGAGGCTCGGTTGCTCGAGGCCACCGTCGACCTCGATCAGCTTGCCGGTCACGTAGGAGCCGGCCGCCGACACCAGGTAGAGCACCGTGGCCGCGATGTCCTCGGGCTCGCCGAGGCG
>JBBRFU010000180.1:0-6599 GCA_038241315.1 Acidimicrobiales bacterium | reverse complement strand
TCTGCTGGGGCGTGTTTCGCTGTGCGTGGTTCAGGTCTCGGCGGCGGGGCGCTGCCTGCGTCGGCCGAGGAGGTCGCCGAGGTAGTCGGCGGCCTTCTGGTCGGTGGCCGGAATGGCGTGGGTGTACAGGTTGAGCGTGGTCGACATCTGGCTGTGACCGAGCCTCGTGCTCACCGTCGAGATGGGGATCCCCCCGTCGATGAGCACCGACGCCACGAAGTGCCGGAGATCGTGCAGGCGCACTCGCTCGAGGCCGAGCGTTGCCCGCAGCCGACCGAACCGGTTCGTGCACACGTCGGGCCGCCACGGCTGCCCCTCGGCGTTGGCGAACAACAGGGCATCGTCGGCCAGGCCCACACCGAGAGCGAGTGCTTCTTCCCGCTGGCGGAGCCGATGTTGGCGCAGTAGCGCAATGGTTCCCTCGTCGAGCGCCAGGCGCCTCGAAGCGTGGGTCTTGGTGTCCTTCTCCCGCAGCGCTTCGAAGTCCATGGCGATCGCACGACGAACCCGGAGCTCGCGACCGTCGAGGTCGATGTCGGTCCATCGCAGGGCGCAGGTCTCGCCCCGTCGACAGCCCGTCGCGGCCGTCACCCACAGGTAGGTGCCGAACCGGGGGTCCTGTTCGTAGGCGGCCTCGAACAGGTCGAGGACCTGCTCGACGGTCGGCGGGATCACCTCCACCTGGCGCTGGGCCGGCGGCGAGGCGTCAACCGCTGGCGAGCGGGCGATGAGTCCCCACTTGCGGGCCTGCTCCAGCGCCTGGCGCAGGACGGTGTGGCAGATCCGCACCGTCCGGACCGACAGGCCACGCCCACCGAGCTCGGCGTAGAGCAGGTCGAGGTCGACCGGACGAAGGGCCCCGATCTTGCGATCACCCAGCGCCGGGCGGATGTAGGTACGTGCGACCCACTCGTAGTTGATCCACGTGCTGGCAGCGACGTGCTGTCGCTTCACGTCGAGCCAGCGATCGAGCAAGCCGTCCAACGTCATCGCCGCGCTGGCCACGTAACGGCCCTCGTCGACCTCGACGAGCAGCCGCGACAGCTCTCGCTCAGCGTCGCGCGATGCCCCTCGGATCGTCCGGGACACGTACCGCTTCTTCCCGGAGCCGTCCCGTCCGACGTACGCCCGTATCCGCCAACTGTCCTTGCCCCGCTGCTGAATGGTTCCTCGCATGGCTGGTCTCCTTCGGCCTACTAGGCCGTCGGGGTGCCAAGAGATGACCAAGAAGATCGAGGAAGTTCAGTCCATCCAGTCCGCAGTGCTGTGACCTGGGTGTTTGGCGCGCTTGGAGGGACTCGAACCCCCAACCTTCTGATCCGTAGTCAGATGCTCTATCCAATTGAGCTACAAGCGCGTGTGAAGGTGCTGGGACACCCTAGTCGGGGGCCTCCGCGGGCAGCCAACGAGCGACCGACCCGCAGCCGGGGGCGCCGATGCCACCACGATGTCAGACCCCCTGGCGAAGATGGCGGTGCCTTCCCCGCACCGGACCCACCCCTTCACGCTGCGAGGTCGACCCATGGCCAACCCCCGTCCCGACACGATCTGGCTCACGGCCGTCGGTGTCACGCTCCGCATCTGCACCCTGTCGGCTCGGAGCTCGGTGCTGGCGTTCCCCTGGTGGCCGTTGCACCGGGTCGCCCGCGCCGCCGAGGCGTCCGGCATCGGATCGATCATCCACCTCGAGGAGTTCTCGGTGGTCGGCCAGATCCCCCGCTCGCGGCTCGCGTCCCTGTGGATCTACCTCCACCAGCAGACCGGTCGCGAGCTCTTCGTCGACTCGACCGGCACCTCCCACCGGCTCCGGCCGTTCCGCGCCGACCCCACGAGGGGCCGGTTCCTGACCTGCCCGATCGAGCAGGCTGTCGACGGCGCAGGGCTCGAGTGCGGCGCCACGGCTCGGCACCCGACGCCCGTGCCGGCCACCGGCGGCGTCGCTGGCGTCGCTGCCGTCGACGGCCACGCGCCGGACCCGCAGCCCTTCCGTCATGGCACGGGCCTCCGCTCCTGGCCCATCGGGGGCTCGCCGCTCTCGGGCCGCTACCCGCGGTGGCCGGTGACCGACCCGCCGCACCGATCGGAGCGCCACCTCGACGACCTCGGGCGCTGCTACGACGCCCGGTGCGATCGGTGCTGGGTCGACGGCGACCCCGAGCTCTCCCCGGAGCTGCGGGAGGCGATCGCCCCGCTCTACGCCGGCCTCCCACCGCGCCGTCCGCGGCCCCCCGGCCAGGACCTGCGCCCCACCCTCGCCGACCACCGCCTCGCGCCGGACCCGTACGTCCCGCCGCCGCCCTGGGCCCAGCCCAGTGCGCCGGAGATCCCGCGCCGGCCGGCGCCACGATCACGGACCCAGGCTCCCGCCAGCCGCCCGGGCCCCTACCGCCCCTGGCTGACGCAGGCCTGGCCACCTCGATCTGGCACCGGGCCGCCCAACCCCTGACGACGTACCGCTCGATCGGCGGGCGCCAGGACGGGGTGTGGCTGCCAGCCGGGCGGGGTCGGCGAGGTCCGGGGTCCGACTACCAGCCGGGCGGGAGCGCGGTGAAGTCCGGGGGGCGGCCCTCGGCGAAGGCGGCGAGGGCCTCGGCGTTGGCCGGGCCACCCATGAGGTCCACGAAGCACTGGTTCTCGCGCTCGCGCGCCGCGGCGATCCCCTCGCGCAGGGGCGCCACCATCACCCGCTTGCACGCCACCAGGCTCGAGATCGGCTTGGCGGCCAACACCTCGGCGTGGCGGCGGGCCTCCGGAAGGAGGTCATCGGGCTCGGCCAGCTTCCACACCAGCCCCATGGCGTGGGCCTCCTCGGCCGACAGCCACTCGCTGCTCAGCAGCGCCCAGGTGGCTGCCTGGTGGCCGAGCAGGCGGGGGAAGAGGAAGCTCGACGCCGCCTCCGGCGCCACGGCCAGGCTGGTGAACGGGCACTTGAGCTTGGCGGTGGTGCTCATGAAGGCCAGGTCGGCGAAGCCCAGGATGGTCGTCCCGATCCCGAGGCCCAGCCCGTTGACGGCCACCACCAACGGCTTGGGGAACGCCACCAGCGCGTCCACCAGGCCGAGGAACCCGTGGGTGCCCTCCACGTAGCCGTCCGGATCCATCACCCGGGACGCCATCTCCACGAGGTCGGTCCCGGCGCAGAAGGCGCGCCCGGCGCCGGTGAGCAGCACGACGGCCACCGCGGGGTCGTCGGCCGCGCCGAGCAGGCCCTCGGTGAGGGCGTCGTACAGCGCCTCGTTGCAGGCGTTGAGGGCCTCGGGCCGGTTGAGGGTGAGCGTGCGCACCCGGGCCTCGTCGGCGATCAGCAGCGGCGGGTCGCCGGCGGGCGCACCCGTGGCAGCAGTGGCATCGGTCGTCACGGGTTCCCCTGTCGGCGCGCAGTTCCTGACGGGTCGTCAGGGAACGCATGTTGGTCGGCCGACGACCGCCCCGCCACTCGGGGCCCACGCCCGGTGCGCTCGCGACCACCGGCGCCAGCCGCCGCCCTCGCCACCGCCATCGCCACCGCCTGCCGAGGCCGGACGCCGGGCCGGTGCCGCTCACCAGGAGCCGACCCCTGGATCGTCGGGTCGCCAGCGGCACCTGCTCCGCTTCGGGGCACCCGACCGGCTCGCCGTACGGGCCCCCCGGCGGCACCCGATCGCTTGTGCCACGCTGTCGCCGATCCGATCAGGAGGCGCGGGATGGCACCGGTAGAGGCGACGCAACGACGGGCGAAGACCACGATCTTGGTGGCGGCTTCGCTGCTCGCGTGGGCGACGTCGGCGACGATGTCCGCGAGCGCGGCGCCGCAGGGGGCGCCCGGTCCCGATGTGGTCGCCACGGCGACCAACGGCTCCATCGTCACCGCCAACCTGTGCCACGAGACCACCGTCACGACCTCCGCGGGCAGCCTGACCGTCGAGCGGCCCGCCAACATCGCGGGCACCATCTCGGTCGACGTGAGCTACGGCGGCGATCTGATCGCCGGCGAGGACTACGACCCGCTCCCCGATCCCGTCGAGATCCCGGCCGGCCAGAGCAGAACCACCCTGACGGTCGAGAGCACCCGGGGTGGGAGCGTGGTGCTGACCATCGAGCCCGGCGAGGGCTACACCGTCGCTGCTCCGGCGTCGGCCACCGCGATCTTCGCCGACGTCGTCTGGAACGCGCAGTGCTTCGCCGAGGAGACGCAGACGATCCCGATCGGCAGCGCTCCGGCGTCGCTCGATCTCGACGGCCGATTCGGCGACATCGGTGATGCCTACCTCGAGATCGACGGCGACCTCCCGCCCGGGCTCGCCCTCGACCGGAACGGGGACTGGACGGGCACCGCCACCCGCGTCGGGACCTACCGCTTCGTCGTCAGCTTCACCAACGGGGACGTCGCGGCCCTGGAGCTCCCGATCCGCATCGTGGTGGTCCCCGCCGGGGCCCCGGTCCCTGCGCCCGCCGGCCCACCGCCCGCGTCACCGGCGGCGCCCCTCGTGGGACGCGCCACCTTCACCGGGTGACGGTCACGCACCTCCCTGCTGCCGCCGCTCCACGACCGACGAAGCCCACCGGAGCCCGGTAGGCGCCGCCTCCGGGCCGCTCGAGCACCACTCGACCCGCTCGCGCCGGCACCCGCCCGACACTCGTCCGGCCGGCCCGCGCTCGACCGCTCACCCCATCGGGTGTGGCACGCTGGCTTCACAACGCAACAGGAGGCGCGGGATGGCACAGGCAGGGACCCAGCGACGACACACGAAGACCACGATCCTGGTGGCGGCCGCGCTGCTGGGGTGGGCGGCCTCGGCGACGACTTCCGCGGGCGCCGCGCCCCAGGGAGCGCCACCCGCCGAGGTGGTGGCCGCGGCGCTCGACGGCTCCCTCCAGACCGCCACCGACTGCGACGGCACGATCACCACCACCACGGGCGCCGCCTTCTTGAAGGTCGAGCGGCCCGGGAGCATCGCCGGCACCATCTCGGTCGACGTGAGCTACGGCGGCACGTTGGTTCCCGGCACGGACTACGACGCACTCCCCGACCCGATCGAGATCGCCGCCGGCGAGAGCCAGACGATCGTGTCCTTCGAGGCCAGCCGCGCCGGCACCGTGGTGCTGACCATCGAGCCCGGCGAGACCTACGCAGTGGGCGATCCGGCCTCCGCCACCGCCACCGTCGTCGAGAGCACCACGGCCACGGCGTGCCCGCCGGAGGAGTCGCAGACGATCCCGGTCGGCACCGCGCCTGCGTCGCTCGACGTCTACGGCCGCTTCGGCGGCGAGCTCGGGGACACCGTGCTCGAGCTCGAGGGCGACGTGCCCCCCGGGCTCACCTTCCTGCCGAGCGGCGACTGGACGGGGACGGCCACCCAGGTCGGGACCTACCGCTTCGTGGCCCGGTACACGATCGGCGAGTTCGTGGGGCTGGAGCTCCCGGTCCGCATCGTGGTGGTCCCCGCCGGGGCCCCGGTGCCCGCACCGCCGGCTGCCGCACCGGCAGCTCCTGTGCCCGGTCGCCCCGCCTTCACCGGCTAGTGCCGTGTCCGGCAACCTCCGCGAGGTGGTCGGCCCACACGAAAGCGGAGGGGTCTCGGGTCTCGTGGACCGCCTTCGGCGGACGACCCTGGCTCCGTCAGGCAGGTCCTCGCTTCGCTGCGGCGCCTCGACGGCGTGTGCTCAGTGGCTCGCAAGCTCGCAACATCGCACACGTTGGATGACACAGCAGTAGTCCGACCCTGCACCCCGGTTCAGGGCCCGGCCCGGCCCGGCACCGCACACGCGACGTTGCCAACCGCGAGGGGGCGGGCACCGTGGCGCCCGAGGCGATGATCGAACGCCGGCATGGTGGGCCGCCGGTGCCCGCGCCGCGCCACCGGCGCTCCCAGGTCGTCCGGGGGCCCGGACGCGACGATGCCCGCCCCGAGGGGCGGGCATCGTGCGGTCAGGCGTGACGGATCAGGCGGGGCAACCGCCGCCGGGAGCGACCCGGCCACTGAGGCGCCACGGCTGCCAGCCGTCGCCGTAGTAGCGGTGCGCCTCCGACGAGAGGCCCTTGGCCACCCGGGAGTTCTTGTACGGGTCGGTCATCTCGCTGAACGAGTAGCCGTACGTGTTGCGGATCCACGTGGCGTGGGTGGGGTGGATCTGGAACAGCCCGGTGGTGCCGCTCGACGGGTTCACCGCGTCGGCCTGGAAGTTGGACTCCCGGTCCACGATGCGCTCGGCGCAGGCGGTGTAGGGGCCCCAGTAGGTGGCGATGGCGTCGCGGGCCACCTCCTCGGGGGTGCAGGCCGTGCTGGTGAAGCCGACCGCCACGATCGCGGCCAGGCAGCCGGCGATGCGCAGGCCCCTGGTGCTCCGGCGCACCTTGGCCCTCGGGGCGATGCCGTCGATGACCTGGGTGCTCTCGGGGCTGCTCACGTGTACGTGCTCCTCGGTAGGGGGACCGATCGCTCGTGCGGCGGCCCCGACGGCGGACCGTGGGGCTGCTGGCGACCTGGCGGCAGGCCGAGACGGCGCCGCCGATCACCGATCGGGTGGATCAGATCGACATGTTGGTCGCTTCGGTAACCAGAATGCAACATTCGTCAACAGAACGTGACGGATGTCGCAGTGCCGTCATCGGGTCGGCG
>JBBRFU010000179.1:0-6642 GCA_038241315.1 Acidimicrobiales bacterium | reverse complement strand
CGTGGCACCCACCGGGCTCCCGTTCCTGACCGGCATCGACCTGCACATCCCCGCCGCTGTCCCGCCCGACGCCACCGTCGACGTGGTCGCCAGCCCCCGCCTCGGCGACGGCGACGAGACGGTGTGCGTCCCCAACTGGGCATCGAGCGGCGACCGCATCAGCATCCAGCTGGCCAGCTACCACCACCTGCTCGACGCGGCAGGTGCCCCGGCCGCCGGCCACCCCGACCCCACCTGCCGCCCGCCGGGCGACGACGACCCCGGCCCCACGCCGCCCGCCCCGCCAGCCGACCCCGCCGTCGCGGGTGGCGGCACGGCGCGCCCCGCGGTGGCCGTCCGCGGCTACCCCTCCTTCACCGGCTGATCCCCTTCGGGCGAGCGGAGCCCGGAGGCCGACGTCGCGGTTCTTCCGGCCGTGGGCGCAAGGGGTTGCCCCGTCTGACGGAGGAACCGTGGCCTGTCGGTTCTTCCGGCTGTGGGCGCAGCTGGTCGCCCGGTCAGCCGGAGGAACCGAGGCGCGCCGGCGTCAGAAGAGCTGGCCCTGGTCCTCGTCGACGGGGCGCCAGTGGCGCTTGGCGCCGGTCCAGGGGATGTCGTCCATGAAGGCCCAGCTGCGGCGGTGGATGGCCGAGGGCCCCAGCCCGCGCAGCGCCTGCTTGTGGCGGGGGCACGGGTAGCCCTTGTTCCAGGCGAAGTCGTAGGCCGGGTAGTGCTCGTCCTCGAGCCGCATCATCCGGTCGCGGGTGACCTTGGCGAGGATGCTGGCCGCCGAGATCGACAGGCAGGTGGCGTCGCCCTTCACGATCATGCGGGTGATCCCGCCACCGACGAAGTCCCACTTCCCGTCGATGAGGCAGCGGTCGGGCCGGACGCCGAGCCCCTCGATGGCCCGGCGGGCGGCCAGGCGCTGGGCCTCGGACATGCCCAGCTCGTCGCACTCCTGGTGGGAGGCATGGCCGACCGACCAGGCGGTGCACCACTCGGTGATCCGGTCGAACAGGGCCTCCCGCTCGCGCTCGGTGAGCTGCTTCGAGTCGCGCACCTTGTTGACCCGGCGGTCCTGCGGGAGCACCACGGCCCCGATGGTGAGCGGCCCGGCCCACGAGCCTCGCCCGACCTCGTCGATCCCCACCACCACCTGGTGGCCCTCGGCCCACAGCTCCCGCTCGGCCGCCAGGCCCGGCGCCCGGCGCTTGAGCGCCTTGCGCAGCTGCGGAGCGGTGGGGGCAGCCATCGGGCCCCGACGCTATCGGGCGGCACGACCCCGCCGGCTGCGCGACACTCCCCCGGGCGACAGCGACCTGAGGGGGACCCGTGAGCGAGTCGATCACCGATACCGACGTCGTCACCAGTCGTCGGACCTTCCTCGCCGGGGCCGTGGCCGCCGCCGGGCTGGCCCTGCTCGACCCGCTGGGGCTGGCCTCGGCCCGTCGGGCCGCCGCCGCCCTGCCGCTGGGCGACCTGTTCCCCCTCGGCGTGGCCTCGGGCGACCCCACGGCCACCGGCGTCGTCCTCTGGACCCGCCTGCTGGCGCCGGTGCCGGGCGAGGCCCTGCCCGCCACCGACGTGGCGGTCGAGTGGGACGTGGCCACCGACGAGGCCTTCACCACGGTGGTCGCGTCCGGCACCGCCCCGGCGGTGGCCGCGCTGGCCCACTCGGTGCACGTCGACGTGGCCGACCTCGAGGCCGACACCTGGTACTGGTACCGGTTCCGCGCCGACGGCCGCACCAGCCCCGTCGGCCGGGCCCGCACCTTCCCCGGAGCGGGGGCCCTCCCCGACCGGGTCCGGTTCGCCCTGGCGTCGTGCCAGAACTGGTCCGACGGCTACTACACCGCCCACGCCGGCATCGCCGCCGAGGACCTCGACCTGGTGGTCTTCGTGGGCGACTACATCTACGAGTCCAGCGCCAACCGCCCGCCCCGGCCGCTCACCCTGCCCGAGAGCGTCGACCTGGCCACGTACCGGGCCCGCTACGAGCTCTACAAGAGCGATCCGAACCTCCAGGCCGCGCACCACCGGGCGCCGTGGATCGTCACCCTCGACGACCACGAGGTGGCCAACAACATGATCGGCGACCTCGGCAAGGGCGGCGAGGCCGAGGGCGACCCCACGGCCATCGCCGCCTGGCGGGCGCGCAAGGCCGACGCCTACCAGGTCTGGTACGAGCACCAGCCCGTGCGCCTGCCCGCCCCCGACAGCTCCGACTACCGGATCCACCGCACCGTCGAGCACTCCGACCTCCTCCGCTTCTTCGTGCTCGACGGTCGCCAGTACCGCTCGACGTACCCGGGCGGCGTGTCCCAGGGCCTCGACGACCCCGAGCGCTTCGACGCCGCCCGGACCATGCTCGGGACCGAGCAGGAGGCCTGGCTCGACGACCAGTTCGCGGCCACCGAGGCGCGGTGGAACGCCATCGCCCAGCAGACGGTCATGACGGCCACGCCGATCGTGCTGGGCGAGGCCCGGGCCTACAACTTCGACCAGTGGGACGGCTACGTCGCCGCCCGCAACCGGCTCCTGCAGGGCCTCGTCGACCACGCGGTGCCGAACCCCATGGTGCTCACCGGCGACATCCACCTCGCGGCCATGGGCGGGGTCCGCCTCGACTACGAGACGCCCGACGCCCCCGACATCGCCCACGAGGTGGTGACCACGTCGATCTCCAGCCGGTTCGACCCGTCCCTCCTCGAGGTCGTCGAGGACAGCATCGCGGTGGCGCCCTGGGCCCGCTATGCGAACGCCCGCCAGCGCGGCTACGCCCTGATCACGGTGACCCCCACCGAGTGGACCACCGAGTTCCGGGTGGTCGACGTGGCCGTCCCCTCCGCCCCCGTGACCACCGCCCACACCGACGTGGTGGCGGCGATACTGGCTCCGCCGGTCGACCCGCCGCCGGTCGACCCGCCCACCGACCCCACCGACCCGGGGGGCCCGACCCCACCCGGGGTCCCCGGCGCGCCGGGCGCGGTGGCGGTGCCCGGCTCGCCCTCGTACACGGGCTGAGCGGCCACCTCCCGAACGGGCGGCCGCGCGACCGCGGCCACCTCCCGAGCGGCCGGCCGGGCGACCGCGGGACGGCCGTCGCCCGGTGTCGTCCGCAGCCATCGTCGCCAGGCGAAACCGGTCCGGCCCCGGCCGTCGGGGCGGGCAAGCTGCTGCCATGTCCGACACCGCCCACACCTACCGGAGCGTGCTGTCGTGGGCCGGGTCCACGGGGGTGGGCTACGACGCCTACGTCCGGGCCCACGACCTGCACGCACCCCCGGCCCCCACCGGCCTGGACCTGAGCAGCGACCCCGCCTTCGGCGGCGACCCCACCCGGCTCAACCCCGAGCAGCTCCTCGTGGCCGCGGCGTCGTCGTGCCAGCTGCTCAGCTTCCTGGCCGTGGCGGCCCGGGCCCGCCTCGACGTGGTGGCCTACGCCGACGATGCCGTCGGCACCATGCCCGCCGACGACCTCCCGATGCGGATCACCCGCATCGACCTGCGACCCACCGTCACCCTCGCCGACACCGACCGGGCCCGCCCCACCGCCGAGCGGCTGGCCCACCTCACCGAGGTCGCCCACCGCGAGTGCTTCATCGCCAACAGCCTCCGCACCGACGTGGTCGTCTCCCCCACCTTCGCCTGGTCCGGCTGATCCATCGCCGGTCACGTGGGCAGCGGTCGCGCCGGCGGCAGCCACGCCGGACTGCCGTCACGCCGGACCGCCGACACGCCGGACTGCCGTCAGCCACGCCGGACTGCCGTCACGCCGGACCGCGAGCACGCCGGACCGCGAGCACGCCGGACTGCAGACACGCCGGGCTGCAGACACGCCGGACAGCAGTCAGTCACGCCGGACCGCAGTCGCGCCGGGCGGCGGTCACACCGGCCAGGCCGCTGAGGCCGGGTCCGGCGACGTGTCCCGGTCGGGAGGGGCCCGACCGACATCGGACATCGGTCCGACTGCCGCGCTCGCCGGGGTGGCGGCCCCTAACCTCCGAGGCGATGAGCGAGCCCGGCGACGCCACCGACCCCGCGGCCCCGCTCGAGGTCGGCACCCGGGTGGAGGTGCGCACCGGCTTCGACGGCTCCTGGACGAACGGCTTCGCCGTCGCCGACGCCACCGCCGAGGGCTACCGCCTTCGCCGTCGCAGCGACCGCCTCCTCCTGCCCACGGTCTTCCCGCCCGACGCCGTCCGCCGAGAGCGCAAGAACTCCATGTGGTGGTACTGATCCGGCGCCCCGGCCGTGGGCGCCACCAGCCACCGCATCGACCACACCAGTCTGACGACCGCCCGTGACCCGACCGAGGACCTGACCAGCTCGACGGACGGAGTCAGCAGTCGCCGGCCGGCGGTCGCGGGCCGGCAGTCACCTATCACCAGTCGCCAGCGCCGGTCGGCGGTCGGCGGTCGGCGGTCGGCGGTCGGCGGTCGGCGGTCGGCGGTCGGCGGTCGGCGGCCGGCGGCCGGCGGCCGGCTGTCGGCTGTCGGCAGCCGGCGGTGGGCGGCGGCAGTCGGCAGTCGGCAGTCGGCAGTCGGCAGTCGGCAGTCGGCAGTCGGCAGTCGGCGGTCGGCGGTCGGCAGCGCCAGTCGGCAGTCGGCAGTCGGCGGTCGGCCGAGAAGCGGTCTGGCGGAGATCTGGGGTGAAGCCGATCGTCGGTCTTGCGCCGTCCAACGTTGGAGCGACAACGCCGTGGCGCCCCGAGCGTTGTCGCTGCAACGTTGGACAGCGCGGGGACCGAAGGGTCGTCGCCATCGGCCATCGGCCATCGGCCATCGGCCATCGGCCGTCTCACCGCTCACCGCTCACCGCTCGGGCTCACCGCTCGGGCTCGCCACTCGCCGCTCGCCGCTCTCGTCCACCCTCGCCTGGACCGTCGGGGAGGCGCTCCACCGCCGTCCCGCCACCCGACCGCGGATCAATCCGCCGGGAGCGGCCACCGGACCGTGCCGGCCGGGCAGTCCACCGTGGCTGCCGGGTCGCCGCAGCCACCGTCGACCAGCTTCCGCTCACGTAGTTGGGTCCCGAGCGGCACCACCAGGCGGACCGGTGCGTCGGAGCAGGATCCGACGCCACCGCCGAGCACGTCGCCGTGGACGGTGACCGTGACCGCGTCGGCGGTGGTCGCCACCGTGGCCACCGCCGAGGCGGGGTCCACGCTGGTGCAATCTCCCTGGTCGGCCAGCACCACCACCTCGGTGGCGCCCGCCACCACCGACGGATCCTCGGCGAGCGCCCACGGCAACACGAGGGGCAGGCCCGCAGCTTCGTCGGTGGTCGCCGGCCCCTGCCGCAGCTCGGGGAGGCCGGGACCCGGGAACCGGATCTGGCTGCAGGCGACCCCGCTCCCCGGATCGGCGCTGAGGATGCTCAGGCAGATGCGGTAGATGCCGGGCCCCACGTCGGGCGCCCGGAACGGGAGACGGGCCTCGTAGCCGATCGCGGCCAACGAGTCGAAGCCGCCGGTCTCCTCGTAGGGGACGACGAGCGGCTCGGCCGGCGGGCTGCCCTCGGAGATCCCGTTGGCGTCGGCGGTCCCTGCCGTCGACGTGAGCACGTGGGTGGGCTCCCACCCGTCGCCGTCCCACCGCTCCCAGCGCACCTCCAGCCCTTCGTCGTCGTTGTCGATCGGCACGCCCCCGTCCGCCACCGTGACCTCGAAGCGCTCGCCCCGCCGGATGCCCCCGTCGGGGTCGGGGCGCACCGTGATCAGGTCGGCGCCCTGCTCCACCGGCGGCGCCACGTCGGGCTGGCGCTCCTCGGGCCCGGCCACCAGCCGGCGGATCGGACCGTCCTCGGGCACGACGCCGATGCCCACGGCCAGCACGGCCAAGACCGCCGCAGCCACGCCGAGGACCCACCGGGCCGGACGCGGGCCGGTGGCCGGTGCCGGCGCCGGCACCGCGCCACCGACGACGACGGTCCCCGCCTCGGTGTCCAGCTCGCTCGTCGCCCCCATGCCCGGAGCGAGCGGGCTGGGGCCCGGTCGGGTGACAGGCGGTCCCGAACCCGGTTCGGGCACCAGGCTCGGCGCTACGACGAGCCCGGGCCGGAGCCGACGCCGCCGCCCATGGCGGCGATGAAGTCCTCGACCTCGATGGCGGTGAGGGTGAGGGTCTTGAGGGTGCCCCGGGCCGCGAGGGTGGTGGCGACGCGGGCCATGGTGAGCTCGTCGGGCGCCTCGAGGATGTTGAGGAAGTCGTAGGGACCGAGCAGCGCATACTGCTCGAGCACGCGCACACCCATCCGTTCGACGTCGGCGTTCACCTCTTTGAGGCGCTCGGGGCTCTCCCGCAGTCGCGCATGACCTTCGGGTCCAAGTGTGGAGAGCATGACGTACTTGGGCATGGGCGCACGTTACAGCGGGCCGCCTGACGCCTGTTCGAGCGTCCTCGTCAGACGCCCAAGCGGTCCAACGTCTCGGTGACCCGCCGGCACGCGTCATCGTTCCAGCCGGGCCCAAGGTCTGAAAGCGCCGCCGCGGCCAGGTCCGATTCGAGCGCATCGAGCTCTCGGCGGGCCGTCGCCGGCAGCGCGGCAAAGCGCTCCCAGGACGGCAGATCGTGGACCGGCTGGCCGACGACCAGCGGGACGTAGATCGAACGGCAAGGCGAGCCCAGAAGGAAGCTGGCCAGCGGCGGCCCGAACGCC
>JBBRFU010000178.1:0-6656 GCA_038241315.1 Acidimicrobiales bacterium | reverse complement strand
TCGAACACCGAGACGGCGGCTGCCGCGTGCCGGGCTGCGACCGCCGCCACGGCCTCGAGATCCACCACCTCGTCCACTGGGAACACGGCGGCCCCACCGACACCGACAACTGCATCACCTTGTGCCGCAGCCACCACCGCGCCCACCACCTCGGCCACCACACCAACACCGGCCACGCCGCCCACCCCGCCGGCCGCACCGACGCCCACCACCCCGGCCACCTCTCCATCACCGGCCACGCCGACCACCACGGCCGCCTCCTCCCCCCCGCCGGCACCCCCACCGCCCCCACCCACCCCGACCCGGCCGCCGCCGCCCACACCCTCGGCATCGACCTCGCCCCCGACACCTACCACCACCCCCTCGGCGAACGCCTCGACCCCCGAGCCGTCCACTTCAACCCCAACCACCTCCACCGCCCCCCGCCAGCCGGGCCCGAGCCACCACCCACACGGCCCGAGGCAGGACCCGAGCCAGGACCCGAGCCGCCACCCGAGCTTCGGCCCGAGCCACCACCCGGCCCCCCGCCCCAGACCCGCCACCCGACACCACCCCACGACCGGCACCCCGGACCCCACACCGCACCACCCGGCGATCCACCCGACCTCACCCCAGGCACCGACCCCGGCGCCGACGACAGCACCCAGGCCGCCTGACGCCCAGACCGCCTGGCCGTCGGCCCACTCGCCAGGTCCGCACGAGCGTCCCCGACGTCCCGGCCCACCGGCCGGGACCTCGGCGCGCCCGCACGGCAGACACCCGGGCCTGACGTGGTCGGCCGGGCCCCGAGCCGCGCCGGCCCCTCATCGAGCCCGTCTCCGGACGCCGGCGAGATGGACCCGACCGGTGACGCTCCACCGGAACCGGGCGAGGGCCGGATCGAACCGGTGATGGTCAGCCCGAACCGGCGAGGTCGGCCCGAATCGGTGTGGTCGGCGGACCCCGCCGGATCGAGCCCGAATGGCGACCGCTCAGGTGAAGCGCTGCTCGAGCTCGGCGAAGAAGGCGTCGGCCAGCCGCGGGAACCCGGCACGGTCGATGGTGATCCGGTCGCCGATGGCGATGCCCAGCACCGAGGCGTCGGGTCGGTAGCGGATGGTCGTGTCGGCGGCGAGCACGCCGCCGTGCTGGACGATCGAGGAGGCGAGCATGCGGACCTCGTTCAGCGGGTTGCCGTCCTTGCCCTCGATGGCGCGGGTCCGGTGGACGAAGCAGCGGTCGAGGACCACGGCGAGGTCGCCGAGGAACTGCGGCTCGAACGCCGTCACCGCCTCGGCGCCGGACGCCTGCTTCGCGGCCGCGCCGGCCAGGGCGTCGTAGGCCGCGAGGCGTTCGGCGACGAGCCGGCGGCAGTCGTCGATGAAGGTCTGGTCGTAGGTCTTGACGGCGAGCATGGGACTCCTCGGTGAGGTGCGTGGCCCGATCGGATCGGGCCGGGCGAGGACCGGGCGGTCGATCCGCCAGGGTCGTGATACGACGACCCGGTTCGGACCGTCAACGGGGTGACGCATCCCGCAGGCGAAAGGTGACGACGTGGATCACGAGGACTGGCTGGCCTCCCGCTTCGAGGAGCACCGGCCCCACCTGCACGCCGTGGCCCGCCGCGTGCTCGGGTCGACCGCCGAGGCCGACGATGCCGTGCAGGAGGCGTGGTTCCGGCTCAGCCGGTCCGACGCCGACGACATCGGGAACCTCGGCGGGTGGCTGACCACGGTGGTGGCCCGCCTCTCGCTCGACCGCCTGCGGGCCCGCGCCGCTCGGCGCGAGCACCCGGGCGAGGGGCCGTCGCCGGAGCACGAAGCGCCGGAGACGGCGGCCGGAGGACCGGAGGACGACGCGGTCCTGGCCGACGCGGTGGGGTCGGCGCTGCTGATCGTGCTCGAGACACTGGGCCCCGACGAGCGGCTCGCCTTCGTGCTCCACGACCTGTTCGCCGTGCCCTTCGACCAGGTCGGCCCCATCCTCGACCGGTCGCCCGACGCGGCCAAGCAGCTGGCGAGCCGAGCCCGACGCAAGGTGCGCGGGGCCGGGCCGGCGGCCGAGGCCGACCCGGTGCGTCAGCGAGAGGTGGTCGACGCCTTCCTGGCCGCGTCGCGGGAGGGCGACCTGGGCCGCCTGCTCGCCCTGCTCCACCCCGAGGTCGCCCTCCGGGCCGACCCCGCAGCGGTGGCGATGGGCTCGCCGGCACGCACCCGGGGCGCCGATGCGGTGGCGCAGACCTTCTCGGGCCGGGCGCTCGGGGCCCGGGCGGCGCTGGTGGACGGCGTGGCCGGCATGGCCTGGGTGGTCGGCGGTCGAGCCAAGGTGGCGTGGACCTTCACCATCGACGAGGGACGCATCGCCGGCATCGAGATGGTCGCCGACCCCGACCAGCTGGCCGACCTCCAGGTCACCCTGTTCGACGGACCCTGACCCCGGCCGGCCGCCGGAGCGCCCGGGCGGCACGGGGCGCACCGATCCGGACGTGGCGACGGCGCCGTACTCCTCGGTGGTCGAGACGCGCTGGCTCGGGGTGGCCGGGGTTGCGGTCCTGTGGGTGGGGATCGGCGCCGGGGTGGTCGCCGGAGGGCTCGACCTGCTCGGTCCGCTGCCGCTGAGCCGGCTCGCCCACCACGATCGCGCCGGGATGGCCTTCGGGCCGTCGCTGATCGTCGCCGGCCTGCTGCTGGCGGGCTTCGGCGCCGAGGTGCGGCGCCGGCTGCCGGTGGCCGTCGGCTTCACGCCGCTCCTCATGGCCGGGATGGCGGGGCAGGTGGTGGCGGGCCTGGTGCCGATCGGCGAGCCGGGTCAGAGCGACCCGGTCCACGTGGCGGCTGCGCTGGTGCTCGGCGGCTCCATCCCCCTGTTCGTGTGGCGCTTCGCGGCTGGTCAGCCGCCCGGGCGGGGGCGGCGGGTGGCCCACGGCCTGCTCGGCGCCCAGGTGGTGGCCACCGGGGTCGGCATCGTCCTGTCGCAGCGGGGCGTCGCCCCCCTGGCCGAGATCCTGCCGGCGATCACCTTCCACCTCTGGGTGCTCGTGGTCACGGTGTGGCCCGCTGCGCGAGGCTCCGCACGATGACCGTCCGACGGGTGCCGCGGGTGAGCCGATCGGCGCCGCCCGACGACCCGGACGACCCGGACCCGGACGAGCGGCTGGGCGAGCCCGGGGACGAGCTGGTGGCGCTGTTGGCCACCCCGGGCGTGGAGGAGGTGCTCGAGCTGCGGTCCCGGTTCGGCTTCATGGCCTTCCACGGCGGCGGGCTCGAGGAGGTGACCGACGTGGTGGCGGCCCGGGCGGCCGCGTCGGCCGGCGCCTCGTACTACGCCGTGCTCCACCCCCGGGAGCTCGACGTGCACCTGCCGTCCACCCGCTTCCGCCCGGCCGGGTCGCCGACGCTGGCGTCGTTCCTGGCCCACGTCGACGTGGTCGTGACCGTCCACGGCTACGGGCGGCGGGGGCGCTGGACGTCGCTGCTGGCCGGCGGGCGCAACCGGGTCCTCGCCGAGCACGTGGCCGCGCACCTCCGACCCGCGCTCCCGGGCTACGAGGTGGTCACCGATCTCGACGACATGCCCGCGGGCCTGCGGGGTCTGCACCCGGACAACCCGGTGAACCTCCCGCGGGGCGGCGGGGTCCAGCTCGAGCTGCCGCCACGGGTCCGAGGCCGCACGCCGCGCTCGCCGCCGAAGGGCCCCGACGGCCTCTCGGCGCCGACCCGCGACCTCATCGCCGCGCTGGCCGACGCCGCCCGCGCCTGGCCGCCGACCGTCGATCGCTGACCCCGATCACTGACCGCCGATCGCTGACCGCTGACCGCTGACCGCCGATCGCTGAACCCGATCGCCGACCCGCGCCGGGGCGCGATGCTGGCGGGGTGTACGAGGAGCGGCGTTCGGCGTTGCCCGGGGTGGTGGCCTGGACCGCCGCGGCCGCGCCCGGGACGAGTGGGCAGGTCTTGCCCGACGGGTGCATGGACCTGCTCTGGTGGGACGACCGGCTGGTGGTCGCGGGCCCGGATCGGCACGCCCAGCCCACGGCGGTCGCCACCGGACGGCCGGTGTCGGGCCTCCGCTTCGCGCCGGGCACCCTGCCGGTGCTCCTCGGGGTGCCGGCGGCCGCCCTGTGCGACCAGCGGGTCCCGCTCGACGCGCTGTGGGCCTCCGCCGAGGTCCGTCGCCTGGAGGAGCAGGTGGCGGCGGCGCCCGACGCCGTGGCGGGTCTCGAGGCGGTGGCCGCCACCCGCCTGCAACGGACCGCGCCGGTCGACCCGCTGGTGCTCGCGGTGGCGTCGTCGCTGGCGGCGGGCGACCCGGTCTCGGCCGTGGCCGACCGGGTGGGGCTCGGCGCCCGGCAGCTGCACCGACGGTCGCTCACCGCCTTCGGCTACGGCCCCAAGGTGCTGGTCCGCATCCTCCGCCTCCAGCGCGCCCTGGGCCTCGCCCACCAGGCCCGGCCCCTCGCCGAGGTGGCGGCCGTCGCCGGCTACGCCGACCAGGCCCACCTGGCCCGCGACGCCCGCGACCTGACCGGCTGCACGATGAGCCAGCTCACCGCCTGAAGCGCCGGGATCCTGCGCGGCGCCTGGCCGGAGCCAGCATCCGGGCCCGGCGGCCGGCTCAGCTGCCGGCCTCCGCGGTGGCGGGCAGCGGGGCGAACAGGTCGACGCTGGTGCCGTCGGGGTCGAGGACCGAGGCGTAGCGCTGGCCCCAGAAGGCGTCCCACGGCTCGAGGTGGCCGGTGTGGCCGGCGGCCACCAGGTCGGCGTAGGTGGCATCGACGTCGGCCGGGTCGTCGCAGGCGAAGGCCAGCGAGACGCGGCCCCCGCCTCGGGTGGGCGTCCACCCGGGGTCGATCCCCCGGATCACCGCCACGGTGTCGAAGGCCAGGCGGAGGCCGCCCGGGAGCGACACCTCCACGTGGGGCTCGGCCTCGGCACCGACGGGGATGTCGAGCCCGAGGCGGCGGTAGAAGGCGAGGGTGGCGGCGAGGTCGTCGGCCACCAGGCCGACCAGGTCGAATCGAGGGGTCATGGCCCCGACGGTACGCAGCCCGGCCGGCGCCGTCTTGGACGGATCGGACCTCGACCGGGCTCGAGACCTCGCCCGGGCTACGGGGGGCCTCGCCCGGGCTACGAGGCGCGGCCGGGTTACGAGGGCGGCGCCGGGCGGGTGCCGCGCACGAGGGTGCCCGGCAGCTCGCCGGTGTGGGCGCCGTCGGTGAAGGTGACCCGGCCGGCCTTGAGCGTGTGGCGGTAGCCGGTGGCGTCCTGGACGAGCCGGCGGCCCCCGGCGGGGAGGTCGTGGACGATCCGCGGCGGGGCGCACCCCAGGGCGGCGAGGTCGATCACGTTGACGTCGGCCAGGTGGCCGGGGGCGAGCAGGCCGCGGTCGAGCCACCCGACGTGCTCGGCGTTCTGGCGGGTGAGCTGGCGCACCACGTCCTCGACGGGCACGGGCGGCCCGTCGCGCCGGTCGCGCGCCCAGACCGTGAGGAAGCTGGTGGTGGTGCTGGCGTCGCAGATGGCGCCGCAGTGGGCGCCGGCGTCGGACAACCCGAACATGGACAGCGGTGACGTGACCATCTCGTGGACGTCGGCGAGGTCGCCGTGGGCGAAGTTGAACAGCGGCAGGTACAGCAGCTGGGCGCCGTCGCGCTGGAGCAGGGTGTCGTAGACGAACGACGCCGGGTCGGTGCCCCGGCGGGCGGCCTCGGCGCCGAGCGACCGCGAGGCGTCGAGCTGGTAGTCGACCGGGTCGGCCATCTCGAAGGTCACGTCGAAGCCGCCGACGATCTGGCGGAACAGCCCGTCGGGCAGCGGCGCGAGCAGCTCGGCGTGCTCGGCGAGGATCCGGGCCTTGCGCTCGGGGTCTCGCAGCGCCGCCAGGCGCTCGGCCGACGGGAGCCGGGCCACCTCGTCGAACGAGGCGCAGAACAGGAACGGGTTGGCGGTGGCCTCGAGGCCGAGGAGGACCCCGATGGGGCGGGGGGCCACCTGGCCCTTCACGTCGAGGCCGTCGGCCCGCCACTCGCCGATGCGCCCGAAGAGGTGCCGCCACCGCTCCGGCGAGTGGTACGCCTGCTGGACGGTGAAGCTCAGCGGACGCCCGGACGTGCGGGCGACGGCCTCGATGAGGGCGAGCTCCTGCTCGGCGAAGGCATCGTCGGCGGTCTGGTAGCAGTCGGAGATCAGCTGGATCACGCCGCGGCCCTGGGCGGCCATGGCCCCGGCGATGGCCAGCAGCTCGGGCTCACCGGCGGTGAGGGTGCCGATGTTGTCGCCGGCCTTGGTGCGGTGGACGTCGGTGCGCGACGTGGCGAAGCCGATGGCGCCGGCGGCCAGCGCCTCGCCCACCAGCGCGGCCATGGTGGCGACCTCGTCGTCGGTGGGGACCTCGAGGTGGTCGGCGCCGCGCTCGCCCATCACGTAGGTGCGCAGGGGGGCGTGGGGCACGTGGGCGCCGACGTCGACCGTGCGGGCGGTGCGCTCCAGCACGTCGAGGTACTCGGGGAAGCTCTCCCAGCCCCACGTCATGCCCTCGGCGAGCGCGGTGCCGGGGATGTCCTCCACCCCTTCGAGGAGCCCGATCAGCCAGTCGTGGCGATCGGGGCGGGCCGGCGCGAAGCCGACCCCGCAGTTCCCCATGGCGACGCTGGTGACCCCGTGCTGCGACGACGG
>JBBRFU010000177.1:0-6737 GCA_038241315.1 Acidimicrobiales bacterium | reverse complement strand
CCGTTCGTGGCGGTGCGGGAGGTCCCGGTGGCGGTCCGTCGCCAGCTGGTGGAGGCGGCCAACCGCCTGCTGCTCCACAACCTCACCACCACCCGCCGCACCACCGTGGCCGGCCCGGCCGGGTCGGTGGCCGTCTACGGCAAGGCCCGGCGCCCGTGCCCTCGCTGCGGCACCCCGATCCGGATGGTGCACCACGGCCTCCAGAACCGCAGCACCTACTGGTGCCCGCGCTGCCAACCACCCGGGGCCACGGGCCAGGTGCCCACCGGTCGGACACCTGCTGCGCCGACACCCGCCGAGCCGACACCCACCGCGCCGGGGCCCACCGGGGCGGGGCCGACCGCGCCGACACCCGCCGCACCGGGGCCGACCCAGGGGGCCGCTCCGTGAGCCCGGTCGGCGGGCGGGTCGGCTGCTACCCCGGCAGCTTCAACCCACCCACGGTCGCGCACCTCGCCGTGGCCGAGGCGGCGTGCGAGGCCGCCGCGTTGGATCGGCTCGACCTCGTGGTGTCGCGTGCCGCCCTCGGGAAGGCGCTCGTGGAGGTGCCCACGCTGGAGGACCGCCTCGGCGTGCTGGCCGACGTCGCCGCCTCCCGCCCGTGGCTCGGGGTGGTGGTGTCCGACCTCCGCCTCGTGGTCGACCTGGCCGCGGGGTACGACGCGGTGGTCATGGGCGCCGACAAGTGGCGACAGGTCCTCGACCCCGCCTGGTACCCCGGCGGTCCCCCGGAGCGCGACGCCGCCGTCTCCCGCCTGCCCCGCGTCCTCGTGGCGCCGCGCACCACCGACGACCTCACCGACCTCACCAACCTCACCGACCTGGCCGACGGCGTCCAGGCCGACGTCGACCCCACGGGCCTCGGCCCGCCGCGCGGTCGGCCGTCGTTCCTGGTGCTCCCCGTGCCCGAGCACCACCGCGAGGTCAGCGCCACGGCCGTGCGCGCCGGCCGCCCGGGGGCGCGGGCGTGGATGCTCCCCGAGGCGGTCGCCTTCGACGACCGCACCGGGGCCTGGTCCGACCCGGGTCGCTACCCCCGGACCCCCTGACCGGCTCGCGCCGGCGCCCGCCCACCGACCAGATCCCCCGAGGAAGGGCGGACCACCGGTTCTTCCGGCGGTGGGCGCGGTGGGTTGCTCCGTGAGCCGGAAGAACGGTGGATCGTCGGTTCTTCCGGCTGTGGGCGCGGTGGGTTGCTCCTGGAGCCGGAAGAACGGTGCCGTCGGGACGGAGGCGGGCGGGCGGCGGGCGACCGGTGGCCTTGTGCTTCTCTTCACGAAATCGGCTGGGCGGCGGCCGGGCCCGTTCGTAGGGTGGGCCCATGGCACGACCGCACGTGGTCATCCTCGGCGCCGGCTTCGGTGGGCTGGCCGCGGCCAAGGCGCTGGCCGACGCCCCCGTCGACGTGACGCTGGTGGACCGCCACAACTTCCACACCTTCCAGCCCCTGCTCTACCAGGTGGCCACCTCGGGCCTGACCCCGGGCGACGTGGCCCATCCCGTGCGGGGCATCTTCCAGGACCAGGACAACCTGGCGTTCCGCCAGGCGACGGTGACCGGGGCCGACCTCGAGGCCCGGGTGCTGCACCTCGCCGGCCCCCACCAGGACGCCGTGGACCTGCCGTTCGACCACCTGGTGGTGGCGGCCGGCGCCACCGCCAACACCTTCGGCATCGAGGGGGTCGCCGACCACGGCTTCCCGCTCTACCAGCTGGCCGACGCGGTGCGGCTGCGCAACCACGTGCTGGAGCGCTTCGAGGCCACCGACGCCGACCCGTCGCTGCTGGACCAGGGATCGCTCACCTTCGTGGTGGTGGGCGGCGGTCCCACGGGCGTGGAGGTGGCCGGTGCCCTCGCCGAGCTGTTCGACATGGTCCTGCGCCGCGACTTCAAGCACCTCGACGTCGGCCGGGCCCGGGTGGTGCTGGTGGAGATGCTCGACGACCTCCTCACGCCGTTCGCCCCGTCGTCGCGCCGCCACGCGCGCGAGGCCCTCGCCGACCGCGGGGTGGAGATCCGCACGGGCACGGCCGTGGCGCGCGTCGATCGCGACGTCGTGGTGCTGGCGGGCGGGGAGGAGATCCCGGCCCAGACGCTGGTGTGGGCCGCCGGGGTGCAGGCCAACCCGGTGGCGGGGGTGATGGGCCTGCCCACGGGCCGCAACGGTCGGGTCCCGGTGGGCCCCGACCTGGCCGTGCACGGCCGGCCGGGCGTCTGGGCGGTCGGTGACGTGGCCGCCGCCACCGGGCGGGACGGTCGGGCGCTGCCGCAGCTGGCGCCGGTGGCCATCCAGTCGGGCCGTCACGTGGGCCGGCAGATCGCCCGCACGGTGGCCGGCCGGCCCACCCACGCCTTCCGCTACGTCGACAAGGGGACCATGGCCACCATCGGTCGCCGACGCGCCGTGGCCGAGCTGCCGCTCGGCATCCGGCTCCGCGGCACGCCGGCCTGGCTGGCCTGGCTCGGCCTGCACCTGCTGTTCCTGGCCGGCTTCCGCAACCGCATCTCGGTCTTCGTGAACTGGGCCTGGAACTACCTCACGTGGGACCGCGGTCCGCGGCTGATCCTGGTCCCCGACCGGCGCGACGAGGTCCCCCCGGGCGACGCCTGACTCACCCCCGGCCGAGGATGCGGTCCACCCGGATCTCGATGGCCACCCGGTCGGCCCGCTCGCCCGGCTGGCGGTAGCGGGCCCCGTAGGCGGCCACGGCCGCGGCCACCCGCTCGGGGTCGTCGGTGACCTCGGCGGGGCCCTCGAGCGACAGCCACCGGCCGCCGTCGACCTGGCACACCACGGCCCGGCTGCCGGGCGAGGCCACCAGGTTCCGGGCCTTCCGGCTCGGCGCGAAGGTGATGATCCGGACCAGGCCGGCGGCGACGTCGTAGCCGAACCCCACGGGCACGACGTGCGGGCTGCCGTCGGGGCGCGAGGTGGTGAGCGAGGCCAGGTGGTACTCGCCGAGGAAGGCCAGCACCTCGGGGGAGAGGTCGTGGGGATCGAGCGCCATCGGGGGAGTCTCGCGCCGGCCCCCCGTACACTCCGCCTCATGATGTGCGCGGCATGCGGGGCCACGGCGAGCGACGACGCCCGCTTCTGCGCGAGCTGCGGGCGGTCGCTCCGCGCCGTCGACGACGAGCGCCGCGTGGTCACGGTGGTCTTCGCCGACATCGTGGGCTTCACCAGCCTGTCCGAGCGGCTGGACCCGGAGCGGGTGAAGAACCTGGTGGACCGGTGCTTCGAGCGGCTGGCCGCCGACGTGACCGCGTTCGGCGGCCAGGTCGACAAGATCGTCGGCGACGCCATGGTCGCGCTCTTCGGTGCCCCCACCGCCCACGAGGACGATGCCGAGCGGGCCGTGCGCGCCGCGCTCCGGATGCAGGCCACCCTCCAGGCCGAGGCCGCCGAGATCGGCCAGCTGCTCCAGATCCGCGTCGGCGTGAACACCGGCGAGGTGCTCGTGGGCGCCATGCGCGCCGCCGGCTCGGTCACGGCCATGGGCGACGTGGTCAACACGGCCAGCCGCCTCCAGACCTCGGCCCGGCCGGGCGAGGTGCTCGTGGGGGCGGCCACGCACGCCGCCACCAGCCACACCATCGCCTACGAGGCGCGCGGCCTCCTGGCCGCTCGCGGCCGGGAGGATCCGGTGCCGACCTGGCGGGCGCTCGTGCCCACCTCGGCGCCCGGCTACCGGGTCCGGCGCGACGACGTGCCCGTGGTGGGCCGGGACCACGAGCTGGGCCTGCTGCACCACGCCACGGCGTCGTCGCTCACCAACGGCCGGGCCCTCATGGTCCTGCTGGTGGGCGACGTCGGGATGGGCAAGAGCCGCCTCGCCGACGAGGTGGCGGGGTGGGCCCGGCTCACCCACGGCACCCTCGTGCGCGAGGGGCGGTGCGTCCCCTACGGCGAGGCCAACGTGTGGTGGCCGGTGGCCGACGCGCTGCGGGAGGGGCTCGGCGTGCTCGACGGCGACGGCGTCGACGACACCCGCACGACGGTCCGGACCAAGGCGGCGGCCGCGCTGCGACGGCCGCTCGACGACGTCGAGGTGACGCGGACCACCGAGGGCCTGCTCACCCTCCTCGGGTTCGAGGCCGACGCCGACGCCGATCCGGCCACCGTCCGCCAGGACGCGGGCCGGGCCCTCGCCACCTACACCGACGCCCTCGCCCAGCACCGCCCCCTGGTCCTGAAGATCTCCGACCTGCACTGGGCCGACGAGGCCGTCCTCGAGCTGATCGACGACATCTTCGCCACCGTGCACCACCGCCCCATCGTGGTGCTGGCCACCACCCGGCCCACCCTCCTCGACCGGTGGTCGCCCCGGCCCGGCCGCCACAACACGCTGGTGCTCCACCTCGACCCGCTGAGCCGGGAGGCGGCCACCGAGCTGCTGGAGACGCTGGTGGGCGAGCCGGTCTCCCCCGAGGTGGCCGCGCTCGTCCTCGACCGCAGCGGCGGCAACCCGTTCTTCCTCGAGGAGCTGGTGAGCCTCCTCGACCACGCCTCGGCCGAGCCGGCGACGGCGCGCGTCGCCTCCATGCCCGACACCCTCCGCGGCCTGGTGGCGGCCCGGCTCGACGACCTCGACGCCCTGGCCCGACCGGTGCTCCAGAACGCCGCGGTGATCGGCCAGCAGGGCACGGTCGAGGGCCTGCGGGAGATGGGCCAGCAGATGCAGCGGGGCGTCGACGTGGACGCCGGGCTCGCCCAGCTGGTGGCCGACGAGATCATGGAGGTGCAGGACGGCTTCTGGTCGTTCCGGTCCGACCTGGTGCGCGAGGTCGCCTACCAGACCATCACCAAGGCCGAGCGGGCGAAGTGCCACCTCGGCATCGCCCGCTACCTCGAGCGGGAGGTGGCCAGCCGCGACCCGCGACCCGTGTGGGTGGTGGACCAGCTGGCGCACCACTACGGCGCCGCGGTGGGCCTGGCGGCCGAGCTGGGCCCGGTGGGGCGCACCTCCGGGTTCCCCGCCGACCTCGTCGACCGGGCTCGGCACTGGGTGGTGCAGGCGGCCGAGCGGGCTCGCCGCGACCGCGCCGTGCCCACGGCCGTGCGCCTCTTCGGCCAGGCCCTCTCTCTGCTCGGCCCCGAGGGCGCGGTGCCGGTGGCCGAGGTGGTCGGCCTGCGCCTGGCGCGAGCCGAGGTGGCGGCCGAGGGCTGGGACCTGGCGGTCGCCTGCGCCGACCTCGACCTGGTCGACGAGCTCACCAGTCGATCCGACCTCCCCGAGCTGGCGGCGCGGGCCGCGGTGGCCCGGGGCCGGATCGAGCAGCAGCAGGGCGAGGTCGACGCCGCCGTCGCCACCCTCACCGACGCCGCCGAGCAGTACGCGCGGCTGGGGCTGCACGCCGGCCGGGCCGAGGCCCTGCGCCAGCGGGGCATGGCCGAGATCTTCGGGAACCGCTTGGACGACGCCGAGGCGTCGTCGAGCGAGGCGCTGGCCTCGTTCACCGAGGTCGGGGACCGGGCCGGGCAGGCCTGGGCCCTCCAGAACCTGGCGTGGATCGCCTTCACCACCGGCCGCACCGACGAGGCCGACGCTCGGGTGCAGCAGGCGGTCGACCTGTTCACCGAGGTCGACGACAGCCGGGGGCTGGCCTGGTCGCTCGGGCTCCTGAGCTGGATCCGCTTCCAGCAGCGCCGCGTCGACGAGGCCGAGGCCCTGGGCGCCCACGTCCTCGACGAGGCCCGGGCCCGCCACGACCCCTGGGCCACGGCGATGATGTCGCTGTTGATGGCGTCGGTGCGGCTGTGGTCGGGCCGGACCAGCGAGGCCGTCGAGCGCGCCGATCAAGCCCGGGCGGCCTTCGAGGTCCTGGGCGACGGGTTCGGGCTGGGCCAGGCCCGGGCGGCGCTCGGGCGGGCGATGGTGATGGTGGGCCGCGTCGAGGAGGGCTTCGCCCTGCTCGACGAGGCGGAGGTCCCCGACCACGCCGCGCCCCGCTCGCTGGGCCCGGCCGGTGGGCGGCTGGCGCGGTTCACCCGCCTCCTCACGGCGGTGCAGATCGGTGAGCCGGAGCGGGCCTCCGAGCTGGTGGCCGAGCTGGCGGCGCTCCACGGCGTGGGGGGCGACGACCCGTCGGTCGCCCTCGGCATGGTCGCCCTCCAGGAGGGTGACGTGGCCACGGCCGCGCGGCACCTGCGGCCCACCGGGGCCACCACCAGCACCGACCCCAACCTGGTGGCGGCGCGCGCGGTCCTGGCGGCGGCGGCGGGCGACGGCGGCGCCGCCGACCTGGCCGACGAGGTGGCGGCGATGGAGGGCGCCACCTACCTGGACCGGGCGCTGGCCAACGGGGCCGCGGCCCTGGAGGCTGCCGCCCGGCGCCGGTCGGGTGAGGCCGAGGTCCGCCTGGCGATGGCCCGGGCGTTGGTGGCCGACACCGAGGACCGGGTGGCGACGGCCGTGGTCGACCTCATCGCGGTGCGGGTGGCCGAGCGGGCCGGTGACCCGGGCCGGGCCCGGGCCCGGGCCGAGCTCGAGGCGGCGTCGGTCGCCCTGGGCATCGACCCCGTGGGCTGGCACCGCATCGCCGACCTGGCCCTGGCGGCCGTCCCCGCCTGAGCCACCGTGCCCGGGCGCGCCGACGGGCGGCCCCGGAGGGCCGCCCGTCGGGTGCGCGTGGCTACTTGTTGGGCTGGGGGGTGACCCGGAGGTAGGGCTTCTTGGCGTCCCACCCAGCGGGGAAGAGCGCCTTGGCGTCCTCGTCGGACACGGCCGGGACGATGA
>JBBRFU010000176.1:0-6770 GCA_038241315.1 Acidimicrobiales bacterium | reverse complement strand
GGCGGCCGCGGGGTGGGGCGCTGGACGGGGCGCTGGGCGGGGCGCTCGGCGGGGCGGCGACCGCCGGCCGGGTCGGCGGGGCCGGCGCCGGGACGGGGTGGCCGGCGCGGCCCCCCACCCGGTGGGCGTCCGCCGCCGGGGCGGGGGGTGGCACGGGGGCCGCGGGGGCGATCGGGCGTGGACATGGGGGTGACGCAGTTCCTCTCGCAGCCGGGCGGGGCGGTGAGCCCGGTCGCCCGGTGCCGACGTCCCAAGCGTACGGACCCGGCACGGGCCGACCGGGCACCCGCCGCTCGGGGCGGCTCCGATGGGCGGGCAGGGGAGGAAACGACACCGGGCGACGGGCCTGCGAGGATGTCCGGGTGGCACCGTCTTGGCCGCTGACCGCACGCAGCGCCCTGTTCGACCGGATCGGCCGCACCTACGCCCGGGGCGACGTCGGCGGCGTCGTGCTGACCGGAGCCGCAGGCGTGGGCAAGACCCGGCTCGGCGAGGAGCTCCTGCTCGCGGCCGCCGGCCGGCCCACGGCACGCGTCGTCGGCCACCCGGCCACCCAGCAGATCCCGCTGGGCGCGCTCGCCCACCTGCTCCCCGCCGACCTGGGCCAGGAGCTCGGTGGGGGCGACGACGACCGGTCGGCCCTGTTCCACCGGGCCCGCAGCCACCTGGCCGATCGGCCGGACCGACGCCGGTTGCTGCTGCTCGTCGACGACGTCGACCAGCTCGACGCCACCTCGCTGGCCCTGCTCCTGCCCCTCACCATCGAGCGGCGGGTCTTCCTGGTGGCCACCCTCCGCAGCGGGTCGGCGATGCCGGCGGTGGTCGCGTCGCTCCTGAAGGAGGGCCACCTCACGATCGAGACCATCCCGGTCCTGTCGGTCGACGAGGTCTCCACGCTGCTCCACCGGGTGCTGGACGGTCCGGTCGACACCGACGCCGTCGATCGCCTCGCCGCCCTGTCCGGCGGGAACCTCCAGGTGCTCCGCGAGCTCGTGCTGCGGTCGCTGGAGCAGGACCGGTTGGTGCTCGAGCAGGGCGGGTGGCGCCTCCTGGGCCTGCCGCGCTCGGCCGGGCTCGACGAGCTCGTGGGGGCCCACCTCGCCGAGCTCGACGAGGCCGAGCTCCGGGGCCTCGAGGCCCTGGCCGTGGCCGGGGTGCTCGGGTTGGCCGACCTCGAGGCGCTCGTCGGCGCCGAGGCGGCTGCGACGCTCGACCGGCGGGGGTTGCTCCGGGTGACCACCGAGGAGCGGCGGGCGCGCGTCGGGGTGTCCCACCCCATCTACGGCGAGATCCTCCGCCAGCAGATGACGGTCCTCCGGACCCGCCAGCTGCAACGTGCGCTCGCCGACCGGCTGGAGGAGCACGGCGCCCGCCGGCGCGACGACATCACCCACCTCGCCCTCTGGCGGTTGGAGGCCGGCGGCACGGTCGACGTGGACGCCCTCGTCGACGCCGGCCGGCTGGCGGTGCTCGGTCGTGACGCGGACCAGGCGAGGCGCTTCGCCCGAGCGGCGAGCGACGGCGGACGCCCCTTCGACGGGGCGCTCATCGCGCTGGAGGCGGCCGTGCTCGACGGGGACGCCGGCGAGATCGAGCAGATCGTGGCCTCCGTCTGGTCCGAGGCGTCCCTGCCCCAGACCAGCCGGTCGCACCTGGCCCGCCGGCTCGCCAACGCCCGGTTCTGGCAGGGCGACCTCGACGGTGCGCTCCGGGCGCTCGCCGACGCCGAGCCGCTGCTCGACGAGCCGGTGCCCGCCGCCACGGTCCGGGCCCAGCACGCCCTCCTCCTGGCCAACAACGGACGGCCACGGGACGCGCTCCGCATCGTCGATGCGGTCGGCGCCGCCGACGACGCCCGGGTCCGGGTGGATCTGGCCACGGCGCGGAGCATCGGGTACCTGAGCATGGGCCGGTTCACCGACGCCATCGATGCGGCGCGTGAGGGCGCCCGCACCCAGGCCCGGCTCCCGGCCTGGCAGCGTCGGCGCGGGATGGCGTCGCACGTGGTCAACGAGGCCCACGCCCTCACCTACAGCGGTCGCTACCAGGCGGCACGGGACCTCATCGAGGCCGCCGTCCCCGGTGCCCAGCAGGCCCGGGCCCAGGCCGCCCTGGTGTGGTTCGAGGTCGTGCTCGGCGAGATCGAGCGGGACTCGGGCCGAGGACGGGAGGCGGTCCGCCACTTCTCGACCGCGGCCGACCTGGCGACCGACGCCGGACAGGACGCCGCCCTGGTCTGGGCGCTGGTGGGGATCGCCCAGGGCCACCTGCTCCTCGGTGACGGCCCCGCGGCCGAGGAGGCGCTGGCCCGGGCCGACGCCCACACCAGCCCGGTGGCCACGTCGTGGTCGACCCGGGAGCGGGCCCGGGCCTGGCTCCTCGCCGGGAAGGGCGACCTGGCGGGCGCTCGCCGCCTCATCGCCGAGGTGGCCGAGGCGTCCCGCGACGAGGAGCTGTGGAACTTCGAGTGCGGGGTGGTGCACGACCTGGTCCGCTTCGGCGACCCGGGCGCTGCGGTCGAACGCCTGGGAGAGCTGGAGCAGATCGTCGAGGGCCCCTACATCGAGGTCCTGGCCGCCCACGGGCGCGCCGCCGTCGCCCGCGACGTCGCCCGGTACGAGGAGGTGGTCGATCGCTTCGAGGCGCTGCCCTGCTTCGTCCTCGGCGCCGAGGCGTCGATGGAGCTGGCCGACCTCCACCGCCGTGCCGGCCGGTCCCGCGAGGCGGCCGGTGCGGTCCGGCGAGCGGTCCGCCTCGCCGAGGCCGCCGGGGGCGCAGGGACCCCGGGGCTGCTTCGGGGCGCCGCCGTCGAACCGCTCTCCGAGCGGGAGCGCGAGGTGGCCCTGCTGGCGGCCGGCGGGATGGCCAGCCGGGACATCGCCGACCAGCTGTTCCTGTCGAAGCGGACGATCGACTCGCACCTCAGCAGCGCCTACCGGAAGCTCGGCGTCTCGGGGCGGGCCGAGCTCCGGGCAGCCCTCGACCCCGTCCCGGGCGACGACGGGGCGGGCGCACCGCCGGCCGGCTGACCCAGGCCACGACGGGCTGGGTACCGATCCCGACCGCATCGGTACCCGGTACCGATGCGGCGTCGGCACCGGGCACCCAAGGTGGAGGCACCGCACCCCGCACCGGGTCGGATCGGTCCGAGCACGACAGGTGGAGGCGACATGAGCCCCGACGACATCGACCAGGTCACGAGCACCTGGCGGCAGGCCCTGACCGAGCCCGACCTCCTCCACGAGGCCATCGCCGAGCGCCTGGCCGGCTCGTCGGCCTTCCGCGCCGACCGGGCCGGGTGGATCGTGCGGGCCGTCTCCGGCCTGGCACCGGTCCTCCACCGCCCGACGGCCTTCGCGCCCGCGGCGGCCGAGCTGATCTCCTCGCGCTACCCGGTGACCATCGAGGAGCTGGCCGGCGAGCGCGACGCCCTCCTCGGGGCGCTCGAGGAACGGTGCGGTCCGCTCCCAGCGGCCACCTCCCACGCGTGGGACCTGGCCATCGAGCTCTTCGCCGAGATCGTGTGCGCCGTCGGCCTGGACCCCTTCGGGTGCGCCGGGGACCCCGTCCGGGCGGTCCCGTGAGGTGGCCCGCGTGAGCACCCGCACCGCCCCGGACCACCCGGCCGCGCCACCCGCGGTAGGGGTCGCCGACGCCGCAGCGGTCACGGCGTCCGCCCCGAGCGCCGAGGTCGACGGGCCGACGGGCACCACCACGTTCCTGTTCACCGACATCGAGGCCTCGACCGTCCAGTGGGAGACCTCGCCCGACATGCTCGGCCGCCTGCACCGACACCTCACGATCCTGGAAGAGAACGTGGCGGCCCACGGCGGCACCGTCTTCGCGTCGCTGGGCGATGGGATCGCCGCCGCGTTCCCCTCGGCCGACGCCGCGGTCCACGCCGCGATCTCGGCCCAACGGGAGCTCCCTGCGTCGGGGCTGCGCGCCCGCATGGGCCTCCACACCGGCGAGGCGGCCCGCGTCGGCCGCGACCACCGGGGTCGGGCGGTGAACCGGGCGGCACGGATCATGGCGGCGGGCCACGGTGGCCAGATCCTGCTGTCGGACCTCTGCGCCTCGCTCGTCCGCAGCGGTCCCGACCCCGTCGACCTGGTGGACCTGGGGACGCGCCGGCTGCGCGGCCTCCGTGACCCCGAGCGGCTCTGGCAGGTGGTCGCCCCCGCGCTGGAGGAGCGCTTCGCCCCGGTGCGCGGCGCCGCCACCTCCCCGGGCCTCCCACGACCCCGCACACCGCTGATCGGCCGCGAGCGCGAGGCGGCGCGCGTGCTCGACCTGGTCCGGCAGGCACGGATCGTCACCCTCACCGGGCCCGGAGGGGTGGGCAAGACCCGCCTGGCGCTCCACGCGGCCGAGGAGCTGGCGACGCTCGCCGACGTCCGGTTCGTCGAGCTGGCCCACCTCGCGGCCGGGACCCCGGCCGCCGAGGTCGCCCAGGCGATCGCTGCATCGATGGGCGTCGGGGACGGCGACGACCCGGTCGCCGCGACGGTGGCCGCGCACGAGCACCACGACGCCCTCCTCGTGGTCGACAACTGCGAGCACGTCATCGACGGGGCGGCCGAGGTGATCAGCGAGTTGGTCGACCGACTCCCCCGGGTGCGGGTGGTCGCCACCAGCCGTGAAGCGCTGGGGATCGACGGCGAGCACGTCGTGCGGGTGCTCCCGCTCCCTCCCGCCACGGCAGCCGGGCTCTTCCGGCTGCGGGCCGAGGCGGCCGGGATGGAGACCGGTGCGATCGACGAGGGGACGGCGCTCGACATCGTCCGGGGGCTCGACGGCCTCCCCCTGGCGATCGAGCTCACCGCGGCGCGTGCCGTCACCCTCGGGCTCCCCGCCATCGTCGACGGGCTGCGCGGCCGCTCGCCGGCGCCGACACGCCGACGCCGAGGGAAGGTGGACCGCCACGCGACCATGGCCGCCACCATCGCCTGGTCCTACGACCTCCTCGACCCGATCGAGCAAGACCTGCTCGGCGCGCTCGCCGCCGTTCCCGACGGCGCCGACCGGGACACCGCGGTCGACGTGGCCGGCCGCCTCGGGCTGGACGTCACCGAGGCCACCGAGCACCTGGCGTCGCTGGTCGACAAGAGCATGCTCCTGGTCGAGCAGCACCGCCACGGGGTGCGCCACCGGATGCTCGAGACCCTGCGCGCCTTCGTGCTGGAGCGCAACGAGCGGTCCGGAGGGAGCGACCGGGAGGGGACCGTCGGCGCCGGGCGGTTCCGCCGGGTCTTCGGCGTCCCCGGGTGAGCGATCCCCGCCGGTCGACCCGATCGGACGATCACCGGGTCGGCACCCCGCTCGGCAGCCACCCGCTCGGCATCCACCTGCTCGGCACCCGAGGCGCCACGTTCGGTACCGCCTACCGATGCCGGGGGCGCCCAGCGCCCTCACCATGGATGACGTGGCTCCGTCCCGGACCACCGAACCGATGCCGATCACCGAGGACCCCCGTCATGCGCTCCCTCCCGACCTCCTTCCAACGGATCCGCAGCCTCCGACCCTTCGCGGCGTGCAGCGATCGTGAGCTCGCCTTCATCGTCGACCGGACGTGCGAGTACCGGGCACCGGCCGGCGACGTCCTCACCGCGGAGGGCCGGACCGGGCGCGAGTGGATCGTCCTCGTCGAGGGGACGGCCGTCGTCCGTGTGGGCACCGACGTGGTGGCCCGCCTCGGCCCCGGCGACGCGATCGGCGAGGTGGCCCTGCTGGACCACGGGCCCCGCACCGCCACGGTCGTCGCCGAGACCGACGTCGAGGTGCTCGTGGCCAGCGCCGCGGAGTTCACCGAGATCCTCGCCTCGGTCCCCGCCGTCGCCCGGACCATCCTCGTCGACCTGGCGACCCGCCTGCGGGCCGCCGACGAGCTGTTGGCGCAGCCCTGACGACCGGTCACTAGGTTCTCCGCCGTGGCAGACCTGATGAACCGTCAGATCCTGCTGCGGCGACGGCCCCAGGGCCTCCTGCAGCCCGAGGACACCGAGGCGGTGACCACGCCGGCGCCGGAGATCGCCGACGGCGAGGCCCTGGTGCGCAACACCTACCTGGGCATCGACGCCGCCGTCCGGACCTGGCTCAACGACCAGCCCGGGTACCTCCCTCCCGTGGGCCTCGGCGAGGTCGTCCGGGCCGCCGGCGTGGGCGAGGTGGTGGCCACCCGCTGCGACGCCTACGCGGTGGGCGACGTGGTCACCACCCTCTCGGGCTTCCAGGAGCTGGTGGTGGTCCGCGACGACCTCTTCACCACCGTCATCCCGGGGGTCGTGGACCAGCTCGCCATGTTGTCGGTCTACGGCTCCACCGGGGCCACCGCGTACTTCGGGATGACCGACATCGCCAAGCCGCAGCCGGGCGAGACCGTGGTGGTGTCGGCCGCCGCCGGGGCCACGGGGTCCCTCGCCGGCCAGATCGCCAAGCTGCACGGCGCCCACGTCGTCGGGATCGCCGGCGGGCCCGAGAAGTGCCGGATCGTGGTGGAGGAGTTCGGCTTCGACTCGTGCATCGACCACCGGGCCGGCGACCTCCCCGCCCAGCTGAGGGCGCACTGCCCCAAGCGGGTCGACGCCTACTTCGACAACGTCGGCGGCCCGATCCTCGATGCCGTCCTCGGCCGCCTCGCCCCGAAGGCCCGGGTGGCGCTGTGCGGCGTCATCTCCAGCTACCTGACCGGCGAGCACCCGGGCCCGGCCAACTACGTGAACCTCCTGGCCAAGAGCGCCCTCATGCAGGGGTTCAACACCCTGGACCAG
>JBBRFU010000175.1:0-6802 GCA_038241315.1 Acidimicrobiales bacterium | reverse complement strand
GCCTGGCCTCCGACGGCGGTCACCTGTCGGTGAGCCACCCCCGTCCGCCCGTCCGCCACCTGCTGGCGATCAGCGGCCTCGACCGCGTCTTCGACGTCCGCTGACGCTGCGGGCACCCGGCGGCGCGGCACCGGACCCGGTTCGGGCGGTGGTCGCGGGGCGACCAGCTGTCGGCCCGCTTCGCCCGGCACGCTGATCGCCCGTCCGGCTGCCGAGGCAGCCGGACGGGCCGCGATCAGGTGGTCTTGGCCTTGGTGGGCAGGAACGCGGCGGCCGCCACGAGCACGCCGCCGGCGATGGTGAGGAAGAAGCCGAACTCCTGGTTGGCCTTCGCCCCCGGGATCCCCTCCACGATGTCGACGATGCTCAGCCAGTCTCGGATGGGGGTGGCGATCAGGGCGAGGCCCACGACGATGGCGGCGATGCGCACGATCTTGCGGGACACGCCGGTGAAGAGCAGGGCGCCCAGCGCGAGGGCGCCCAGCGCCAGGCCGAGGATGAGGTAGGGGTCGCTCGAGCTGAAGAGCTTGTCGTCGGCCGTGAGGTCCCAGCCCGAGAGGGTCTCGTCGGTGCCGTCGGAGCCGATCCAGGCGGTGAACAGCCCGATGAGCGAGAGGATGCCGCCGGCGATGGCCACGATGCCGCCGAGCGGGGAGCCGTCGCCCGTGGCGGTGGTCGACGTGGTGGCCGGAGCCGCCGCGCCCCACGGCGGGGCGGGGGCCGCGCCCGGTGCGCCCCAGCCGGCGGGGCCGGGGGCCGGCTGCTGCCACGGCGGGGCGGCCGGTGCCGCCGGCGGGGCCTGGCCCGGCGGGGTCCACGGCGCGGCGCCGGGGCCGGCCGGGGGGGCCGACGGGCTGTCGGCCGGCTGCCACGGGGCGGGCCCGGGCGGGGCCGCGGCCGGCGGGGCGGGGGGCGGCGGGTTGTAGACCTGGGTGGCGTCGTGCAGGCCGGGGTTGTCCACCCGGGTGGCATCCTCGGGCGGGGGCGAGGCCGGCGTGGCGGCCGCTTCCCCGATGCGCGTGCCGCAGCTGGTGCAGAACGTCGCGTTGGCCGGCAGCGTGGCGCTGCAGTTCGGGCAGGTGGTGGTGTCGCTCACGAGCGTGTGGCCTCCTCGGCGGGACTGACGGCGCACAGTCTGCCGCGTGGCACCGGTGCCGCGGGGCGACCCCCGCCCCGACGAGCGCGGCGGGGGTCACGATCGGTGCCCCGTGGGGGGCGTGGCGTGGGGCGTGGCGGCGGGGGACCGCCCCGATCAGCGGCTGCGGAGCTTGGACAGCAGGCGCAGGAGCTCGAGGTACAGCCAGACGAGCGTGATCATCAACCCGAAGGCGCCGTACCACTCCATGTAGCGGGGGGCGCCCAGCTTCACGCCGCGCTCGATGAAGTCGAAGTCGATGAGCAGGTTGGCCGAGGCGATGCCGACCACGAGGAGGCTGAACCCGATCCCGACCGCACCGGCGTCGTGGATCATCGGGATCTCCGAGCCGAGCATCCGGGCCACGATGCTGACGAGGTACACGATGGCCACCGCACCGGTGGCGGCGAAGATGCCCTTGCGGAGCTTGTCGGTGACGCGGATGGTGCCGGTGGCGTAGAGCACCAGCATCATGACGAACACGCCGATGGTGAGCCCGACGGCCTGGAGCACGATGCCGTCGAACTGGACCTCGTACATCTTCGAGATGGCGCCGACGAAGAGGCCCTGGGCCACCGAGTAGAGCGGCGCCGTGAACCGGGCCAGCTTGGGCTTGAAGATGGTGACGAGGGCGATCACGAAGCCGCCGATCGCGGCGCCGATCAGCCAGGCGGGGAAGTCGGTGTCGAGCACCACGGTCTCGCCCGCGAGGTCCGTGGCGGTGGTGACGGTGACGGACTGCCAGCCGAACCAGCCGGCCACCACGAGGATGCCGAGGAGGATCCCGGCGGCCGAGAGCGTGCCGCCGAGGCGCATGGTGTCGCCCTGGACCGGCCCGAGGGGCCCGGCCGGGGGCTCCCAGGTCTGGCGGTCGCCGGGCTGCGGCGGGGGCGGGAGGGTGCTCGCACCCTGCTGGCGGCCGGACGGGGCGGGCTGGCCGCCGAACAGGCCCGGCGGGACCTCGTCGGCCGGGGAGCCCCAGTTCGCGACCTGGCCGCCGCTGTTGCGGATCTCACGCTCGAAGATCTTGTCGTTCAACGCCGGGTTGCTCGATGCCATGGGCACCATTCTGCCTGATCCGACACCCGATCAGGCGTTGCCCCGCCCGACCCCGGGCGGGTAGGCGGCCACCAGCTCCCGCCCGAGCGCGGCGAGCTGCTCGCGGAGCTCCACCGGCTCGTGCACCTCGACGCCACCACCGAAGCCGGCCAGCTGCGCGGCCAGCGAGCGGATGGAGTGGCCGCGCAGCTCCACCGTGACCCGGCCCCGCTCGTCGGGCGGGCCGATCTGCAGCCGGTTGCCGAAGGACATCCGGCAGTACTGGACCAGGTCGGGCTCCACCGAGGCCTGCACCTCGACCGGCGCCCGGAGCTGGTCGACCCGGCCGGTGATCAGGCGCCAGGCGTCGGCGAGGTCGAAGCCCTCGGGCCGCACGACGGGTCGGCCGGTGGGCTCGGCGCCGGTGATGCGGTCGACCCGGAAGGTGCGCATGCCGGCGGCGGTGTCGGCCACCAGGTACCAGTGGGGCCCCTTGGTGGCCAGGCCGAGGGGGTGGATCACGCGGGTGGAGGCGCTCTGGTCCCGGGCCACGTAGTCGAGGGTGAGCTCGTGGCCGCTGATCACCGCCTGCTGCACGGCGTCGAGCAGCGGTGGGGTGGGGGCCTGGGTGCTGGGCCGGTCCCACCCCGACGGGTCCACGACCACGGCGCCCGACGCCGCCTGCGCCTCCTCGCGGAACGACTCGGGCAGGGCGCGCACCAGCTTGCGGAGGGCGGCTCGGACCTCCGGCGTGGCCGTCGACGACGGTCCGGCCACCAGGAACAGGGCGCGGGCCTCGGGCCCGGTGAGGCCGCTGAGGTCGGTCTTGCCGCCGCCGGCGAGGCGCCACCCGCCGTTGCGGCCCTGCACGGAGTAGATCGGCAGGCCGGCGATGCCCAGGGCGTCGAGGTCCCGTCGGGCCGTGCGCTCGGAGACCTCGAGCTCCTCGGCGACCTCGGCCGCCGTGACCTGGCCGCGCGTCTGCAGGAGCAGGAGGATGGCGACCAGGCGGTCTGCGCGCATGGGACCATCTTCGCCCGCGAAACCGGTCAGGTGGTGACCGGGTTGGGGGCCGGGGCGGGTGACCGGGTCGGGTGTCCGGGTCGGGTGGCCGGCGGGAGCACCCGGGCGGACAAGATGGGTCGGCCTGGCGGCACGCCGCCCGCCGCCGCAACGCCACCGCCACGCCACCCCACCCCACCATCACCCCTGTCCCGAGGACCGCCGTGCCCGCCGCCCACCCACCCCCGTCGTGGCTCCCGCACCTGCCGGCGGGGACGCCCCCCGAGGTGGTGGATCGCCTGGGAGACGGTTGCCTCACGGCGCGGTGGGCCGCGTCGTGGGCGGCCGATCCCGGACGCCCGCTCCTGTTCGACGACCACGGGGGCTGGATCACCGCCGGTGAGCTCGACGGGCGGACGCGTGCCGCGGCCGCTCGCCTCGGGGCGTGGGGCCTGGTGACGGGCGACCGCCTCCTGCTGTCGGCCCAGACCTCGGCGGAGCTGGTGGTGGTGTACGTGGCCGCGCTCCGGCTCGGGCTCGTGGTCGTGCCGGTGAACCCGGCCTACCGGGAGGGCGAGGTGGCCCACGTCGTGGGGGACGCCCGTCCCGCCGCGGCGGTGGTCGACGACCGGCAGCGGGCCGGGTGGGTGTCGGCCTCGGCCGGCGCAGCCGTGCCGGTGCTGGGTCTCGACCTCGCGGGCAGGGGTGGGCCGGCGCCGGGGGAACGGTCCTCCACGGCGGACGAGGGTGCGCTCGATGCATCGGCACCGGACGACCCGGCCCTCATGCTCTACACGTCGGGCACCACCGGTCGGCCCAAGGGTGCCCCGCTCTCGCACCGCAACCTCCTGGCCAGCGCCGAGGCGGTGGCCCTGGCGTGGCGGTGGACCCCGGAGGACCGCCTGGTCCTGGCCCTGCCCCTGTTCCACCTGCACGGCCTCGGCGTCGGGCTGCACGGCACGCTCACCGCGGGGGCCTCGGCGGTGCTGCGCCCGGGCTTCCAGGCAGCCGACGTGCTCGACGCCGTCGCCCGCCACCGGGCCTCGCTCTTCTTCGGCGTCCCCACGATGTACCGGCTGCTGGCCGACGGGGGGCGCCTCGCCGAGCTCGGGGCGCTCCGGCTCTGCGTGTCGGGGTCGGCCCCGCTGCCGGTGGAGCTCCACGACGCGGTGCAGCAGGGGAGCGGGCACCGCGTCCTGGAGCGCTACGGCATGACCGAGACCGTGATGAACGTGTCGAACCCCTACGACGGCGAGCGCCGCGCCGGCACCGTGGGGTTCCCGCTGCCCGGGGTGGCGCTCCGCCTCGACGAGGGCACCGATGAGATCCTGCTGCAGGGGCCGAACGTGTTCGCCGGGTACTGGGAGCGGCCCGACGCCACGGCCGAGGCGTTCACGGACGGGTGGTTCCGCACCGGTGACGTGGGCGCCGTCGATGCCGACGGCTACGTGGCCATCGTCGGCCGTCGCAAGGAGCTGATCATCAGCGGTGGCTTCAACGTGTACCCCCGGGAGGTGGAGGACGTCCTGCGGGCCCACCCGGGCGTGGTCGACGCCGCGGTGGTGGGCCGCCCGGACCCGCGCTGGGGCGAGGCGGTGGTGGCGTTCGTGGAGGGCGAGGTCGACGGCGAGGCCCTCGTGGCCTTCGCCCGGGACCGGCTGGCGCCCTACAAGTGCCCGAAGCGGGTGCACCTGGTGGGCGCGCTGCCCCGCAACGCCCTCGGCAAGGTGGTCAAGGCCGAGCTCGTCGGCGGCTGACACCCGGCGGCGGGCGGCGCATGGGGGTGTCCGCTCCCGGGGCTGCCATCCTGGATGCTCCACCGAGACCGGGACCGAGCGAGCACGTGGCACACGACGACGAGATGGCGCAGCGGTTGCGGGCCGCCACCGAGCTGCTGGAGGCGGTGAACCGGGACCGCACGATGCTCGACGCGCTCTCGGTGGACGAACGGATCCGGCTGGTGGGCGCGGCCGGCGACGTGTTCTGTCCCGACGTGGACGAGCGGCGCAAGCTGGCCAAGGCCCGGCGCCGGGTCGCTCGGGCCGACAAGCTCCAGCGCGACGAGGCGGTGCTGGCCGACACCGGGATCCGCCGGTTGCGGGCCAAGCCCGTGTTCACCACCCCCAACGTCTTCCCGCCCGAGCTCCCGCCGATCGCCGACGAGGCGCGGGTGGTGGGGGAGCGGCAGCACTGCTACGTGTGCAAGCAGCACTACGACGAGGTCCACCCCTTCTACGACCAGCTCTGCGGCCCGTGCGGCCGGTTCAACGAGCACAAGCGCGCCGAGACCGCCGACCTCCGGGGCCGGGTGGCGCTGCTCACCGGCGGCCGGGTGAAGATCGGGTACCAGGCCGGCATCAAGCTGCTGCGCGCCGGGGCCGAGCTCATCGTCACCACCCGGTTCCCGCGCGACTCGGCGCTCCGCTACGCCGCCGAGCCCGACTTCGAGACCTGGGGGCACCGCCTCGAGATCTACGGGCTGGACCTGCGCCACACGCCGAGCGTCGAGGCCCTCTGCCAGCACCTGGCCACCACCCGGGACCGCCTCGACTTCATCGTCAACAACGCCTGCCAGACCGTGCGCCGCCCGCCCGACTTCTACGAGCACATGATGGAGGTGGAGTCCGCGGCGCTGGCCACCATGGCCGAACCGGTCCGGGCCCTGCTCGGCGGCGTCGACGGCCTCCGTGGGGCCGCCCTGGTGGGCGCCGAGCCGACCGCGCTGCTGGCGTCCACCGCCGGGTCGGCCACCGCCGGGTCCCTGTCGGCGGCCATGTCCCAGGCCCGCCTCCTCCCCGAGGAGGCCGAGGCCCAGGGCCACCTGTTCCCGGCGGGCCGGCTCGACCAGGACCTCCAGCAGGTGGACCTGCGCGGCCGCAACTCGTGGCGCCTCACGCTGGCCGAGGTCTCCTCGGTGGAGCTGCTGGAGACCCAGCTGGTGAACGCGGTGGCGCCCTTCGTGCTCAACGCCCGCCTCAAGCCGCTCCTGCTCCGCACCCCGGAGCGGGACAAGCACATCGTGAACGTGTCGGCCGTGGAGGGCCAGTTCTACCGGCGCTTCAAGACCACCCGGCACCCCCACACCAACATGGCCAAGGCGGCGCTGAACATGATGACGCGGACCTCGGCGGCCGACTACGAGGCCGACGGCATCTTCATGAACAGCGTGGACACCGGGTGGGTCAGCGACGAGGACCCGGTGGCCATCGCCGAGCGCAAGACGGCCGAGCACCGCTTCCACCCGCCCCTCGACATCGTCGACGGCGCGGCGCGCATCGTCGACCCGATCATCGACGGCTTCAACACCGGCACGCACCGCTCCGGCCAGTTCCTCAAGGACTACCGGCCCACCGACTGGTAGGCCCCGTCCGTCCGGCAGGCGCCGTCCCACCGGCAGGCCTCCCTCGCCGGCCGAGCCCCATCGGGTGGCCCACGACCGGTCGGCCCCGGAACCGGCCCGAGGGGCCGGCATCCGGGTCCGTCCTGGCTGGAGGCGGCGGGGGGAATCGAACCCCCGTACAGGGATTTGCAGTCCCTTGCCTAAGCCACTCGGCCACGCCGCCAGGCCGGGTCACCTTAGCGGACGGCCCCGAGCGCCCCGGCGGGGGTTGGGGCGACCGTCCAGCG
>JBBRFU010000174.1:0-6865 GCA_038241315.1 Acidimicrobiales bacterium | reverse complement strand
TGGGGGGATGGTGGAACGGGGTCAGTCGGAGAGACGGGTGAGGGAGCCGTCGACCAGGTCGACGACGGCTCCGTGGACGACCGCTCGCCCGTCGCGCAGGGCCTGGCCCAGCGGTCCGACGTCGGCGACGAGGGCTGCGACGGTGGCGGTGACGTGGGCGGGCACGGCGCACCGGCGGCGCGCTCGTGCGCATCGGCCAGGTCCTGCCAGGAGATCGTCGGGGTGGTGGTCATCGATCCGCTTCCGTTCAGGTACCCCAGGGGGTATGCGGACACCGTAGCGGCTGGAGCGACGGATGGCTACCCCGCCCCCTCCCGCTCACCCTCGGGGTGCTCGGCGCGGTGCTCGGCGGAAGATCAGGGGGAAGCGGTCCTCGCTGCCCAACGCCTGGCCGACGATGGCCTCGGACGAGCCGAGGTAGGAGGCGAACACGCCGTAGAGCGCCACGGTGGCGGTGGCGTAGGCGACGGCCGAGCGGTTGGAGACCACGAGGCGGGTGGCCGCCTTCACCCGGTGGAAGCGCAGGTCGGGGATGCGGTGCTCGGCGGCGAGGGTCTCGGGCAGTCGCCGGGTCCACACCGCCACCGCCAGCGCACCGGCGGCGCAGAGGACGAACAGCCAACGCCACGGTGCGACCTCGAGCACGCCCGCACCGAGCGAGGGGGCGAGCACCGGGACGAGGAGGAACACGGCCATGAGCGAGGACATCGTCCGGGACATGGCGTCACCCTCGAAGCGGTCGCGGACGATGGCGAGGGCCACCACCCGGGGCCCGGCGGCACCCATCCCCCACAGGAAGCGGGCGAACAGGACGAGCGCCAGGCTGGGGGCGACCGCAGCGAGCAGGGCCCCGGTGACGTAGATCGCCAGGCCGAGCCGCATGGTCCACCGGCGGCCCTTGTGGTCGGCGAGCGGCCCGTAGAAGACGGTGCCGACGCCGAGCCCGACGAAGTAGGCGGTGACGAGGCCGGTCACCGCGGTGGAGCCGGCGCCGAGGTCGAAGTCGGCCCGGATCTCGTCGAAGGCCGGCAACATCAGGTCGATGCCGAGGGCGGTGAGCGCCGTGGCCATCGCCAGCAGCCCGATGAGCTCGCGCCCGTCGGCGGTGGAGGTCCTGGCGCTCGTGCTCACCGGAGGAGTCTGCCGGGCGGGGGCGACCGTTCCCCACGCGCAGATCGACGCTGGGTGGTCGATCTGCGCGTCGGGAACGGGTCAGTCGTAGGTGGCGGTGATGGTCCAGCAGCCGCCCTCGAGCACCACGAGGTGGGCGGCGCCGTCGTCGGTGACGACCTGGAAGCGCACCCGTCGCGAGCACCGGTCGGGGTCCCACCAGCGCTCGTCCACCGGCCAGGGCCCGGCCCACGACACGATGCGCCGGGGCCGGCCACCGCCCCGGAGCGCCGCCGGCTCGGCCGTGGGCTGGCAGCGGCCGTCGACCACCACGACCCGGCCCCGCGCGTCGACCACGTCGACCGGTACGGCGTCGGGGTGCAGGGTGGCCGGCGACGGGTTGGGCAGACGGCCGGGCCAGGGGGCGGACACCCAGCCGGGGCGGGCGGCGGGACGGTCGGTGGCGAGGTCGACGGCGGCGGCGGGCACGAGGCGGAGCTGCTCGCCGGGGTCGCGGCCGCCGGCGTACTCGGGGACGAGGACGGCGTCGGTGCCGAGCAGGCCCTGGACCCGGGCGATGGCCCGCACCGCACGGTCGGCGGCACCGGTGTCGGCACCCCAGAAGCCGAGCTGGCGACCATCGGCGGCGATGACCTCGTCGGGCTGGAGCCACAGGGCCACGATGCCGGCGCTGGGGCGCTGGCGGACGTTGGCGTGCAGCCACCCGTCCATCTGCCAGCGGACGCGGTCGGCGATGGCGCCGGCGCTGAGCGCCCCCTCGTGGCGCCAGACCCGCTCGGACCGCTCGCCGTGCTCGGTCTCGGCGCTGATCACGATGCGGGTGCACACCGACCCGCGGGCGTCGAGGCGGGCGTGGAGCTCGTCGGCCATGCCCCGGGCCACGAAGGCGATGGGGGCCACCTGCTCGGCGGGCGGGTCGAGCTCGGCCGACACGACCAGGTCCGGCGGGGGTGGCTCGGTGGCCGGCGGGCGGGGGTCGAGCCCGCGGGCGAGGCGGTGGGCCTCGATGCCCTCGGACCCGAACCGGCCGAGCACGTCGGCGGCGGGGAGGGCGGCGAGGTCGCCGAGGGTGTGGAGGCCGAGCCGGGCGAGCACGTCGGCCAGCTCGGGGCGGTCGAGCGCGCCGAGGGAGAGCGGGGCCAGGTGCTCGGCCGACCGTCCGGGAGCGACGACCCAGACCGGCGCCTCTGCGCCACCCGACCGGTCGGCCCGGAGTCGGCCGGTGCGAGCGGCGTGGCTGGCGGCGAAGGGGCCGTCGGCCACACCCACCGCCACCGGTGCGGCGAGCACCTGGGCCACGACCTCGAGCACCCGGGCGGCCAGCGCGTCGTCGCCGCCGAAGTAGCGGGACGGCCCCCGGGTGGGGAAGGCGCAGCGACCGGGGCGGGTGATCTCGATGCGGGGGGTGAGGGCCTCGACCGCCTGGACCACGGGTTCGAACGTGCGGGCGTCCCGGTCGGGCTCGTGGTCCAGCACCAGCAGCGACGGCGCCCGTGACTGTGCCTCGCGCCGGCGCATGTGGCGCCGCACCCCTGCGACGCGGGCCGCCGCCGTGCACGCCACCACCCGGTTGGCCACGAAGACCGCGGCGGGCGTGGTCGGATCCACCCCCGCCGCCACCAGGGGCCAGTCCGGCACCCAGATCGACATCGTGCGCACCGGCTCGTCCGCCGGCGGGCCCACCGGCTGCACCGTGCGGGCCACGAGACGGCCGGATTCGTGCGGATGGCTCATGCGATCTCGCTCCCCCGCGGCGCCCGCAGCGGCACGGGCTGGGGCAGGACCTCGTCCACGGTGCCCTCGGCGGAGGGCAGCCACAGCTCGGCCCGGCGGGGCCGGGCCGCCTCGCGCCGGCCACCCGCCTCGACGGTGACCCGCCGGGCCCGGAGGTGGCCGTGCCCCTCGCCCAGCCCCTCCCAGGTGGCATCCAGGACCCGCAGGGCCACGTCGGCCCCCTCGGGCCACACCGCCCCCGTGGCCCGGGTGCCGCCCACCTGCACCAGCACGGCACCGCGCTCGCGGGTGCGGGCGACGAGGCGCCGGCCGTCGGCGGCCCGCACCGGGTGGCTGGCGTGGACCAGCAAGACCTCGAAGGCGTCGACGAGGGCGGCCACCACCGACGGCCATGCCGCGGCGTCGGCGCGCTCGCCGGGTAGGAGCGGCTCGGGCTCCGCGACGAGCACGAGGCGCTCGAGGGCGATGCCGAGCTCGGCGGCGGCGAGCAGGCCGAGCGAGGGGAACCCCACCGCCGCGACCCAGGCGCCGTCCTGGGACGGGCCGGCGGCGGCGGCGAGGGCGAGGGAGGTGGCCGCCACGCCGTCCACCGACAGCGTGGACCCGCGCCGCAGGCCCCCGCCCGGGACGAGCGGCTCCAGCGCCGGCAGGAGGGCCAGGCGCTGGGCCCGGGCCAGGACGGTGGGCTGGACGCGGGCCGCGACGGTGGCCAGGTCCTCGGCGCCTCCGGCCATGGCGGCGCGCATCGCTCCGATATCTCGACCCACGAGGCCAGTATCGAACACCCGTTCGAGCGCCGTCAACCGGCTTGGAAGGCGAGGCGACCCTTGGGCACGGTGCCCTACGGCGGCGAAGCCGCCAGCCGATGCGCGAGAGGACGTGACCTATGCACGCAGTTCCTGGAGATCCTCCAGGAGCTCGACCACGCCACGGGCGTCGGGCGCCCACCCGTCGCTCCCGAGGGCGGCCGATGCTCGGGCATCCGGCACCGCGCCGCCGCCCACCAGCACGGGCACGTCGACCCACTGGTGCAGAGCCGACACCGTGGCCTCCACCGCCTCCTCGTTCCCCGGGGTGGTCGTGCTCACCGCCACGGCGAGCAGCGGCTCGGCCCCGGTGACGGCGTGGGCGAAGGACCCGATGGGCACGTCGGCGCCCAGATCGTGGACCTCGTAGCCCGACAGGCGCACCGCATCGGCGACGAGCCGCGCCGGCAGCGCATGGCGCTCCCCCGCCACCGCCCCCACCACGACGATCCCCCGACGCACGCCACGGCGGGTGAAGCGGCTCTCGAGCACGGCAAGCACCTGGGTGATGATCACCGAGGCCCGGTGCTCCTCGGCGACGTCGACCGCACCCGACGCCCAGCCGTCACCGATGGCCCGCATCGCCGGGGCGACGATGTCGACGTACACGCCGACCGGGTCCGTGCCCGAGGCCAGCGACGCCTCGACCACGTTCTTGGCCCCCATCCGGTCCCCCACCAGCAGCCGGCGCTGCAGCCGCAGCGACCAGTCGACCGTGCCCCGCCCGAGCGCTGCCTCCAGCGGACCAGCCGAGCGCTCGTGCACGAAGGCATCGAGGTCGTCCTGGGCGACGGCCCAGCTCCGGCCCCGGCGCTGGGCCGGCAGCAGGCCCAACCGCACGTAGCGGTAGGCGGTCATGTAGTGGACGTCCAGCGCGTCAGCAGCCTCCTGGAGGGTGAGGTCGCCGGCGTCGTCCACGGTCAGTCGGCCGGCGTCGGCTCGTCGTCGGGACTGTCGGGGTAGAAGCGGAACAGGTCCTCGATGATCTGCTGCAGGCCGTCGCCGACGGAGCCGCCACCGAGGTCGACCGTGATCACGGACGAGTTGACGTGCACGCCGTCCACGCCGCCGTGCTCGAGGAGGCGCCGTGCGAGGCGGTCGACCGGGCGGTCGAGCACGACGTCGGCCAGCGAGCGGTATCGCTCGTGGCCCATGCCGGTGAGGCTGCGGTTGATCTCGAACCGCAGGATCTCGGGGTTCGACGAGTGCTTCGCCACGACGGTCACGCTCTGTCCCATGCGAGGGCGATGGTACCGCCAGTCCCCGGCCGTCGGGAAAGGCGGGCGAAGCCGGTGCCGAGGGGGGAAGATGGGCTGATGGCGACCGAGACGATCGAGGTGCGCGGTCACATCGTGGACTCCCTCATCCTGGCCAGGGTCCTCGACGCGATCCTCGAGTCGGGCGCCGACTACGAGCTCGTGGAAGTGGCGATCGGCAAGACCAACACCGACACCTCGCACGCGTCGATCCTGGTGCGGGCCGACGACCAGGCGGTGCTCGACGCACTCCTCGACGACCTACAGATCCACGGGGCCAACCGGGTCGCCCAGTCCGAGGCGGTCACCGCCACGGCCGAGGCCGACGGCGTGCTGCCCGAGGGCTTCCACTCCACCACCAACCTCGAGACCGACGTGCTGGTCGACGGCACGTGGCACACGGTCGAGAACCCGGAGATGGACTGCGGCATCGTCGTCGACGAGACCGACGGCGCCGTCCGGGTGCGCACCATCCCCATGCACCGCGTCCGCGCCGGCGACCGGATCGTGGTGGGCCGCGACGGCGTGCGGGTCCGCCCGCCCGAGCGACGCGCCGTACCCGGCACGTTCGAGTTCATGAACTCCGAGGTCTCGTCCGAGAAGCCCAAGGCGCTGATGATCCGCCAGGTCGCCGAGCGGATCCGGGCGGCGCGCGCCGAGGGCGGAAGGGTGCTGCTCGTCGCCGGTCCCGCCGCCATCCACACCGGCGCCGGCCCCGACCTGGCCACGCTGGTCGAGGAGGGCTGGATCAGCTGCCTGTTCACCGGCAACGGGTTCGCCACCCACGACCTCGAGTCCAACGTGCTCGGCACGTCCCTCGGCGTCGGCGTGGCCGATGGCGTGCCGGTCGAGGGCGGCCACGCCAACCACGTGCGGGTGATCAACGAGATCCGCCGCCACGGGTCCATCGCCGCCGCGGTCGAGGCCGGCTACGTCACCGGCGGTGTGATGCACGCCTGCGTGCGGGCCGGCGTGCCGTTCGTGCTGGCCGGCTCGGTGCGCGACGACGGGCCGCTGCCCGACACCATGACCGACGTCGCCGCGGCGGCCGATGCCATGCGCGAGCAGGTGCCCGGTGTGCGGGTCGCCCTGATGCTGGCCACCACGCTGCACGCCATCGCCACCGGCAACATCCTCCCCGCCTCGGTCGAGACCTTCTGCGTGGACATCAACCAGGCCGTCGTCACCAAGCTCGCCGACCGGGGCTCGCACCAGGCGGTCGGCATCGTCACCGACATCGGCGTCTTCGTCCGCCAGCTCACCGGCGAGCTGTGCCGGTGAGCGCCCTTCGCTGGGGGTACCACTACCTGCTCTGCCCACCCCGCAACTTCGGTGTGCTCTACGAGATCAACCCCTGGATGGACCACGCCGTCCCCGTCGACGTCGACCTGGCCCTGCATCAGTGGCACGGCCTGCACGACGCCCTGATCGCGGCCGGCGCCGAGATCGAGACGATCGACCAGCCCGCGGGCGTGCCCGACCTGGTCTTCACCGCCAACGCCGGGCTGCTCGACGCCACCACCCGCCGGTTCGTGCCCAGCCACTTCCGCCACCCCGAACGGGTGCCCGAGACCGAGGTCTTCTCGACCTGGTTCGCCGAGCACGGGTGGGACGTCGCCCGTCTGCCCGACGCGGTGGTCCACGAAGGCGCCGGCGACGCCCTGCCCTTCGGCGGCGCCCTGCTCTCCGGCTACCGGCCCCGCTCGGACCTGGCGGCGGCCCCGCTGCTGACCGGCCTGCTCGACGTGCCGGTGCGGACCGTCGAGCTCGTCGACGAACGGCTCTACCACCTCGACCTCACCTTCTGCCCCCTCGACGACCGCCGGGCGCTGTGCGCGCCGCTCGGCTGGGATGCCGAGGGACGCAAGGTCGTCGAGGAGCTCGTGCCCGAGCCCCTGTGGCTCACCGACGACGAGGCCCTCGCCTTCTGCGCCAACT
>JBBRFU010000173.1:0-6928 GCA_038241315.1 Acidimicrobiales bacterium | reverse complement strand
CCGCAGGGGTGGGCATCACCCTGCTCCCGGAGCTGTCGGTGCGCCCGCCGGTGCCCTCGTCGGACGACATCGCCCTCCTCCGCTTCACCGAGCCGGTGCCGAGCCGCACCATCGCCCTGTTCTGGCGGGAGACCAGCATGTACCGCGACCTCCTCCCCGACGTGGCCGCGCTCATCCGCGATCGCGCCGCGGCCCTGACCTCCGGCGAGCTGCGCGAGGTGCGCTGACCGACGACGCGAGCGGTCCGGTGAGCCCCTAGCGAGGGCCGGGACCAGCGGGTACCTTGAATCCGAACACCTTCAGACCGATGGTGTTCGGTCTCGAGAGACGCCTGACCCAGGTGCGCCCGTCTCCCCTTCGGTCGCAGCGGGACGACGGCCGACGCCTCCCCGGACGGGAAGGACGTCGCATGACCCTCACCGAGGCCCCCGGGGCCGACCCCCACCACCCCGGCATCGCCCCGCGCCGCGAGCTCCCCAAGGCGCCCACGGGCATCAACGGGCTCGACGACGTGACCGGCGGGGGCCTCCCGCGCGGGCGCTCCACGCTGGTCTGCGGCCCCGCGGGCTGCGGCAAGACGCTGCTGGCCATGGAGTTCCTCGTGCGGGGCGCCACCGAGTTCGACGAGCCGGGCGTCTTCGTGGCCTTCGAGGAGTCCCGAGAGGACCTCATCGCCAACGTCGCCTCCATGGGCTTCGACCTGGCCCAGCTCGAGGCCGACGGCCTCCTGGTCATCGACCACGTCGAGGTGGACGGTGCAGCCATCGAGGACACCGGCGACTGGGACCTCGAGGGCCTGTTCCTGCGGTTGGGCGCGGCGATCGACGCCGTCGGCGCCACCCGGGTGGTGATCGACACCGTCGAGACCCTCTTCGGGACCTTCACCAACACGGCGATCCTGCGGTCGGAGCTGCGCCGCCTCTTCGCCTTCCTCAAGGCGCGGGGCGTCACCTCGGTGATCACCGGCGAGCGCGGCGACGGGTCCCTGACCCGCCACGGGATCGAGGAGTACGTCTCGGACTGCGTCATCGTCCTCGACCACCGCGTCCTCGAGCAGACCTCCACCCGGCGCCTCCGGATCCTCAAGTACCGGGGCACCCTCCACGAGACCAACGAGTACCCGTTCCTGATCGGGGCCTCCGGCGTGTCGGTGCTCCCCATCACCTCCCTCGGGCTGCGCCACGGGATCTCCAGCCACCGGGTCTCCACCGGGGTGGCCCGGCTCGACGCCATGCTCGGCGACGGCGGCTTCTACCAGGGCTCCACCGTCCTGGTGAGCGGCACGGCCGGCACCGGCAAGTCGACGCTCGCCGCGCAGATCTGCGACGCGGCCTGCGCCCGGGGCGAGCGGGCGATGTACTTCGCCTTCGAGGAGTCCGAGCCGGAGATCGTGCGGAACATGTCGTCGGTCGGGATCCTCCTGCAGCGCTGGGTCGACGCCGGCCTGCTCGAGTTCCGCTGCTTCCGCCCGAAGTTCTTCGGGCTCGAGGCCCACCTCTTCGCCATGCAGGAGTCCGTCACCCAGTTCGACCCGGCCGTGGTGGTGCTCGACCCGGTCTCGGACCTCCTGGGCATCGGCAACGGGGCCGAGGTCTCCGCCATGGTGACCCGCCAGGTCGACTTCCTGAAGGCCCGCGGCATCACCGCCGTGCTCACCAGCCTGAACACCGACACCGAGCTCCAGGCCGACCACCACATCGCCTCGCTGGTCGATGCCTGGCTGCTCCTGAAGTCCGAGGAGGGCAACGGCGAGCACAACCGGGTGCTCTACGTGCGCAAGTCCCGCGGCATGGCGAACTCCAACCAGATCCGCGAGTTCCTCCTCACCGACCAGGGGATCGAGCTGGCCGACGTCTACGTCGGGCCCCAGGGCGTGCTCACCGGTTCGGCCCGCCAGGCCCAGGAGGCCAAGGAGCGCTCCGACGGCACCTCCCGCCTCGAGGACCTCGAGCAGCGACGGGTCAACCTCGAGCGCCGGCGCGAGGCGGTCGAGGCCCAGACGGCCGCCCTCTGGCGGGAGTTCGAGGACGAGGCCGACGTGGTCGGCCGGCTCCTCAGCCACGGCTCGACCGGCACCGAGGACCGCGCCGGCCAGCGGGCCGAGCAGGGCCGGCTGCGCAAGGCCGACCCCACGCACCCGGGCCGACCACCGGACCCGTCCGCCGACGAGCCACCGGGGACGCACCCGTGACGACCGAGGGTGCGGGCCCCCTCGACGCCGCCGACGAGATCCGACGCCTCGGCCCGGCCGTGACCGGGCCCCGCCGCCATCCGGGTGGGTCCCGGTGACCGACGGGGAGGGAGCGGACGCGGGAGCGGACGCGGGAGCGGACGCGGGAACGGACGCGGGAACGGACACCGCTCGCGTCGAGCTGACCCTCTACGTGAACGGCGCCTCGGACCTCTCCCGGCGGGCCATCGCCAACGCTCGCCGCTTCTGCGACCAGAACCTGGCGCCGCCCTTCACGTTGTCGGTCGTCGACGTCCACGAGCACCTCGACGCCCTGCGGGAGAGCCAGATCCTCGCCGTGCCCACCCTGGTGAAGTCCTGGCCGCTCCCCGTCCGCCGCCTCGTGGGCGACCTGTCCCGCCCGGCTCGCGTGCTCGAGGCGCTCGGCCTCCCCGCGATCGACGACACCGAGCCGGCCCCGGCGTGACCGAGGACCGAGCCCGGCGTCGGGCGCTCCGGGTCCCGGCACCAGCGCCGCCGCCCCGCGTGGAGACCTCCGACGGCATCCGGTACCTGGAGCTGATCACCGCCGACGACCCGCACGCCCACCTGACCCACCCGGACGCCCTGTCCCGCATGGCCGAGGCGGAGGACACGCTGCGCGCCATCAGCGCCGGCGAGGTCGACGCCTTCGTGGTCCCCGACGACGGTGGCGGGCGGCGCGTCTTCACCCTCTCCACGGCCGACGAGCCCTACCGCATGTTCGTGGAGACCATGCGGGACGGTGCGGCCACGGTCTCGTCGAACGGGCTGGTCCTCTACGCCAACCGGCGCCTGGCCGAGCTCCTGGCCTGCTCCCGGGAGACGATCGTGGGGTCACCCGTCGCCCGCTTCGTGGCCGGGGACGTCCCGATCGCCTGGGACCAGCTGCGGGGCCCCGACGGGCTCGGCCTCACGATGGAGATGGACCTGGTGCGGGCCGACGGCTCGACCGTCCCCGTCCTGGCCGGCGCCTCGCCCCTCGAGGTCGACGGCGACCGGTTGGCGTGCCTGACCTTCACCGACCTCAGCGCCCAGAAGGCGCAGGACGAGGAGATCGCCCGCCTCGGACGGGTCCAGTCCGACCGCCTCGTCGACCTCCAGCACGCCCAGGCCGCCCTCACCCGCCAGGCCACCCACGACGCCCTCACCGGCCTCCCCAACCGGGCCCTGGTGGTGGACCGGATCGAGCAGGCGCTGGTCCACTCCGCCGTCGCCGGGACGTGCACCGGCGTGCTCTACGTCGACCTCGATCGCTTCAAGCAGGTCAACGACACCCAGGGCCACGCCGCCGGCGACAACGTGCTCCGCCGGGTGGCCGAGGTGCTGGTGGCCGCGCTCCGACCGGAGGACACCGTGGCCCGCGTCGGCGGGGACGAGTTCGTGGTCCTGGCCCCGAACCTGCGCTCCCACGGCGACGCCGTCGACATCGGCGCCCGCCTCGCATCGGAGCTCAACGACCGGACCGGTCGGCGCCTCGACGACGAGGCGGTCGAGGCCAGCATCGGGATCGCCATCTCGGTCGATGGTCGCGGCTCGGCGGAGGAGCTGCTCAACGAGGCCGACACCGCCATGTACCGGGCCAAGGCGCTCGGGCGGGGCCGGGCCGAGGTGTACGACGCCGAGCTCGGCCTCCAGGTCCAGCAGTGGTCCGACGCCCGCAAGCTCCTCGCCTCCGCGCTCGCCGAGCGCCGCGTGGTGGCCCACTACCAGCCCATCATCGACCTGCACCAGCGGGCCGTGGCCGGTTTCGAAGCCCTCGCCCGCATCGAGGTCGACGGCGTCACCCTGCCCCCGTCGACCTTCATCTCGGTGGCCGAGGACAGCGGGCTGGTGGTGCCCCTCGGTGCCCAGATGCTCGACCTGTCGTGCCGGCAGGCCCAGTCCTGGGCGCCCCCGCGCCCGGCCGCGGCGCCGCTCACGGTGGCGGTGAACCTGGCCGCTCGCCAGTTCGGCTCGGGCGACCTGGTGCCGCTGGTGCGAGCCGCCCTCGAGACCAGCGGCCTCACCCCGACCCGCCTGCACCTCGAGCTCACCGAGACGGCGATCATCGACCTGCACCCCGACGTGTTGTCGCAGCTCCGACAGCTCACCGACCTCGGCGTGGAGATCGGCCTCGACGACTTCGGCACCGGCTACGCCTCGCTCACCCACCTCCGCCGATTGCCCCTGGCCTTCGTCAAGATCGACCAGACCTTCGTGGCCGGGCTCGAGACCGACCACGAGGACGAGCGCATCGTGGGCGCCGTCGTCGACCTGGCGGCCAACCTCGGGCTCCGCTCGATCGCCGAGGGCGTGGAGACCGACGGCCAGCTGGCGCGCCTCCAGGAGCTCGGCTGCGACCAGGCCCAGGGCTACCTGTTCGCCCGACCGCGCGCCGCGGGGGAGCTCGAGACCACGATCGACCGACCGGGTTGGTGACGGCGCCACGATGAGTTCGCGCCGCGCCGCCCGTCTCCCTGGGTGACCGCGACCCGTCCCACCGCTGGAGCCCCCGTGTCCGACCCCCGCTTCGTCGTCAGCCTGCCCATCGCCGACCGTCCGACGTCGTACGCCTTCTACCGCGATGGGCTGGGCCTGACGGCCGTCGGTGCGCTCGCCGACGATGGCGTGCCCGAGCCGCTCCAGTTCGCGCTGGGCGAGGAGGTCCACCTGATGCTGATCCCGACGGGCGGCTTCGGGTGGGTGATCGGGGACCGGGAGGTGGCCGGCGGGGACCGGGCCGAGTGCCTGCTCAGCGCGGCGGCGACCGACCCCGCATCGGTCGACGCCCGGTGCGCCCGGGCCGAGGCAGCCGGCGCCACCGTCGTGTCCGCCCCCGCCCGGCAGCCCTGGGGCTACGTGGCCACGATCGCCGATCCCGACGGCCACCTCTGGCAGCTCATCGCCGACCCGCCCGGCTGATCAGCTCGCGCCCACGGCCTTCGCCAGCTCCTCCACCGTGAGTGCGGCCAGGCGGCGCACCAGCGGGTCGCCGCCGGCCGCGCCGTCGAGCTCGCCGTCGGGCCCGGCCACCAGGTAGCGACCCTGGACGCCCACCACCACGTAGGCCCCCAGCTCGGGGTCGCCGCCGTCGACGAGGAACCACACCCCCTCGTCGCCCACCCGCGAGGGCGCGGCACCGTCGACCACGAGCGGCGCCCCGTCCTCCAGCCAGCCCTCCTCCTCCACGAGCAGCGTCGGCGCAGCCGGCGCTCGCCCGGCCAGCACGTCGGTCACGCGCAGGGTCACCAGGCGCGACTGGATCCGCGCCCCGTCGCCGCCGTCACCGAACCACCGTCCCCGCTCGGTGGCCACCACCTCGGCCCGCACCACCAGGTCGGCCCCGTCCACCAGCTCGGCCAACGAGTCCGCCGCCGGGGCGTCGGACGACACCGCCACCGCGTCGGCCGGCAGCGAGGCGGAGCTCGCGGTCCCCGACGCCCCTGCGCCGTCCGGGTCGTGATCGGCGTCGCCGAGGGCGAGGAACGCCACCACGATGGCGGCGACCACCGCCGCCGCGGGGAGGGCGACCGCCCACCGCGGCCGCCGCCCCGCCCGATCCGTGCCGGGACGACCTGCGGAGGCGGCCACGGCGCTAGGCGTCGCCGTCGGAGTCGCTGAAGGTGATGGTGACCCCGAGCTGGCTGGCCGCCTCGGTGGCCAGCAGCACCTTCAGCGCGGCGACGGCGTCGGCCGCGGCCCGGACGCGATCACCCTGCCCGAAGGCCTCGGCCACCGAGTCAGGCAGCGGCTCGAAGGCGTCGACCGTGGTGGCCGTGGCCTCGACCAGGCGGTCGGCCGTCTCCGGGGAGCGCTCGGCCACGAGGGCGACGATGCCCTCGCCCGAGCCGCCGAGCAGGGCGGCGACGCCGTCGAGGAGGGCCCGGCGCTGGGCCATGGCGTAGGCGGCCGGGCCGTCGAGCCGGGACTCGGCCAGGTCGTCGAGCGACGCGGCCTCGGCGAGGTCGCGGAGGCCGAGCTCGTCGAGCTCGCGCAGCCGGTTGGTGACCTCGTTGAGCAGCTCGGCCACCGACTCCTGTTGCTCGCCGCCGATGCCTGCGGCGAACTCGTCGCGGAAGCCACCCGTCCAGTCGTCGCGCACCTCGGCGGCCGCATCGGCGGCGAGGGAGGCGACCGACGCGGCGTAGGTGCAGCGCCGTGCCCCCGGGGAGCCGACCAGCGCGTCGCTGCCCTCGCCGAACAGGGCGTGCTCCTCGGCGTAGAGGCCACGGATGACCGCGCCGCCGCGCAGGAGGGCCTCGGGGTCGACCGGATCCGTGCCGGCGAGGAGGTCGTCGATGGTGCCCGGCCGGGCGGTGAAGCCGACCGCGCTCATCAGCCGCCGCTCCATGGCCGGACCCACGCCCCCGGGCCGGGCCCGCGGCCACGCCGCGGCGGCCGCGCGCCAGGCGGCGCGCGCCCCCTCGAGCGCCTCGGCCGACGGGGTGGCGCAGAGGGCGCCGACGCGACCCTCGAGCCGCTCGAGCGCCGAGGCCAGGTCCTCGTAGGCGGGCACGATCACGTCGTCGGCCAACCCGGCGAGGACGACATCGCGACCGACGCCGCCCCCGACGCGACCTGCGCTCGCGCTGGGGTCCCCGCCGGCGCCACCGTCGCCGTCGTCGGAGCAGGCGGCGAGCACCAGCGCCGCTGCGAGCAACGGCACCAGGGCCCGGCGCAGGCGCCGGGGCGCCGGAAGGCGAGATCTCGTCACAGCGACTCCAGGAAGGTGAGCAG
>JBBRFU010000172.1:0-6991 GCA_038241315.1 Acidimicrobiales bacterium | reverse complement strand
CCCCCGGCCTTGCCCGCCGCGCGCCGGCACCCGGGCGCCCGGGCACCTGGGCATCCGGGCACCTGGGCACCCGGGCCGACCCGACCGGACCCGACCGACCCGCCCCGACCGGACCCGACCGGACCCGACCGGACCGACCGGACCGACCGGACCGACCGACCCGACCGACCCGACCGGACCGACCGACCCGACCCGATCAGGCCGGGTTGGCCTCCACCAGGCGGCGGAAGCCCTCGCGCCAGCCGACGGTGGCGGGACCGGCGATGGCGTCGAGGCGGGTGGTGTCGGCCACCACGCTCTCGAGCGTGTCGGCCGTGGGCGCGAAGGTCGGCGTGAGGCCGGTGAGCTCGCCGAGGTGCGCGCACCAGGCCTCCACGCTCACCGCCTCCGATCCGGCCCAGTTGACCGTGGTGACGGGCAGGGACGCGGCGTCGAGCAGCGCCGGGACCATGGCGGTGATGTCGTCCTGGTGGATGGGCGAGTAGGTGCTCGGCGCGTCGACGTGGACGGGGATGGGCTGGCCCTGTCGCAGCATGAGCAGGTGGAAGAGCGGCCAGCCGCCGTGGTCGCCGTACGGCACATTGAGGCGGGCGATGGTGGTGGGCACGTCGAACTGGCGGGCGGCGAAGCGCACCACGGTCTCGGCCGCGATCTTGGCGATGGAGTAGGTCGGCATCATCACCGCGTGGTTGTCGCCGAGGGCGTCGTCCTCGGTGATCGGCTCGTGGCCCTTGGGCCGGTACACGCCGGTGGTGGAGCAGTGGAGGAACCGCTCGGGCCGGCACCAGGCGAGCAGGTCGCCGGGCGACTCGGCGTTGATGCGCAGGTCCACGGCCCAGCGCTGGGTCTTGGCCACCGCGAAGTTGAGGACCGCGTCGACGCCGTCGCGGGGCAGCGCCGAGAGGTCGCCGGCGCGGAGGTCGACCGGCGCGCAGGTGACGCCGGCCGCCTCCAGGCGGTCGCGGACGGCGGCGTCGGAGAAGCGGGCCGCGGCGATCACCTCGTTGGCCCCGGCGAGCGACTCCGCGATGGGCCCGCCCACCTGGCCGGTGGCTCCGGTGATGACGATGCGCCTGCCCTCGAGTGCCATGCCGCTCCTCCCGGTGCACCGGACGGTGCGTAGAACGTGTTCTAGTCGCGTGGCGCCCGCCTCGTCCGACGCCTCGGTACCGTGCGGTGGTGCCCGAACCGGTCGTCCCCCAGGGAGTGGTCCCGAGCGAAGCGGTGCTGGCCGCCAACCCGAGGACGGTGCGGCGCCCGGTCATGCTGCAGGGCTGGCACGACCTGGCGTCGGTCCACTGGCGGTACGACCCCGAGGTGGTGCAGGCCCTGCTGCCCGACGGGTTCCGCGTGGACACCCACGACGGTGCGGCCTGGGTGGGCCTGCTGCCGTTTTACATGCGGCGGATCCGGGTGCCCGGCCTCCCGGCCTTCGGACCGTTGAGCACGTTCCCGGAGACCAACATCCGGACCTACCTGGTGGACCCCGACGGTCGGCGGGGCGTGTGGTTCTGCAGCCTCGACGTCACCCGGCTGCTGCCGGCGCTGGTGGCCCGGGCGACGTACCGCCTCCCGTACTGCTGGGCCCGCATGTCGATCGAGCAGGACGGCGACACCTGGACCTACCGCTCGGCCCGCCGGTGGCCGCGAGGTGAGGCGTCGAGCGCCGTGCGCGTGCGGGTGGGCGCGGCCCTGCCGGCCGAGGAGGTCGCCGAGCTGGACCACTTCCTCACCGCCCGGTGGGCGCTGGGCTCGCGCCTGGGTCGTCGGCTCCTGTGGGCGGAGGTGGACCACGAGCCGTGGGTCGTCCACCGCGCCGAGCTGCTCGAGCTCGACGAGACGTTGCTGGCGGCCGCCGGCCTCCCCGCCCCGACGGGCGACCCGGTGGTGCTCTGGTCGCCGGGGGTGGAGGTCCGCATCGGGCGGCCGCGCACCGTCGCCCGGCGCGGCGGCCTCGATGCCCGGCCCGGCCGAGGCCGGTACCTTGCGCCCATGACCGAACCGACCACCCCCGTCGAGGACGACCACGTGTCGCTGCGGATCGCGGCGACGCCCGAGCGCGTCTACGACATCGTGAGCGACGTGACCTCGATGGGCCGCCTCAGCCCCGAGTGCACCGGTGGGCGGTGGCTCGACGGGGTCGACGGCCCGTCGGTGGGCGCGCGCTTCAAGGGCACCAACAAGCGGGGCCCGGTGCGGTGGTCCACCACCAACACCGTGGTGGCCGCCGAGCGCGGCCGCGACTTCGCGTTCGAGACGAAGCAGAGCGGGGTCCGGTGGCGCTACCAGTTCGAGCCCGACGGCGACGGCACCGTGGTCACCGAGTCGCGCGTGGCGTGGCGGGATCGGCCGTTGGTGGCCCGGGTGGGGGCCGCGCTGCTCATGGGCGGCGCCGACAGCCACGACGACGAGCTCCGCGCCGGCATGCGGGCCACGCTCGAGCGGCTCCGCGCCCTGGCCGAGGCCCCTTCGGCCTGAGCAGGTTGGCGCCGAAGGGGCGGGAGGGGCGGGCGCGGCGGGCGTGGCGAGCACGACGCCGGGGGCGGAGGTAGGGTCGCAAGTAGAACGTGTTCTCGTTGGGGACGGGTTCGCGCAACCACGCATCCGGCACAAGGGGAAGCACCGGCATGGACCTCGGCGACATCAACCTGTTCGATCCCGACGTCTACGTGGACGGGCTGCCCCACGAGCAGTTCGCCCTCCTCCGTCGGGAGGCACCCGTGTTTCGCCACGAGCTCGACGACGGCCGCCACTTCTGGTGCGTCACCCGGCACGAGGACCTGGTGGCGGTGAACCGCGACGCCGGCGCCTACTCCTCGTGGCGCAAGACGGCCCTCATCAACGTGCAGACCGAGGACGTGCTCGAGCAGCAGCGCCTGATGATGCTGAACATGGACCCGCCCGAGCACTCCAAGCTCCGCAAGATCGTCAACAAGGGCTTCACGCCGAAGATGATCCGCCAGCTGTCCGACCACCTCGCCGAGGAGGCCCGCCAGATCGTGGCCGACGCGGTGGAGGCGGGCGACGTGGAGTTCGTGGAGGACGTGGCCAGCGAGCTGCCCCTCATCGCCATCGCCGAGTTCCTCGGGGTGCCCCGTGAGGACCGCAAGATCCTCTTCGACCTGTCGAACCGGATGATCGGCTCCGAGGACCCCGACTACCAGCTCGACGAGGGCGCGGCGCAGACCGCGGCCATGGAGATGTACGCCTACGCCCAGCAGCTGGCCGACGACCGCCGCGCCAACCCGCGCAACGACATCGTCTCGACCCTGCTGGCGGCCGAGGTGGACGGGCACCGCCTCGACGAGCTCGAGTTCAACCTGTTCTTCATGCTGCTGGCGGTGGCCGGCAACGAGACCACCCGCAACGCCATCAGCCACGGCATGTTGGCGCTCCTCGAGAACCCCGACCAGCAGCAGATCCTGCGCGACGACCCGAGCAAGATCGACGCCGCCATCGAGGAGGTCCTGCGGTGGGCCTCGCCGGTGATGCACTTCCGCCGGCAGACCACCCGGCCGGTCACCATCGCCGGCGTCGACATCGACGAGGACGAGCCGATCGTGTTCTGGCACATCTCGGCCAACCGCGACGAGACGGTGTTCGACGATCCGTACCGGTTCCTGGTGGAGCGCTCGCCCAACGTCCACACCGGCCACGTGGCCTTCGGCGGCGGCGGGCCCCACTTCTGCCTGGGCGCCAACCTGGCCCGGGCCGAGATGAAGGTGGTGTTCGCCGAGCTGCTGAAGCAGGCGACGTGGGAGCAGCGGGCCCCGGCCCGTCGCCTCCGCTCCAACTTCATCAACGGCATCAAGCGCCTCGACGTGACGCTCTCGCCGGTCTGAGGGTGGAGATCGTCAAGGCGCGCGCCTTGACCGATTGAGGCATGCGCCTTACTCTCGCTCCATGGGCGCTGCCGAGGAGATGGTCGACGCCGCCGAGCGCCTGGCCGCCGAGCGGGGCATGGCGGCCATGTCGCTGCGTGAGGTGCAGGCGGCCGCCGGGCAGCGCAACAAGTCGGCGGCGCAGTACCACTTCGGGTCCCGCCACGGCCTGATCGCCGCCATCGCGGCGGCCCGCATGGGCCCGATCAACGAGGCCCGTCGGGCCCGCCTCGATCTCCTCGACGCCGCCCCCGGACCGCCCGACGTGCGCGACCTGGTGGCCGTGCTGGTCGAGCCGCTGGCCGAAGCCACGCTGCGCCCGGGGAGCTGCTGGGCCCGCTTCCTGGCCCAGGGCCTGGCCGACCCCGACCTCTCCGCCGTGGTGCGCCGCAGCTTCGAGGGCGCCGGCTACCGCGAGGTCCGCGAGCGCCTGGTGGCCGCCCTCGTCCACGTCCCCGAGCCGCTCCGAGAGAGCCGGGTGGACCACGCCGTCGGCGTGCTGGTCATGTCACTCGCCACGGCTGAGATCCGCGCCGCGGCGGGCGAGCCGCGCCGCATCCCCCCCGCCGCCCAGGTGGCCGACCTGGTCGACATCTGCACCGCCCTCATCGAGGCCCCCGCCTCTCCTGCCACCGTCGCCGAACTGGCGGCGCGTGGCGCCCGTCCCGCCTGAAGGAGCCAACCATGCCCATCCTCGACGTCGGCCCCCGCGTGGCCGCCCGCGTGCCCGAGGGGTTCGACGACCGCCCCTACGAGCGCTTCACCGTGACCCCGCTGTCGCCCACCATCGGCGCCGAGATCGGCGGCGTGCACCTGGCCCAGCCCCTCGACGACGAGCTGGAGGCGGAGCTCCGCCGGGCCCTGCTGGAGTGGAAGGTCCTGTTCTTCCGCGACCAGGACATCACCCGCGACCAGCAGCGCGCCTTCGCCGAGCGGTGGGGCGAGCTCGAGCAGCACCCCTTCTACCGCTACGTGCAGCCCGGCAAGGAGCAGGACCACGCCGACGTGGTCCGCCTGGCCAAGGACCAGCTCAGCCCCGGGGTGGAGAACGAGTGGCACCAGGACATCACCTGGCACGCCACGCCGTCGTTCGGCGCCGTCCTGCGAGCCGTCGAGGTCCCCGCGGTGGGCGGCGACACGTTGTGGGCCGACGCCGCAGCCGCCTACGACGGGCTGGCCGACGAGGTCAAGGCCCGACTCGACGGCCTCACCGCCCGCCACGACTGGCGCGGGTCGTTCGGGCTGGCCATGGACCCGTCGCTGGTGGCCCAGCTGGCGCCGGTGTTCCCACCCGTGGAGCACCCGGTGGTGCGGATCCACCCCGAGACCGGTCGCCGCACGCTGTACGTCAACGCCATCTTCACCGAGCGCATCGTGGGCCTCCCGCCCGACGAGTCCGATGCCCTGCTGGAGCAGCTCTTCGCCCAGTACCGCCGCCCCGAGTACCAGTGCCGCTTCCGGTGGACGCCCGGGGCCGTCGCCTTCTGGGACAACCGGGCCACCGTCCACTACGCATCGAGCGACTACCACCCCCAGCCCCGGGTGATGGACCGCATCAGCATCGCCGGCGACGTCCCGCAGGGCACCTGACCCCGGCGCACCGGCGGGCGGTCCCCGCTACGTTCTGCCGATGAGCGACGACGACCTGCACGACTTCGAGGCCACCACGTTCGCCCACGGCGGCAAGGAGCGGCAGGTGTTCCGTCAGGGGACCGGGCCGGCCGTCATCGTGATCGCCGAGATGCCCGGCATCTCGCCCAAGGTGCTCGCCTTCGCCCGGAAGGTGTCGGCCATCGGGTGCACGGTGGTGCTGCCCCACCTCTTCGGCGTGCCGGGCAAGGACCCGGCGCCGGGCGCCAAGCCGTCGGCGGGAGACCTGGGCAACATGGTGTCGAGCCTGGTCCCGGCGTGCGTGAGCCGCGAGTTCACCGTCCTGGCCACCGGCCGGTCGTCGCCGGTCACCACCTGGCTCCGGGCGCTGGCCGCCCACGAGCACGAGCGCTGCGGCGGGCCGGGCGTCGGCGCGGTGGGCATGTGCTTCACCGGTGGCTACGCGCTGGCCATGGCGGCCGACGACCGGATGCTCGCGCCGGTGCTGTCCCAGCCCTCGATGCCCCTCGCCATCACCCCCCGCCAGAAGCGCAGCATCGACATCTCGCCCGAGGACCTGGCCCGGGTGGAGGACCGCTGCGCCAACCAGGGCCTCGAGGTGCTCGGGCTCCGCTTCAAGGGCGACCGCCTCGTGCCCTCGGAGCGGTTCCGGTACCTGGAGGACCGCCTCGGCGACGCCTTCACCGCGGTGGAGCTCGACGACAGCACGGCCAACCCCGACGCGTCGATGAGCCCCCACTCCGTGCTCACCGAGCACCTCATCGACGAGCCCGGCCAGCCCACCCGCGAGGCCCTCGACCAGGTCCTCGACCTCTTCCGCCGCCGCCTCCTCGTCGACGCCTGACCCCGCGCCTGGCGGCCGCCCGTCGTCCAGCGCGTGGAGCGGGCGGCCCGGTGGTGGCGTCTCCGGCGGTCGGCCGTCGTCCGCCCACGGGCGACGGGCGCTACTCGGCGGGCGGCGGCTCGGGCGTCCAGGTCCAGCCCTCGCTGCTCTGGTTGGTGAGCGAGACCACGTGCTCGCCGGTCCACACCACGGTGCCGCCGAAGGTGCGGACCCGGTGGTCCGAGCGAGCCTCGAACCGACGACGGACGGGGTCCCAGCCGACGAGGCCACCCTGCCCGCCGAGGACCAACCGGTCGCCGGTCCAGACCGCTGCGGGCGGGTAGCCGACCGGCTCGACGGTGTTGAGCCCCCGCGTGCCGTGGGCGGTGGCCACCCGGTCCCAGCGCCCGTCGGCGAGCACGTGGCCCTGCAGCTCCCCGTCGCGTGCGCTGACCGCGCTGAGCGTGCCGTCGGGCGCGACCGCCAGCGCCAGCCACTCCGCCTCCACGTCCGGCGCGGCGCGCGTCCACGTCCGGCGGACGGGGTCGAAGGCGTCGACCGTCCAGCGCTGCCGGTACGGCCCCGGCTCGTTCACCCGGGCGGGGCCGGTCCCGTACAGCCGGTCGCCCCGCCGGGCCAGGTGCAGGGCCCGGGTGTCGGCGGGCACGACCGTCCA
>JBBRFU010000171.1:0-7148 GCA_038241315.1 Acidimicrobiales bacterium | reverse complement strand
CAGGTCGAGGTAGTGGACCCCGAGCTCGCGCGCCTTGCCGAGGAGGCTGTCGTCGACGTCGGTGATGTTGCGCACGCACTTGGTGTCGTGGCCGCGGTCCCGCAGGCGGCGCTGGAGCACGTCGTAGGTGAGGTAGACGGCAGCGTGCCCGAAGTGGGTGGCGTCGTACGGCGTGATGCCGCACGTGTACATGGTGACCACCTCGCCCGGCTCGAAGGGCACGACGGCCCGGCGAGCGGTGTCGTAGAGGCGGAGGGGCCCCGACGGCTGGAGGTGGTCCGTGCTCACGCGCCCTCGGCGGCGAGCTCGCCCACCCGGGCCTCGGGCGCCTTCGCCGCCTTCGGGGCCTCGGCCGGCTCCGACGTGGGGTGGGACAGCTCCGGGATGCCGGTGAACTTGACCGCCACCCGCGTCTTGTAGTGCACGTTGAGCTGGAGGAGCACGGCGGTGAAGGACTCGATGGGCGTGGCCTGGGAGAGGCCGCCGGCGTCGAGCGGCCGCAGGTTCGGGATCGACGACACGATGCGGGCCGTGACCTCGGTGGCGTGCGGGAAGTCGGAGCAGATGAGCACGTCGGACTCGATCGGGTGATCGAGGTCGCCCAGCTCCTTCGCCGGCACGTGGTGGAACCCGGCCGCCACGTGGCAGTTGGGCACCGCGGCCTGGACCGTGGCGGCCACCGAACCCCGGGGCGGCACCAGCGGCTGGAACTCCTTGCCGGTGCGGGTGAGGGCGTTGGCCATGCAGATGACCACCTTCCCCTCGAGCTGGGTGGCGACCGAGGTGGCGGTGCCGTAGGCACCGTCCCACGGCGTGGCGATCACGACCACCTCGGCCGATGCCGCCGCGGTGTTGTCGCCCGCCACGATGCCGAGCTTGCGGCCCGCCCAGTGGGCCTCCAGCTTGTCGACGACCTCCATGGCGCGGTACTTGGACCGCGAGCCGATGATGGCTTCGTGGCCAACCGACGCCAGTCGAGCGGCGAGCGCACTGCCCGCCGGGCCGGTTCCTCCGAGGATGCCGATCTGCACGGGCGACACCCTAGGGCCGCGCCCTCCCCGCCCGGCAAAGCCGGGCGTCCCCTTGGGGCCGCCCACCGGGCGCAACTACCGTCAGTGGGTGCCCGCTCCCCCTCCGACACCGGTCCTCGCCCTCGAGGGGGTGAGCCTGCGCCGGGCCGGCCGGCTCCTGCTCGACGACGTGACCTGGCAGGTCGGTCCCCGCGATCGCTGGGTGGTGCTCGGCCCGAACGGGTCGGGAAAGACCACGCTGCTGCGGATCGCCTCGCTCTGGCTGCACCCGTCGGGCGGGTCGGTCCACGTGCTGGGCGAGGAGCTCGGCCGCACCGACGTCCGGCCCCTCCGGGCCCGCATCGGCGTCTCGTCCGCGGCCCTGGCGGACCAGCTGCGCCCGGACCTCCCGGCCAGGGACGTGGTGGTCACCAGCCGGCGCGGCGCCCTGGAGCCCTGGTGGCACACCTACGACGACGACGACCGCGCCGCGGCGGCCGATGCGCTCGAGCGGGTGGGGGCCGCCCACCTCGCCGACCGGGCCTTCGGCACGCTGTCGTCCGGCGAGCGCCAGCGGGTGCAGCTGGCCCGCACCCTGGCCGCCGACCCGGATCTGCTCCTGCTCGACGAGCCGTCGGCGGGCCTCGACCTCGGCGCGCGCGAGGACCTCGTCGCCCGCCTGGGCGACCTGGCCGCGGACCCGACGGTGGCCCCGACGGTCCTCGTCACCCACCACGTGGAGGAGGTGCCCGTGGGGTTCACCCACGTGCTGCTCCTGCGCGCCGGGCGGGTGGTCGCCGCCGGCGGGCTGACCGACACGCTCACCGAGGCCAACCTGTCCGCCGCCTTCGGCATCGACGTCCGCCTGGCCGGCGAGGCCGGACGCTTCCGGGCCTGGGCCGAACGGGTCCCGCCGGCCCCGCGACGGGCGGCGGCCTCGTGAGCGATCCGACCGTCATCGACGCCACGGCCCTCTGCACCGCCGCCCTCGACGGCGACCCCGAGCGGGTGCGGGACCTGCTCGACGAGCACCCCGAGCTGGCCCGGGCCCACGCGCCGGACGGGTCCACCGCCCTGCACCTGGCGGCGTGGCAGGGCCACACCAAGGTGGTCGAGGTCCTGCTCGCCCGGGGCGCCGACCCGAGCGCGCCCACCTCCAACGGCCTCGCCGTCCGCCCCCTCGGCACCGCGGCCGGGTCGGGGCACGCGGTGATCGCCCACCTGCTGCTCGACCGGGGCGCCGACGTCGACGCCACCCAGGCGGGTGGCATCACCCCCCTCCACGCGGCCGCCGCCAACGACGACCGCCAGCTGGTGTCGCTCCTGCTGGACCGCGGCGCCGACCCGGCGCTCACCACCGACGACGGCCGCACCGCCGCCGACCTCACCACCGACCCCGACGTGGCCGCCCTCCTGCCCTGAGCGTGCTCAGGTGGGGACCGCCACCAGGGCCACGAACGTCGGTGCCTCGACCGCCAGCTCCGCCTCCACCGTCGTGTCGGGCCCCGGGCGCGGCGGGCGGGCCCAGGCCGCGTCGAGGCGCACCTGCCACGGGCCCGGCGGCAGGGCGAAGGTGACCGGGCCCGAGCCGGGTGCCAGCAGGAGCAGGACCCGGCCCCCGCCGAGGTCGGCGCCGTCCAGCTCCACCTGGAGGGGCTCGCCGTGTCCATCGTCCCAGTCACCCTCCTCCATCGGCGAGCCGCCGGCGTTGCGCCAGCGCACGGCCCCCGAGGCCGGCTCCACCCGCTCCGGGCGGCGGAGGGCCGGCTGCTCGTGGCGGAGCGCCAGCGCCGCGCCCACCCAGGCGGCGAGGTCCCAGTCGGCCTCGGGCCACGGCACCCCCCACTCGTCGGCCTCCAACGTGTAGCCGTTGGCCCGACCGCCCTGGCTGCGGCCCACCTCGTCACCGGCCAGCACCAGCGGCACGCCCTGCGAGCAGGCCGCGGTGGCGAGGAGGGCGCGCTGGCGCCGGGCCCGACCCGCCCGCACGACGGGGTCCGAGGTCGGGCCCTCGAGGCCGCCGTTCCACGATCGCTGCCCGTGTCCGCCGTCGGTCGGCTGGTCGTGCGCCACCAGGTCGGCGAGGGTGAAGCCGTCGTGGGTGGTCACCGGGTTGACCGACGCGGTGGCGTCACGGTCGCCCCCGAAGACGTCGGCGCTCCCGGTGAGCCGGGCCGCGGCGCGGCGCCGGCCGGCCTGGCCCCGCCAGAGGTCGCGGCTGTCGTCGCGGAAGCGGTCGTTCCACTCCCGCCAGGGTGCCGGGAAGCGACCGAGGGCGTACCCGTCGGGGCCGAGGTCCCACGGCTCGGCCACCAGCTTGGTCTCGGCCAGGAGCGGCTCGGCGGCCAGCTCGGCCAGCAGCGGGGCATCCGCCCGGGGCCCGTCGTCGCCCCGGGCGAGGGTGGCGGCCAGGTCGAAGCGGAACCCGTCGATCCCCGCCTCGGTGACCCATCGCACCAGCGATTCCCGGATCAGGCGCCGGACCCACGGCGACCGGGCGTCGACCGCGTTCCCGCAGCCGGTCACGTCGTCGTCCACCAGGCCCTCCGGCCCGGGGATGAGCCGATAGGTCGCCGCGTTGTCGAAGCCGCGCCAGGAGAGGATCGGGCCGTGGCCCAGCGAGCCCTCGCACGTGTGGTTGAACACCACGTCCATCCACACCTCGATGCCGGCCGCGTGGAGGGCGTCGACCGTGGCCCGCAGCTCGGCCACCGGGTCGCCCCCGGCGGTGGCGTAGCCGGCGTGGGGCGCGCCCCAGGCCAGGGGGTTGTAGCCCCACACGTTGCGCCGCCCGCCGGCCACCAGGTCGCGCTCGCTGACGAAGTGCTGGATCGGCAGCAGCTCGACGGCGGTGACGCCGAGGCGGAGCAGGTGGTCCACCACCGCGGGGGCGACGAGGCCGGGGTAGCGACCCCGGTCCGCCACGGGGACGAGCGGGTGTCGAGCCGTCAGCTGGCCGACGTGCGCCTCGTAGACCACGGTCCGGTCCCACGGCGTGCGGGGCCGCGCCTCCTGCCGGATCGGGCCGGGCGGGGACACCACGACCGATCGGGGCACCAGCGGCGCCGAGTCCACGCCGGGGGTGGTCAGCTCGGGCGCCCACCGCAGCTCGCCGATCACCCGGCGGGCCGCGGGGTCGACCAGCAGCTTGGCCGGATCGCACGCGTGGCCGGCCGCCGGGTTCCCCGGGCCGTGGACGCGGTAGCCGTAGCGCTGCCCGTCGGCCACCCCGCCCACCTCGACGCGCCAGCAGGCGTCGGCGCCGCGCTCGAGGTCGACCCGGTCCCGCTCGCTCCCGTCGGCCCCGAACAGGCACAGCTCGATCCGCTCGGCCACCGACGACGCCACCACGAACCGCGTGGCCCCGGCGGCAACCGTGGCACCGAGCACCTCGCCCCCGACGGGCGCGCCAGCCCCGGCGGGGACCGCCCCGTCGGTCACGACGGGCGGTCGGCCGAGACCAGCGCCAGGAGGCGCAGGCGCGAGCGCTCGATCTCGTCGCGCAGGACGCGCTCGAGCACCGGCCCGAACAGCCCACCGCCGTAGTGCAGCCGCATCCGGAGCTCCGAGCCCTCGGCGTGCGGCGCCACCTCGGCCTCCAGCACCCAGGGGCTGTGGTCCCGCCCGTCGAGCTCGACCCGCTCGAACCGCACCGACATCGGGCCCGTCCCGGTCGCCCGCACCATGCGGAGGCGCTTGGACCGGGCCAGCGGTCCCAACCGGCCGCGGAGGTCGACCGCCAACGCGCCGTCGTCCAGCGGCGCCACGCGGGTGACGATCTCCAGCCACTCGGGGTAGCGCGCCAGGTCGTCGATCCAGACGAGGAGCTCCTCGGGCGAGCACGGGGCCACCAGCGTGGCGTCGACGTCCATCGGCGCCAGTGTGCTGCTCCTCCGCTCCATGCTCGAAATCGTCGGCCGCTCCCGCCCGATCACGAGGTCGAGCCCCCCGCTTCTCGCGTCGACGACGTCCCACCGGCGCACCGCCCGGACACGAGCCGTGGGCCGTGGCCGGTCCGCGGCGCGGCCGGGTCAGCCGGGCCCTCGGGGGGTGGGGTCGTAGGGGGCGGTGCGGGCGGTCGGGACGTTCGAGGTGGTCCCCGGTTGGACCACGACGAGCACGCCGGCCTCGACGGCGACCGTCGCCCCGTCGGCGAGCAGCTCGTTGCTGACGGCCCGGGTGGTGCCCGTCACGAGGTCGGCCGCCACCAGGGGCCAGCGGAGCCCGGTGGTGTCGACGCCACCGGCGGGGCCGTGGACCGGCAGGAGCGACACCTGCTCACCGGCCCGGCCGGCGAGGCGGCGGGCCCGTCCGGGTCGCACCACCGACACGGTGGTCGTCCCGATGCGGGCGGTCACCTCGAAGCCGGCCAGGTGGGGCGACGCCAGCAGCAAGAGGTCGGCCAACAGGTGGTCGAGCCGGCCCCCTCCCCCGCCCAGCACGAGCAGCGGGATCGGCTCGATCGGCGAGATCGGCGGGATCGGCTCGCCGTCGGGCACCGGACCGAGCGCGAGCTCGGCGACCAGGGCGACGGCGAGCTCGCTGTCGGTCGCGTCCTTGTCGGCCGGGTGGCGGTGGACGACGGTCCCCGCGGCCTCGGCGGCGGCCGCCCGCTCCGGGTCCACCGAGTCGAGGTCCCCCACCAGGTGGTCCACCCGCAGGCCGAGGGCGAGGGCCGTGTGCAACCCGGAGTCGGCCGCCACCACCACCGCGCCCACCAGCTCCTCGGCCGTGGGGGCCATCGGCGCCACCGCCTCGTCGCCCCCCAGGACCAGGACGACGGCGATCGGGCGGGTCACCGCTCGATCATGCCGCACCGCTCCCGCCACCCCGGCCGCCCTCGGCCGCGTCCGAGGCGCCCCTCGAGGTGGCGGGCGACGGCCGCCGGCCTGCTCCCGTCATGGCGCGGCCAGCTCGTCGATGGCGGCGGCCACGATGCCGGCGCCCTCGTCGGCCTCGGCGGCGCTGAGCGAGAGCGGCGGGGCGATGCGGAGGCAGTTGCCGAACAGGCCGCCCTTGCCCACGAGCAGGCCCTGCCGGCGGGTCTCCTCGAGCACGGCGGCGGCCAGCGCGGGCGCCGGGGTGGTGCCGTCGGGCTCCACCAGCTCGACCCCGATCATGAGGCCCCGCCCCCGGACCTCGCCCACCGTGGCGTGGCGGTCGGCGAGGGGGTCGAGCACGGCCCGGATGCGCGTCCCCTGCACGGCGGCGTTGGCCTGGAGGTCGTGGTCGAGCAGGTACTGCAGGTTGGCCAGCGCGCCGGCGGACACGAGGGGGTTGCCGCCGAACGTGGAGATGGAGTTGGCATTCACGGCGTCGATGAGCTCGGGGCGCCCGACCATCCCGGCCACCGGCAGCCCGTTGCCCACGCCCTTGGCGAAGGTGATCAGGTCGGGCTCCACGCCGTGGGCCTGGAAGCCCCAGAAGTGGTCGCCCGTGCGGCCCCAGCCGGTCTGGACCTCGTCGGACACGTACAGGATCCCGTGCTCGCGCAGGACCTCCTGGACCGCGCCCCACATGCCGTCGGGCGGCACGGTGAAGCCGCCGACCCCCTGGATGGGCTCGATCACCATGGCGGCCACGTCGCCCGCGGTGCACGTGGCGAGGATGTCGCGCAGGTCGGCCACCACCGCGGCGATGAAGCCGGCATCGTCGAGGTGGCCGAACGGGCTCCGGAATCGGTAGCCGTTCTGCACGTAGTGGACCACGAAGGGGCTGAGGCTCGACGGGGACCAACCCCGGTTGCCGGTCATGCCCATGGTGGCGAACGATCGCCCGTGGTAGCTGTTGCGCAGGGCGAGGACCTGGTTGGACCGGCGGGAGGACGACGCCACCAGGAGGGCCGCCTCGTTGGCCTCGGTGCCCGACGTGGTGAAGAAGACCTTGGCGTCGGGGATGGTGGAGAGGCCGGCGATGCGCTCGGCCAGCTCGATCATCGGCTCGATCAGGTACAGGGTGCTGGTGTGGATCATCCGCCCGGCCTGGGTACGGATGGCGTCGACCACCTCGGGCACGGCGTAGCCGCACATGGTGGTGAGGATGCCGCCGAAGAAGTCGAGGTAGCGGTTGCCCTCGGCGTCGACCACGTGGCACCCGGCCCCGTCGACCAGCGCGATCGGCTGCTCGTAGGTGAGCGCC
>JBBRFU010000170.1:0-7201 GCA_038241315.1 Acidimicrobiales bacterium | reverse complement strand
CACGTGGCGCTTCACGGACCGGATGGTGCGATCGGGGTTGGTGATCGCCTGGCGCTTGGCCACCTCGCCCACCAGGACCTCGCCGTTCTTGGCGAAGGCCACCACCGAGGGCGTGGTGCGCGAGCCCTCGGCGTTGGGGATCACGATCGGCTCGCCCGCCTCGAGGACGCTGACGACCGAGTTGGTGGTGCCGAGGTCGATTCCGACGGCCTTGGGCATGGGGGTCTCCTGGGGGTGCTGAGGTGTTTGACTGCTCCGAGTATAGAAACTTGAGCGTCTCATTATCAACCTCTGCGGCGAGCGACCCGCCGGAGACCCCGCGTCGGCCCGGCACCGGACCCCGCCACGGCCCGGCACCGGGCCCCGGGCGCGACGGTGCCCGGCGCTCGCGCGCCGGGCACCGGGCGTTCAGGGGAGCGGACGGACCGCCCCGCCGGGCCTCACGGCTCGGGGGCCGTGACCTCCACCGCCACCGTCGAGGTGTTCGACGACGGGTCGGGGTCGCGCTGGTCGCCGGTCACCCCGGCGGTGTTCACCACCGTGCCCGCCGTGGTGGCCCGCACCTGGACCACCACGAAGCCGTACGTCGACACGGTGCCCAGGTTGCAGACGACGGACCGGCCCGAGACCGTGCACGGGACGCCGAACCAGCCCCGCTTCGCCGACACCACCTCGAGGCCGGCGGGCACGATGTCGGCCACCCGCACGCCGGTGGCGGCGCGGGCCCCCGGGTTCTCCACGAAGAGGAGGTACTCGAAGGTGTCCCCGACCGCCACCTCGGCGGCCGACGCCGTCTTGGTGATCCGCAGGTCGGGATCGGACCCGATGACCACCACGTCGACCGTGGCCGACGAGGTGTTCGAGGCCGGGTCGGGATCGGGCTCGGCCGCCGCCACCGTGGCGGTGTTGACCACGTCGGCGCCCGCGGTGACCGCTCGCACGGTCACCAGGGCGAAGGTGCTCGTCGGCCCGGCGTTGAGGCTGCAGGTGACCGTCTGGCCCGCCACCTCGCACGGCACCTGGAACCAGCCACGGGTGGCCGACACGATCTCGAAGTTGTCCGGCACCGTGTCGGTCACCACCAGGTCGGTGGGGGCCACCGCGCCCACCCGGTCGACCGAGAGCTGGTAGGTCAGCGTGTCACCCACCTGCACCTCGGCCGACGAGGCCGTCTTGGTGATCCGCACGTCGATCGGCTGGGACCGGTCGATCGAGGTGCGGGGCTCGGGGTCGGCGGTCACCGGGCTGTTGGCCCGGAAGTGGTCGACCAGCATGGTGAGGTCGTTGTCGCCGGTGGTCACCGAGTTCGTCCCCCCGCCGAGGACGGTGAAGTTGTCGCCCCCGCCGGCCAGGAACGAGTTCATGGTGATCCGGTAGGTGGCGGCCGGATCGATCGGCACCCCGTCGAGCATCATCGACTCGGCGTTGATCCGGCTGCCCTGGGCCCGGTCCGGGTCGTAGGTGTAGGTGAAGCCCTTCGACACGCCGAGCCACAGCACCGGCCGCGACGCGCCCGCGGGCTGCCACTGCTGCTCGAGCACCGCCTTGAGCTCGGCACCGGTGAACGACTTGGTGAACACGTCGTTGGAGAACGACTGGACCGCGAAGGCCTCGGAGTAGGTGATCTCACCGTTCTCGCCGTAGAGGAAGTCGGCGCGGATGCCACCGGGGTTCATCAGGGCGATCTGGGCGCCGCCCCGGCCGGGCTCGCTCGTGGCCTCCAGCTGGACGTCGGCGATGAAGTTGCCGGCCACCGACTCGGTGGCCCGGGCCGGGTCGCGCCGGATGTCGGCGGTGATGGAGCCGATGACCTCGGCGCCGAGCACCGCCGAGTTGGCGACCGCCTCGTCGACGATCGCCGCCACCTCGGCGTTCACGGGGTCGATGCCCACCACGTCGAGGAGCTCGGCGGAGGCCTGGGAGACGTCGCCGGTCTCGGGATCGACGAGCAGGGTGACCCGGCCGAGCTTCTCGCCGTAGTCGCCGGTCTGCACGAGCGGCCGGTCGGCCGCGCCGCCACCCGGCACCGGGCCGAGCACCGCGTACTCCTGGTGGGTGTGACCGGAGAAGATGACGTCGACGTCGTCCGGCAGGTCGACGAAGCGGCCGAAGACATCGTCGGCCTCGAGGTCGGCCACGTCGGTGGTGGCCTCGGCGGCGCCCTCGTGGGCCAGCAGCACCACCACGTCGGCCTCGCCGTTGGCCGCGTCACCGTCCTTCAGCTGGGCGGCCACCGAGGCGGCCTCGTCCACCGGGTCGCGGAACTCCAACCCGACGATGCCGCCCGGGCTGACCAGCGAGGGGGTCTCCTCGGTGATCACCCCGACGTAGCCGACGTCGATGCCGCCGATCTCCTGCACCACGTAGGCGTCGAGCGCGCGCTCCCCGTCGCGGTAGATGTTGGCCGCCAGGTACGGGAACTCGGCACGGGGGATGACCCGGTCGGTGAGGTCGGCGAAGCCCTGGTCGAGCTCGTGGTTGCCGACGGCCGACACGTCGAGGCCGGCCGCGTTCATGGCATCGATCGTCGGGTTGTCGTCGTCGACGGCCGACACGAAGGTGGAGGCGCCGATGAGGTCACCGGCGGCCACCAAGGCGGTGTTGGGGTTCTCGGCCCGCAGCTGGTCGACGAGGCCGGCCAGCTGGGCGGCACCGCCGACGGGTGGCGGGCCGGCCGCGGTGGGCTGGATGCGGCCGTGGAAGTCGTTGATCCCGAGGAGCTGGAGCTCCACCGGACCGGTGGGATCACCGTCGGTGGTGTCGAGCCCGACGAGCTCGGGGTTGTGGTCGCTCGCCCGGTAGGGCCCCGGATCGTAGAAGGCCGGGTTGCCGTCGTACTGGAAGGGGAACGCCTCGTGGGCGTTGATCTCCCAGATGTCGAAGCCCGTGACCCGGTCGAGCAGGGTGGGCGAGGCGAGGGCGTGGTCGAGCGAGCCTTCCTCGCCGCCGAACACGTAGGAGTGGCGACCGGTGGGGAACTCGGTGCCGAGGTCGGTGTAGTCGGCACCGGCGAACACCGCCATGGGGTCCTCGTAGGTGTAGGCGTTGAAGTCGCCGAACAGGAGGACCTCGTCGCTGCCGGCGTCGGCCTGCACGTCCGCCACGAAGTCCACCAACGCCTGGGCCTGGCGGACCCGGTCGCCGTTCCACGCGCCCTGCCCGTCGCCGGCATCGGCGTTGTCGCCGGTGGGCGCCGGGGTGCCCGGGCTCTTGGACTTGAAGTGGTTCACCACCACGGTGAAGGTGGCGTCGTCGGCCGTGAACGTCTGGGCGATGGGCTCACGGGCGTTGAACCAGACCGTCTCGTCGTTCACCGAGCGCGACGGGCCGGCGAGCGCCACCGAGGCGGGCTTGTAGATGATGGCCCCGGTGATCACGTCCTGGGCGGCGGCCGGCGGGAGGTCGGCCGGGCTCTCCACGTAGTCCCAGGTGCCCGCGCCCTCCGCCGCGTTGAGGGCGCCGACGAGCCGGGCGAGCGCGGCCTGCGGCTCGACGCCGCCGTCGAAGCGCACGGAGTTCTCGATCTCCTCGAGGGCCAGCACGTCGGCGTCGAGCGCCACGATGGCGGAGACGATCTTCTCCTCCTGCTGCAGCAGCTCGGCCTCGTTGGCCGCCCCGCGGGCCTCGCCACCGAAGTGGACGAAGTAGTTGAGGACGTTGAAGCTGCCCACGGTGAGGTCGCCGCCCACGTCGGCGGGGGCCGGGGTGCGGGGGTTGGTGCCGGCGAAGGTGGTGCGCTCCGCCGGCGGCGTGGCGTGCTCCACGGGGGTGGTGGGCTGGAGGCGCCACTGGCCGAAGCCGTAGGAGAGCACGACCGGGCCGAAGTCGGCGACCTGGTCGCCGACGCGGATGGGCGTGGTGGGGCCGTAGTACGACGGCAGCTGCCCGGCGCTGGCGAGGTCGGTGGTGCGGGCGTCGTCGAGCACGATGCGCCCCTCGGCGTTGGCCGTGCGCTGGGCGAGGGCCTCCGGCGTGCCGGGGGCGAAGCGGTCGGTGGGGATCGGCGCCGGCTCGGTGCCGGCGGCCAGGATCAGCTCGCCGAAGCGGTCGCTCTGGTAGGTGTCGGACACGGTGAAGGGCCCGACGGGCTCGACCACCATGCTCTCGGCCGCCTCCCGGGCGTCACCGGGGAGCGGGAGCGGCAGCGGCGTCGCCGCGGGGATGGCCTGGTCCGACGCGCAGACCGCGGTGTCGGCCACCGCGTCGGTGGTGAGCTGGGTGACGGTGTTGAACTCGCTGACCGTGCCCGACACCTCGACCGCGTCGCCGATGTCGACGGCGGGGAACCGGAGGGGATCGGATCCGAAGTACACGAACACCGCGGTGGAGGCGGTGCTTGCAGCCACGGCGTGGGCGGCGCCCCCGGTGCCGGCGGTCTGGATCGTCATGCCGTTGTAGCCACCGGTGGCGTGGTCGGCGGTGACCACGCCGGTGACCTTCACGGCCGTGCCGGGCGCGAGGGGCGATGCGGCGCCTGGGCCCTGGACCTCGGCGATGGTGTGGGTGAAGCCGTCGCCGGTGCACACGCCGGGCTCCTCGGGCTCCTCCGGGTCGTCGGGCACGTTGGCCTCGCCGAAGGTGGCTGCCACCGGGCCGATCCAGGCGCCGTCGACCTTCTGGAGCGACAGGCCGGCGGGCTCGTTGCCCAGCTCCGCCACGCCGATGTCGGTGCTGGTCATGCCCGATGCCGGGCCGTTGGTGGCGGTGATCTGCCCCTCGTAGCTGAGGAACTCGGCCACGGTGGTGCCGTCGGCCTCCACCAGCGCCACCCCGTCGGGCGAGCCGTTCTGCAGCCCCGGCACGTTCACCGCCAGGAAGCCGCTGGCCGGGAGGGTGCCGGCGAGCGTGGTCAGCGGGGCGTAGGTGGTGCCGCCGTTCCCGTTGTAGAGCACGAGCGTGAGGCCGGCGACGGAGGTGCCGGGCGGGCCGGCCACCTCGATGGCCTCACCGGTGTCGGCGCCGGCGTTGTCGTAGTGGATCTCGGAGATCGACACGTCGCCGGGGGCGGCGGACGCCGGGGTGGGGAGCAGGGCCAGCAGGCCCGCCAACAGGGCCACCGCCAGCACGGCGGTGGCTGACGCGCGTCGTCGGACGAGCATGGGACGTTCCTCCAGGGGGGGATGAAGGGCGAACCGTAGGCACCCGAAACCGCCGGGACGTGCCGAGGATGCGAACGGAACGTAAACACTTTGTTGCAGGCGTCACCCTGCCACGATCGATCCCGACGTGCCCGCGATCTTGGCGCCGGGGCCATCGCCGCCTTGCTGGACAACGATCGCGTCGCCGGCCCGACCCGAGCTCGGTCCGGCGCCGGGCCCGCGGGCGTTGCGGCGCCGTCGATGGCGGGGCCCCGGTGCCCCTCTCGGCGCCCTCGTGGTGGCGGTCGCGGTGGCCGTCGCGGTGGCCGTCGTCCGGTGCCGGGCCGGTGGGGTCGGCCGTGCCACCATGCAGGCGTGAGCGACCCGACGACCGACTTCGTGGCCATGATGGCGCTGGAGCCCCACGGCCCCGACACCTGGGTGGGCGTTGGGCCGCGCTACCCCTGGGGCGGCCTGTACGGCGGCCAGATCGTGGCCCAGGCCCTGCGCGCCGCGTCGCACACCGTGGACCCGACGTTTCGCGTGCACTCCCTCCACGCCTACTTCATCCGTCGCGGCGACCACAGCGAGCCGGTGCGGTACGAGGTCGACCGCGTCCGCAACGGCCGCTCCTTCGTGACCCGGACCGTCACCGCCCGCCAGGCCGTGGGCGCCATCCTCTCGGTGTCGGTCTCGTTCCAGATCGACGAGGAGGCGCCCGAGGTGCAGGCCGCCACCCTGCCCGAGGTGCCCGGCCCCAAGGAGCCGGGCCGAGACTCGTGGACCACCATGTTCGACCGCGACAACGTGGCCACCGACGACCTGCCCGGCCGCTCCCGCGGCTGGATGCGGGTGCGGGGCGACCTCGGCGACGACCCCGTCCTCCACGCCTGCGGCCTGGCCTACATGTCCGACGACTTCTCCACCGAGGCGGCGGTGTCGCTGCGCCCCGACCGCGCCCCCGACGCCGACCCGGAGGAGCACCCCTTCATCTCCTTCAGCCTCGACCACGCCCTCTGGTTCCACCGGCCGCTGCGCGCCGACCAGTGGCACCTGGCCGCGGTGGTCTGCCACGGCATCATCTCGGCCCGGGGCCTCACCATGGGCCACGTCTTCACCGAGGACGGCGTCCACGTGGCCACCCTCACCCAGGAGGTCCTGCTGCGCCGCCGTCGCCCGCCGCGCTGACCGACGTCGGGGCCGAGCCGGCGCCCACCAGGGCCCGGGCCGGGCAGCCGACCCGCGCCGCCGACCCGCCCGCCGGCCGGGCCGTCCGGCGCCGACCGGTACGCTCGCCGCCCATGACGTCGACGCTGATCCTGCTCCGCCACGGGCAGAGCACCTGGAACGCCGAGAACCTCTTCACCGGCTGGTGGGACGCGGACCTCTCGGAGAAGGGCGCCGCCGAGGCCGTGGCGTCCGGCACGCTCATGGCCGAGGCCGGCCTGGTGCCCGACGTGGTCCACACCTCGCTGCAGACCCGCGCCATCCGCACCGCGAACCTGGCCCTCGACGAGATGGGCCTGCTGTGGCTCCCCGTGAAGCGCCACTGGCGCCTCAACGAACGGCACTACGGCGACCTCACCGGGCGCGACAAGGCCCAGGCCACCGCCGAGTTCGGCGAGGCCCAGGTGAAGGAGTGGCGCCGGAGCTACGACACGCCCCCGCCGCCCACCGCCCCGGGCAACGCCTTCGACCCCAACACCGACCCCCGCTACGCGCTGGTGCCGTCCGACGTGCTCCCCCGCTCGGAGTGCCTCGCCGACGTGGTGGCCCGGATGCTCCCCTACTGGTTCGACGTGATCGTGCCCGACCTGGCGGGGGGGCGCACCGTGCTGGTGGCCGCTCACGGCAACAGCCTCCGGGCCCTGGTCAAGCACCTCGACGGCATCGCCGACGACGCCATCGCCGGCCTCGACATCCCCACCGGCGTCCCGCTCGTCTACGAGCTCGACGCCGACGGCCACCCCACCGAGAGCCGGGCCCCGCTCGAGCGGGCCCTCGGCGACCCCGAAGCCATCCGCGCCGCCGCCGAGGCCGTCGCCCGCCAGGCCACCGCCGGCGCCTGACCCCGGGCGCGCCGCCGGCCGGACCCGAGGGCCCGGCCGGCCGCGGGCCGATCG
>JBBRFU010000169.1:0-7316 GCA_038241315.1 Acidimicrobiales bacterium | reverse complement strand
ACGCCGCGGGTGTTGTCGGTGTTGGCCCACACCCCGGCCACATGGCCGGACGGCGGCACGAAGATGTTCTTGCCGCTGAGCGGGTCGCTGACCTTGATCCACGGCCAGTACAGGGTGGCCTGCTTGGAGTCGTAGCCGGCGCCCTCCATCCGCCAGTCCTTGATCAGCTGGGCGTTGTAGCCCTTCGGCGGGTCGAGGATGGCCACCCGGTTCCCCATGAGCTCGCAGTGGGTGATGATCCCCAGCTGCACGGCCTTCAGCTGCTCGAGGTCGATGGTCCCGGCCTCGTAGGCGCTCATGGCGTCGGGGACGATGATCATGGTGACCTCGTCGTAGGCCTCGAGGCCGCCCAGTCCGGTACGGGCGGCGGCGTCACCGATGAAGTCGGCCGGCTCGAGGCGGGCCGGACGCGAGCTGCCGCCGCCGCCCCCGAGGCTGACCGTGGCCTTGGCCACCTTCTCGATGGCGCCCGTGGTCGGCTCGGCCAGCTTGATCAGCTTCGACGTGGCGTTGACCACCTTGACGGCGTTCTTGGCCCCGGGCTTGGTGCTGAGGTCCTCGTAGGTCTCCTCGACCTTTCCGTCCCGCTTCACCGTCAGCTTGAAGGCGTCGTCCGAGGCGCCCTCGCCCGTCTTCGGCTCCATCTCGACCGACAGCTTGTCGCCCGAGTCGCCCGACTCGAGGGCCTCGATCTTGTAGGCGGCCTTCTTGGCGTTGCCGCTGCCGGTGGTCAGCTCACCCTGGGCGATCGGGCTGTCGCCCTCGTTGCCGATCCGCACGATGTAGGCGACGCCACCCCCGTTCATGAAGTAGCCGTACACGGCGTGGGCCAGGTACGAGCCCTCCATGAAGTCCCCGAAGGAGGTGACGAACTGGGTCCAGTTCGTGACCAGCGTCGGCTCGTTCAGCGGGCCTGACTTGGCCAGGCCGACAAAGGCGGCAACGGCGGTGGCCACACCCTCGATGGGGCGGGACCCGCTGTCAACCTCCTCGACGTAGACGCCTGGGGTGAGGTATTGGGGCATGCGTTCGTTCCTCCTCGACCGGGGTGCTCTCGGCTGAGGTTCGCAGGTCGGATCCGGTGCCGAAAGGGCCGCTGGGCTGTTGAAGGGGCACACCCTGTGCCCGAAAGGGCAAACGGCGGCTGGGCCGCAGGAAGGCTGGACCCAAGTCGACGACCATGGCCGTGGTGTCACGGGGCGGCCGGGGTTGAGGCACACGACGTCGGCTCTGGTCGTGGTGGTGGTGCTCGTCGGCGGGTGCACGTCCGACGGGTCCCCTCGCGCTGGGTCGTCCACCCCGACGGTGTCGACCGGAGCCACCACGGCGAGCGTCACCCCGATCGGCCCATCCGCCCCCCGCCCGAGCCCGGGATCGCCCAACCCGCAGGGCCGCCCCCTGGCCTGCCCGTTCCCGGAAGGTCCGCCAGGACCTCCGTCGACCGCGCAGGCAGCCGACTGCGTGATGGCGCGGTGGGCCACCGGGGACAGGGGGGGCGCCGCCGCCTTCGCCACGACCCCCGAGGCCACCGCCGCGCTGTTCGCCGTGGCCCCCCGTGGCGCGCCGACGGCCCTGCTCTGCGCCGAGGCACCGCCTGGCTCCACCCCCCCACCCACGGACGCGGGCCCCTCGGTGGCGTGCACCTACGCCCTGGCCGAGGGCGGGCTCGCCACGCTTGTCGTCGTCTCGAGCGCCGCCCGCGGTGCCGCGGTTGTCGCTTCGACGGTCAGCTGAGGAGCCTCACGCCCGGGGGTCAGCCGCCGAGCTCGGCGGCCGCCGTACGCACCTCGAAGGGCTCGGGCATGGGGTGGTCGGGGAGCGCGTTGCGCAGCCACCCGGCGACCTGCAGCACCACTGTGGTGGCACCGGGGCACGAAGCGGTGGTCAACAGGATCGCCCCGTACCTCCCGGGATCGACCACGGCTGCGCTGCGCAGGCCGCCCAGCCCCTCGGCGTCGGGTGTCATGAAGCCCGTGGCCGGCTCGGCCAGCTCGCGCCAGGCGACGGGCTGGCCCGACTCGGCGAAGTGGACGGCCAGGGCACCAGGGTTCAACTCGAGCTGCACGGGCTCGGTGCCGGACGCCAGGACCATGAGCGATGTCGGCAGGATGCCCGGGTCGTCCGACGGCAGGGGGCGGACGAAGAACTCGGCCACCGCCAGCGCCGTATGCCGAGCCTCGGCGGCGACTCGGTCGGCGACCTCCAGCAGCCTCGCCTCCTCGGCTCCCGCTGGCGGCGAGAGCAGCTGGAAGGTGATTGCGCCCGGACCGGCGGTGCTGAGCGCACCGAAGCTGGCGTCGTCCGGGCGGCCGGTGTAGGTGCCGATGGCCGCCGAGGGCGTACGAGGCCGGCGCACAACGAGGTGGGCCGATCCGTCGTCGAACAGGGCCAGCTCCTCGTCGACCGAGGTGGGTGGCGGCGTCTGCCACAGGAAGGTGGCCACCCGCTCCACCTAGCGCACCTCGGCCCGGAAGGCCCTCTCCCAGAACGTCTTGAGCCTGGAGTTGAACTGACCGGCCATCGGTTGGAACTGGTCGGCCCGCAGGTCGGCGGTGGCGTTCGAGCCCATCAGCCCCTGGTAGCTGTAGGTGACGTCCTGAGCGGGAGCACCAGCCCCCGGGTCGCGGCCGGTGCCGGCGGTGGCCGCCTTGGCGGCCTCGAGCCGGGTCCTCATGGTGGCGACCATGGCGGCCATGTTCGGATCGGGGACGCCGACGGCGGCCAGCGCGCTGGGCGGGGTGGCCATGAGCCGGGTGACCTCGGTCCGCACGGCGGCCTGGAAGGCAGCCACGTTCGCGGTGAGGATCGGTTCCACGCTGGATGACACCAGATCGGTGGCTAGCTGGCGCGATGCCTCGGTCGACCCGTTGGTGACGAGCTGGAGGGCCCGCCGCCACATCTCCGGGGCCCGGGCGAACCTCGGCGGCGGCGCGACACCGGGAGGTGGGGCGGCGGCGGCCGCCGCCGCGCTCCGCAGGGCGGCCACCATCTTGGTCGAGAAGGCGGCCGGCGTCACCCCGGCCTCGAGGGCGGAGCCAGCGCTCGCCCACGTGGCTGGCATGGCGCTGATCTGCCCCGCCAGCGTCGTCGGCGGCGGCAGCGAGGGGAGGGCGGGGGCACCCGCTCCGGCGCCGGCCGCCGCAGGCGCCGGGGCGGCCGGGCCCACGGTGGAGGTGGCTAGGCCGGCGGCCGACGCGGCCTGGGGCGTACCGGCCCCGGCGGCGCTGAAGACCGAGCCCTGGACGTTGACCCGCACGTCACCGAGGCCGCTGACGGCGACGTTCGTGGCGTGAGGGGCCTGCAGAGCCCTCCAGTAGGCATCGCCGATCCGGGTTCCGAGCGTCGCCGCGCCCAACGCGGCCTCGACGCCGTCGCCCGCCCGGTTGCGGGAGCTGAAGTTGGCGGTGGTCTCGAACGCCACCGCGTTGGGGATGCCGCCCGCGAGCCGGGCCTCCGATGCGGCGATGAGCTCGGCGGTCAGCTCGGCACGGACCGTGGGATCGGTCACGCCGGTTCTGGCCGCCGTGGCCATCCTCGCCTTTATCGTGGCCATCTGGGCCCGCACCGCACCGGTGACGGTGGGCATGGCCGTCTGGAGCTGGGCGAACATGGGTCGCGACATCGCGGCCAGCACCATCCGCTCGACCGTGGCCCGGTCGAGCGCGGCCAGCGAGCTGGCGGCGCTGCCCGGCGCCGCCTGGTGTAGCAGAGCGTTCATCTGCGCGTTGCTCTGGCTGTACTCGTCGGGGATGCCGATCAGGTGCCCATACTCGTGGGCGTAGATGATGTCGTTGTTGGCGGGGTAGGAGGCGTCGCTCTTGGTCTCGTAGAAGTTGCCGGCGTCGATCGGATTGCCGGTCGAGCCGCCGATCACCGACGGCGGGTGCACGATGACGGTGTTGTGCGCCTCCTCGGCGAGGCCCCAGACCGGCACGGCCTGGAAGGTCACGGGCAATCGCTTGCGCGTGTTCTCGCGGAAAGCGTTCCACTCCTCGCCGACGAGCGTCAGCCGGCCGCTCCAGTGCGCCACCGCGTCTCTCATCGTGTTCGTGGCAAAGTCCCTCTGGGTCCCCGCGGGGATCTCGGTCTGGGGCCCGACCAGCTGCCCGACCCTCGGGGTGGTCGCAGGCGGGGCAGGGGCGACGGTGTTCCGGGTCTGACGGAGGAACTTGATGCGGACCTGCACGGTGACCCCGGTGTCGCCGGTGCGGGTCATCTCGTAGTTGGCGTTGATCGAGTACTGGGCGGCGCCCGCTTGCCCCCCCGCCGCCGACTGGTTGAAGAGGGTCTCCGAAGTCGCCTGGTTGGTGACGGCCACCCGCTGGGCGGTCAGCCCCACCATCGACGACACCGCCCGGTTCCCGGAGGCCTGCTGGAGCCCGAGCACGGCGCTCGACGTCATGGCGAGCGTGGGCTCACCCGAGCCGCCTTCGGCCGCCAGACCCTGGGGGCCATCGAGGATCAGCGGTTGCCCCGCGCTCGCCGCCTCGGGGACCGGCTGCGACGGTCGGTCGGGGGTGGCCTTCGCCGTAGGTGCGTTCACGTGTCGACCCTTCTCACCGCGATCCGACCCCCGGCACGTCGCGTCACTGACCTGAGCAGTCCGGGGGAGGCCGGAGCCCTCACCCGCGGACCCGTGCTCCTAGGCCACCTCCTCCGACTCTTCCTCGGGTCCCTCCTGGCGTTGGACCCGGAGCGCCTGGACCTCCTCTTCCTCCTCCTCGGCCCCCGCGCGCTGGATGCTGAGCGCCTGGACCTCCTCTTCCTCCTCCTCGGCCCCCGCGCGCTGGACCGCACCCGCCTCGGCCTGGCGCTGGAGGCCGCTGGAGGAGATCCCGGCCTGGGCCACGTCGGCGAAGCCGCCGCCCATCACCCGGTCGGCGTTCGACTCGGCCTCGCGCTCGTAGCGGTCGGAGGGGTCGGACACCGAGACGCCTCCGGCCGCAGGCGTGCCGTCGACCGGGCCCGCCGCCTGCTGCTGCACGTGGGTGAACTCGTGCGCCAGTGTGCGCTGGCCGTCGGTGCTCGAGGTGTCGAAGCCCGAGGGCACCACGATCTTGTTGGCGACGGTGTAGGCCTTGGCCTGCACGCCGGTGGTGGAGGCGTCGTCGCGCACCAGCTCGACCCCTGACGGGTCGACGCCGAAGCCCGAGGAGAGGCGGCTCGAGGTCTGCTCGTCCAGCTTCTCGCCGCTGCGGCTCACCGCGTCCTTCACGCCCGAGCCGTCGAGGTCCTCGTCGGACCCGGCCTTGCGCTGCAGGACGGTGGCGACGGCGGCGTTGCCGGCCATACGCTGGAGCGAACGGGTGCCGGCGGCGTCGAGCGAGCCGACCATACCGGCGCCCACCGCGGCCCGGGCCCGGCCGTCAGCCGCCTCGTGGTCGGGCGCCGGGGACGTGTGGTCCTCCCCGGTCCTGGAGCTGGTGGCGAGCTGCTCGCCCTCGATCTCGTTGGTGCGCAGGTGCACTTCATCGGCCTCCGTCTGGCGGTGTCCCCCAAGTGTGCACCCGCGAACGCCATCATGTCGATGACCAGAAGGGCAGATCTTCCCGCTACTCGGACTTCACGAGGTCGTGGTGGTCGCCGAACTCCGAGCGGACGATGAGGCGGCCGAGCTTGCGGTACTCCCGGGCGGTGGCCCGGACCAGATCGGCCATGGTGACCTCTTCCCCCGACTCAGCCGCCATGTAGGCGGCGGTCAGGGCGATCGAGCGGATGTTGCCGCCCGACAGCTCGAACCGCTCGGCCAGGAAGGCCAGGTCCACGTCGGCTGCCCTCGGGATGTGCTGGCCGAGGCTCGAGTGCCAGAGCACCTCGCGGTACTGCGGCTCGGGCATCGGGAAGTCGACGACCGAGTCGAGGCGGCGGGCGAAGGCCTCGTCGACGTTCGCCCGGAGGTTGGTGGAGAGGATGGCCAGGCCGTCGAAGGTCTCCATCCGCTGGAGGAGGTAGGCCACCTCGATGTTGGCGTAGCGGTCGTGGGCGTCCTTGACCTCGGACCGCTTGCCGAACAGGGCGTCGGCCTCGTCGAACAGCAGCACGCCGTTCACGCCGTCGGCCTCGGAGAAGATCTTCTCGAGGTTCTTCTCGGTCTCACCGACGTACTTGTCGACGACCGTGGCCAGGTTCACGGTGTAGAGGTCGAGGCCCAGCTCGTAGGCCACCACCTCGGCCGACATGGTCTTGCCGGTGCCCGAGTCGCCGGCGAAGAGGGCGGCGATGCCCCGGCCCCGCCCGCCGCCGGGGCGCAGGCCCCACTCCTCAAGGACCTTGGGCCGGTTGCGGGCGCGGGCCGCCAGCTCGTGCAGGTGGCTGAGGACGAGGGGCGGCAGCACCAGGTCCTTCCACCCGACCCTGGGTTCGATGCGCCGGGCCAGGTGCTCGAGGCCGGCGGCGTTCTGGGCGCGGGCGCCGGCCCGCAGCTCGAGGTCGCGGACGGGCCCGCCGTGGAGAGTGGCCTGGAAGCGGGCGGCCGAGGTGGCCCGGACGATGTGCTCGGGCGCCAGCCGGAAGTGGGCGGTGGAGGCGGCGGCGTCCAGCTCGGGGGCGGCGTCGCCGTCGAGCAGGACCCGCCAGGCCGACTCGCGCTCGTCCCGGGTGAGCGAGGGTGCCTCGACCTGCACGGCCACTTCCCGCGACCAGGCCGGGTCCCACGTGCCCCGGCTGTAGAGGAGGGCGGTGCACGGGACCTCGGCCAGGTGGCGGACCGAGGCCGACGCTTTGGCCTTGCTCCCGGCGGCCGACTGGTCACCGGTGGTGAGGACCTCGAGCGGCCCGGCCACCAGCCCGGCCCCGCGCAGGCGGGCCTCGCGGGAGGCGACCTTGGCCAGCGCGCCGAGGTCCTCGTCCGGCGCCAGCCGGTGCAGGTCGAGGACGACGGCCCCGAGCCCGGCCTCCCGCAGGGCGACGACGGCGGCCATCCGGCTGGCCGCCCCCGGCTTCTCGTGGAGGTGCACGATCGTGGCCCCGGCCCGCAGGGCCCGGCCGACGGCCTCCTCGTCCGGTCCGGCCCGCTCGGGCAGCGGCGGCAGGTCGGCCAGGCAGTGGAGCAGGGCGGCGTCGGGATCGTCGCCACCGAGGAGGTGGGCGGTGACCCGGTCGGGCACCCGCAGGCTGCGGGTGAGGAAGGGCCGGTCCGACTCCTCCAGCATGAGGAGGCCCTGGTCGACCATCGGGCTGCCCGGCAGGACCCGCGCCCGGATGGCGCTGTCGAGGGCGGGAAGATCGGCCAGCTCGAGGGCCAGGCCCACGGTGGCCCGACGGCGGGTGACGTCGTCGTTGAGGTAGCCGTACAGCTTCTCGAAGCGGCTGTCGAG
>JBBRFU010000168.1:0-7342 GCA_038241315.1 Acidimicrobiales bacterium | reverse complement strand
ACACGATCGCCAGCGAGGCCGGGTCGCCCTTGCAATCGGAGATGAGCGTCTCGACCTGGACCCCGGGGGTGCGGCGGCGGATGGCGGCCACGGTGGCGGCGAACTGGCCGGCCCCGCCGTCGGCCAGGTCGTCGCGGGCGACGGTGGTGAGCACCGCGTAGCGGAGCCCCATCTGCTCGACCGCCTCGGCCACCCGCTCGGGCTCGCCGGGATCAGGGGCGGCGGGGTGGCGGGTGTCGACCAGGCAGAAGCCGCACGCCCGGGTGCAGCGCTCGCCGTTGATCATGAACGTGGCGGTTCCGTCGGACCAGCATTCGTAGATGTTGGGGCAGCCGGCTTCCTCGCACACCGTGGTGAGCTGGAGGTCGCGCATGGTCTTCTTGAGGCGGAGGTAGTCGTCGCCGATGCGGGCCTTGGCCCGCATCCACTCGGGCTTGCGCTCCCCGATGGCCAGGCCCTGGGCCACGCCGGCGTCGGCCAGCCGCCCGAGCAGGCGCACCGAGGTGCCCTCCCCCGCGGCCCGCTCGTCGATGGAGGGGGTGGCGACCCGGGCGGCGGGCGCCGCGACCACCGAGGCGGGGATCGGGTCGGGGCTGCCCACCACCGGCTCCCGCCCACGGGTGGGGCCGGCCGGCAGGGCGCCGGCCAGGGCACCGGGGCCGTGGCCGCGGGAGAACGGGGCCAGGTCGGCCTCGCGGTGGCGCCAGACCACGTCGTGGCGGTCGTGGCCCCCCTGCCCCCAGCGCTCGACGGCCCGGGCGGCCACCACGTCGACCACCTCGGCCAGGGTGGCGTCGATCCCCTCGGCCCGCAGGGAGGTGACGCCCTTGTCGGGGATGCCGCAGGGGACGATGTGGTCGAACATCGACAGGTCGGGGTCGACGTTCAGGCCGAAGCCGTGCAGGGTCCGCCCCCGCGTGAGGCGGACGCCGATGGCGCAGACCTTCCGGGGGTGGTCCGTGCCCACGCCCACCCACACGCCGGGATAGGTGGGGAGGCGGTCGGCGACGAGGCCGAGGTCGGCCAAGGAGTCGATGACGAGCTGCTCGACCGAGCGCACGTAGGCCACGCTGTCGGGCATGGTGCCCCCGCCCTTCCCGGGCAGGTGCAGGATCGGGTAGCCGACCAGCTGGCCGGGCCCGTGGTAGGTCACGTCGCCCCCGCGGTCGGTGCGCACCAGCTCGGCGCCCACGCTGGCCACGTCGTCGACCAGGACGTGGTCCGTCGTGGCCCGCAGGCCGAGCGTGTACACGTGGGGGTGCTCCAGCAGGAGCAGGTGGTCGTCGTCCGCCTGGTCGAACAGCCCGTGCTGGAGGGCGTGGGCGTCCTGGTAGCGCACCTTGCCGAGCCACCGCACGTGCAGCGGCCGGGCCTCGGTGGCGGGGTCGGGAGCCATGGATCCGAGCGTACCGGCGACCCCGCCCGCCCAACCCCACCCGACCCACCCGGACCCGGGCGGCGCCGGGCTTGGACGCGGCGCGGGCGGGGATCCGGTCGCCGAGGCGACCCGATCCCCGCCCGGTTCGTGGTTACAGCTCGGTGGACCAGTCGCGGGTCTCGAGGATCTCCTTGACGCGGGCCAGGAACTGGGCGGCGTAGGCGCCGTCGAAGGCCCGGTGGTCCCAGCCGAGGGTGAGGTTGCCCACGGAGTGGATGGCGATGCTCTCGCCGCCGTCGGGGGCGGTGACCACCACCGGCTTCCGCTTGATCCCGTCGGTGGCCAGGATCATCACCTGGGGCTGGTTGATGATCGGCAGCAGGAAGGCGTTGCCGGTGCTGCCGACGTTGGTGATGGTGACCGTGCCGCCGGTGATGTCGTCGGCGGTGAGCTTCTTGCCCTTGGCCCGGCCGGCCAGGTCGGCGATGTGGCGGGCGATGGCCCGCAGCCGCTGGTCCTGGGCGTCGTGGACCACCGGGACGATGAGGCCCTCGTGGTCGAGGTCGACCGCGATGCCGAGGTGCACGCTGCCGTGCACCACCAGCTTCGAGGCCTCCTCACCCATGGAGGCGTTCACGTGGGGGTACTCGGCGAGGGCGTCGACCACGGCCCGCGACACGAACGGCAGGAACGTGAGCGAGATGCCCTCGTCGGCCTTGAACTGATCCTTGACGGTGCTGCGGACCCGGTCGACCCCCTCGAAGTCGACCTCGGTGCTCACGTAGGCGTGGGCCGAGGTCTCGAGCGAGCGGATCATGTGCTCGGCGGTGATCGTGCGGATCTTGTTGAGCGGGACCTCGTCGTCGGTGCCCACCGCCGCCGCGGCCGCGGCCGCCACGCGGGGCGACGCCGGTGCCGGGCGATCGGCGGCCGGGCGGGTGGGGGCCTTGGCGGCCGGGGCGGGGGCCGGGGCCTCGGCCGCGGGGGCCGGGGCGGCGGGGCCGCCCCCGGCGGAGCGGAGGTGCTCCTCCACGTCGCCCCTCGTGATGCGACCACCGACGCCGGTGCCGGTCACGTCGCCGGCATCGACGCCGGCGTCCTGCAGGAGGCGCCGGACGACCGGCGACAGCAGCGGGGCCTCGCCGGACGGCGCGGCGGCCTCGGCCGGCTCGGGCGTGGGCTCGGCGGCCTTCGCCGGCTCCACCTCGGGCTCGGGCTCGGGCTGGGCCGCGGCCGGCTCGGGCTCGGGCTCGGGCTCCGGCTCGGCCGCGGCGGGCTCGGGCTCCGGCTCCGGCTCGGCGGCCGGCGCCTCGGCAGCCGGTTCGGCGTCGGTGTCGGCCTCGCCGCTCCCCTCGCCGGGGGGCGAGGAGGACAGGACGGCGATCTTGGTGCCGACGTCGACCGTGTCACCCTCTTCCACCAGGATCTCGGCCAGGTAGCCGCTCGACGGCGACGGCACCTCGGAGTCGACCTTGTCGGTGGACACCTCGAACAGGGGCTCGTCCTCGGCGACCTGGTCGCCGATCGCCTTGAACCACCGGGTGATGGTGCCTTCGGTGACGCTCTCTCCCAGCTGGGGGAGCTCGATGTCGGCCATGGTGCGCCGCTCGCTTTCTGGTTCTCGTTGCGGGGGTGGGTGGGGTGACGTGCTCAGCCGTTGAGGCTGCGGCCCGTGAGGGACAGGACGGCCTCGCCGAACGTCTCCGACAGGGAGGGGTGGGGCTGGATGAAGTGGGCGATGTCGTCGACCGTGGCTTCCCAGTTCACGCCGAGGTACGCCTGGCCGAGCTGCTCGGTCACCCAGGGGCCCGACATGTGGACGCCCAGGACCTGGCCGGCGGTGCCGTCGGCCCGCTTCTCGGCGATGATCTTCACGATGCCCTCGGTGTCACCCAGGATCAGGGCCCGGCTGTTGCCGCCCCAGCGGTGCTTGGCCACCACCACGTCGTGGCCGGCGTCTCGCGCCGCCTGCTCGGAGAGGCCCACGAAAGCGACCTCGGGCTTCGAGTAGATGCACCAGGCGACCTTGCCGTAGTCGACCGGGACCGCCGGCTCGCCCAGCAGCTGCTTGATCACGAGGATGGCCTCGGCGTAGCCCACGTGGGCCAGCCCGGGGGTGGCGATGAGGTCACCGACCGCCCAGACACCGTCGACCGCGGTGCGGCACAGCTCGTCGACCTCCACGAAGCCCCGGTCGGACACCTTCACGCCGGTGCCGTCGAGGCCGAGGCTGTCGGACAGCGGGCGGCGCCCCACCGACATGACGACGGCGTCGACCTCGAGGTCGTCGCCGCCCTCGATGGCGATCGTGGTGCCGGAGGCCCCGGGGTTGTGGCCCGCCACCTTGACGCCCGTGCGCACGTCGATCTTGCGGCCCTTGAAGGAGCGGAGGACGGTGTTCACCACGTCCTTGTCGACACCGGGGAGGATCTGCGGGAGCGCCTCGAGCACGGTGACCTCGCTGCCGAGGTCGCTCATCATCGAGGCGAACTCGCAACCGATGGCCCCGCCACCGATGACGGCCACCTTGCCCGGCAGGTCCTGGAGCCGGAAGACCTCGTCGGAGGTCAGCACCACGGTGCCGTCGACATCGAAGCCCGGGAGGGTCCGCGGCACCGACCCCGAGGCGAGGATCACCGCGTCGGCGGTGAGCTCGGTGGTCTCGCCGTCGTTGCCGGCCACCGCCACCGACCGGTCGGCCCGCAGCGTGCCGGTGCCCGCGAACATCGTGACCTTCCGGCTCTTCAAGAGGCCCGACAGCCCCTTGAACAGGGTGTCGACCACCTGGTCCTTGCGGGCCATGGTGTCGGCGAAGGCGAGGGTGGGGGCCGAGGTCTGCACGCCGTAGGCGGCGGCACCGGCCACCGTGCGGTGCACGTGGGCGGTCTCGAGCAGCTCCTTGGCCGGGATGCAGCCGCGGTGGAGGCAGGTGCCCCCCACCTTGTCCCGCTCGACGACCGCGATGTCGAGGCCGGCGGCCGCGCCGTAGAGCGCGGCGCCGTACCCACCGGGTCCACCTCCGATCACGATCGCATCGAAGTGGGTGGTGCCAGCGTCGTCGCTCACGGTGTCCTCTCGTGGGGGCCGCGGCAGGGCGGCCCATCGGTGGCTCGTTCCACCGCCTCGTGGGGCAGCCTACCGACCTGACCGGAACGCCAGATCGGGTGGGCGGGCTCCCGTCACGGGGCTCCGACCCCGCCTACCCACCGGATCGTCACCTCGCCCCGCGAGGTCGGGCGCCGGGGCCCGACGAGGGCGGGCGGCGGCGCGCTCAGGCGACCTCGACGTCGACGGTGTGGTGACCGGTGGCGCCGTCGGGGGCCGGGCGGGCCCGCTCGGCCGTCTGGACCTGGCCGTCGGCCGTGACGGCCCGCACCGAGATGCGGTGGCGGCCCGGCGCCGGGTCCCACGCCAGGCGCCACTGCACCCAGGTGTCGACCGAGGCGACCCGTCCCAGCTCGGCGTCCTGCCACTCGCCCTCGTCGACGCGCACCTGCACCGCCCGCACCCCGGTGTGGGGCGCCCAGGCCACGCCGCCGATCGCCTGCGATCCGGCGTCGAGGGTGGTCCCGGAGGTGGGCACGTCGATGCGCGACTGCACCTTGATCGGCCCGTCGGCCGACCACCCGCGGGGCACCCAGTAGCCCTGCTCGGCCTCGAAGGTGGTGAGCCGGATCTCGGTGATCCACTTGGTGGCGGACACGTAGCCGTAGAGGCCGGGGATGATCAGGCGGGCGGGGAACCCGTGCGCCGGCTCGAGCGAGCGCCCGCCCATGCCGAGGGCGAGGAGGCTGTCTCGACCGTCCGTGCCGGCCGCCACCGGGAACCCGGCGGTGAACCCGTCGACCGACTCGCCCATGATCTGGTCGGCACCCGCCTGCACCCCGGCCTCGGCGAGCAGCTCGGCGAGCGGCACGCCCGTCCAGCGGGCGGTGCCGATCAGGTCGCCGCCCACCTCGTTGGACACGCACTGGATGGTGATCGGGACCTCGACGAGGTCGCGGTCGAGCAGGTCGGCGTAGGTGAGGGTGAGCTCCCGGTCGACCATCCCGGTGATGGTGAGCGACCACGTGTCGGCGTCGACCACCGGCACCCGCAGCGCGGTGTCGATCCGGAAGAAGTCGGCGGTGGGGGTGACGTAGGGGCTGATCCCCGCCACGTCGATCGGCTGGTCGGTCGGCACCGCCACCCGGCGGACAGGCACCGGCAGCACCCGGCTCACCGCGGTGGCCGCGGCCCGGTAGGTCGAGCGGGCGGCACGGGCGGCCGCGGTGGTCACCAACAAGACGGCCGCCGTGGCGGCGGCGCCCACCAGCACGTGGCGCCGCGGGGGCACCGGCGCGGTCGACCGGGGCCCGGCCTCGCCGGGGGCAGGGACGGGAGCAGGGACGGCGCCCAGTTCGCCACGCCACCACCGACCGAGCCCGATGGCCACCCCGGCACCGCCGAGAACCCCCAGCACCGCGGCCACGGTGGCCACCGTGGCCGAGGCCAGCGGATCGTCGAGGGCCGCCACGACCCCGAGGACCCCGAAGGCGGCGAAGCCCGCCGTGACGAGCACGGCGCGCCGACCGGCCTCGGCGCCGAGGAGGGCACCGAGGGCCAGGACCACCACGGCGGTGCCGATCTGGAGCGCGACCTTGTCGTTCGTGCCGAACAGCTCGATGGCCACGTCCTTGAGGGAGGCAGCGAAGGAGTCGATGAAGGCGTTCTGCACCGCCTCGGTGAGCGAGGTGCCGGTGGCGTCGAACAGGGCGACCACCTCGATGACCACCAGGGCGGTGGCCGCGCCGAGCAGGCCGGCCAGGGCGCCCCGCCCGCGGCGCGCCGGGGGCGGGGCCGGCATGGCGTCGCCAGGGTCCGCCGCGGCCGGCCGCTCGGCGAGATCGTTGGTCACCCCGTGGACGCTACGGCCGACCGGGGCGGCCCGTGCGGCAGGACGGGCTCGGAGAGCTCAGGGGAGGAGCACGATCTGGAGCGTGAAGGCCAACAAGATGGCCATGCCGCACAGCAGGGCGGCGAGGATCAGCTTCCGGGTGCTCATGGTCGGGCCAGCGTACCGACGCCGCCCGGCGGCCCTACAGTCGTCTGGTCCTGCGGCGCCCCGCCCCGGACCACCCCACCGCCCCCCATCAGGAGCCCCCATGCGAGACGCCCTCGGCGCCGTCCAGTCCGTCCTCGTCCTCGGCGGAGGGTCGGAGATCGCCCTGGCCACGGTGGAGGAGCTGGCGCGCGACCGGTGCCGCACGGTGGTGCTGGCCGGACGAGACGTCGAGGCCCTGGCCCCCGCCGCCGAGCGGCTCCGGGCCGCCGGCGTCACCACCGTCGACCTGGTGGCGTTCGACGCCGCCGACACGGCCTCCCACGAGCGGGTGCTCGACCAGGTCTTCGCCGACCACCGCGACCTCGACGTGGTGCTGTTGGCCTTCGGCGTCCTCGGCGACCAGGAGGCCTTCGACAAGGACCCGAAGGCCGCGGCCGACGCGGCCATCATCAACTACGCCGGCGCCGTGTCGTCGGGCCTGGTCGTGGCCAAGCACCTGCGGGCCCAGGCCCACGGCACCCTCGTGGTGCTCACCTCGGTGGCGGGCGAGCGGGCCCGCGCCGACAACTTCGTCTACGGCTCCACCAAGGCCGGTCTCGACGCCTTCGCCCAGGGCCTCGGCGATCACCTGGTGGGCACCGGGGCCGCGGTGATGGTGGTCCGACCCGGGTTCGTGCGCACCAAGATGACCGCCCACATGGAGGACGGCCCCATGGCCACCACCGCCGAGGCCGTGGCGAGCGACATCGTCGCCGGCCTGCGCAAGGGCGCCCACACCGTCTGGTCGCCGGCCAAGCTGGCCCCCGTCTTCACCGTGCTCAAGCTCCTCCCTCGCCCCATCTGGCGCAAGCTCGCCGCCTCCCGCTGACCGGGGCGACCGCATCGCCGGGACCGGCGACCGAGCGACCGAGCGACCGAGC
>JBBRFU010000167.1:0-7451 GCA_038241315.1 Acidimicrobiales bacterium | reverse complement strand
GGGGTGGGGGGGCCCGCTGCGGGGGGGGGTCGGGGGGGTGGGGGGGGGGGGTGTGGGGGGGGGGTGCGGGGGGGGGGGGGGGGGGGCCCGTCGGCCCCACCCACCCGTCACCCGGCGGGGGTCAGATCTTGCCGACGAGGTCCAGCGAGGGGGCGAGGGTGTCGTCGCCCTCTTCCCACTTGGCCGGGCAGACCTCGCCCGGGTGGGCGGCCACGTACTGGGCGGCCTTCACCTTGCGGAGGAGCTCCACGGCGTTGCGGCCGATGCCCTCAGCGGTGGTCTCGGTGAACTGGATGACGCCCTCGGGGTCGACCAGGAAGGTGCCGCGGTCGGCGAGGCCCTGACCGGGGCGGAGCACGTCGAAGTTGGTGCTGATCTCGCCGGTGGGGTCACCGAGCATGGGGAACTGGATCTTGCCGATGGTGTCGGACGACCCGTGCCACGCCTTGTGGCTGAAGTGGGTGTCGGTGGAGACCGAGTAGATCTCCACGCCCAAACGCTGGAACTCGGCGTAGTTGTCGGCCAGGTCGCCCAGCTCGGTGGGGCAGACGAAGGTGAAGTCGGCCGGGTAGAAGAAGACGACGGACCACGAGCCCTTGAGGTCGGCGTCGGTCACGTCGACGAAGGCGCCGTTGTGGAAGGCGGTGGCGGCGAAGGGCTTGATCTCGGTGTTGACGAGAGACATGGCTACGAAGGACCTCAGGGGTTCGGGGATGCGTGCTTGCGATAGAGACCCTAGATCAAAGCGGGGACTTTCGATCGACGTTCTCGATTGATTGTGCCCATCGTCCCGATTGACGTGGCCTATCGTCCCTGGTGAGCCAGCACCGGACTCCCGCCCGGTCGTCGCCCGGCCTACGCTCACGGCATCGTTGCTCCTCTCCGCGGGTGGGGGATCCATGCGCTACCAGCTCTTCGGCGGGCTGCGGGTCGCCGACGACGCGCGTCGCCCGGTCGACGTCGGCGGGCCCAAGCAGCGCTCGGTGCTGGCGGCGCTGCTGCTCGAGCCGGGGCGATCGGTGTCGGCCGACCGCCTGATCGACCAGGTCTGGGGCGACGATCCCCCCAACCGGGCCGAGGTGTCGCTCCAGGCCTACGTGTCGAACCTGCGGCGGGCGGTGGAGCCCGGACGCAAGCCGCGGGAGGCGCCCCGGGTGCTGCTCACCAACCCGGCGGGCTACGCCCTGTGCGTCGAGCGCGACCAGGTCGACATCGCCCGGTTCGAGGACCTGGCGGCGCTCGGCCACGAAGCGCTCCGGTCCGGCGACGCCGCAGGCGCGGCCACCACGCTCGACCAGGCGCTGGCCGAGCGGGTGGGCCCCCTGCTCCCCGAGCTGGGCGGGGAGGGATGGGTCGACGAAGCCGCGGTCCGCCTGAACCAGGTGCGGGCCCTCGCGCTGGAAGACCGCTTCGAGGCCGGTCTGGCCCTCGGGGAGCACCTCCGCCTCATCCCGCAGGTCGAGGCGGCGGTGGTGGAGGAGCCCTACCGAGAGCGTCTGCGACACCAGCACGCCCTCGCCCTCTACCGCTCGGGGCGGCAGCGGGACGCCCTCTCGGCCCTCCAGGCCGCGCGGCGCACCCTGGTCGACGAGGTCGGGATCGAGCCGGGAGCCGAGCTCCGGCAGCTGGAGGCCGACATCCTCGCCCAGGCGCCCTCGCTCGACCTGGCCCCTGCCGCCGCCGGTGATCGGCGCCGGGCCGACGACCCCCGCTGGCAGCGGCCCGGGCGCGACCGCCGCCGCGCCACCGGGCCGGTGACCGACGGGGCGGCGAACGCCGACGGTGCCGGCGCCGTCCGGTCCTTCATCGGGCGCCGGCGCGAGCTCGACGCCCTGCTCGACGCGGCGGCGTCGCTCGGGGCCGGCTCCGGCCGCCCCGTGGTGGTGAGCGGGGAGCCCGGCATCGGCAAGACCCGCCTGGTGGAGGAGCTGGTGGCTCGGATCCCCGACGCCGCGGTGGCGTGGGGCCGCTGCCCCGAGCACGCCACCAACGCCGCCTTCTGGCCGTGCATCCAGATCGGCCGCCAGCTGGAGGGGGCCGGCGCGCTGGCCGCCGAGCTGGTGAGCGACCTGCTCCCCGACGACGACGCGCCCATCAGCGACGAGCCCGGGGCCGACCGGTTGGGCCTCCACCTCGCCATCACCCGGACCCTGGGCTCGGCCAGCCGACCGGTGGTGCTGGTGGTGGACGACCTCCAGTGGGCGGACCCCGGGAGCCTGCGGGTGCTGGAGTTCATCGCCGGCGACCTCCACCGGGTCCCGGTGCTGCTGGTCGTCACCTGCCGGCCCGTCACCGCCGACGCGCCGCCGGCGCTGGTGGACTGCCTCGGGGAGCTGGCCCGACAGCCCGACGCCCTCCGCCTCGACCTCACCGGCCTCGAGGAGGCCGACGTGGCCCGGTGGGTCGACCAGCGCAGCGGGGGGCGGGCCGACCGCTCGGTGGCGGCGTCGGTGCACGGGCGGACGGCCGGCAACCCGTTCTTCGTCGGGGAGGTGATCGAGCTCCTCGCCAGCGAGGACCGCCTCGACGACCTCGACGCCGGCCGTGGCGCGCCGGTGCCGATGGCGGTGCAGGACGTCGTGCGGCGCCGGGTGAGCCGCCTCCCGGCCGAGAGCCAGCAGCTGCTGGCGGCGGCCAGCGTGATCGGTCGCACCTTCGACCTCGACGTGGTCGCCACCGTCACCGGCTCCGCCCCCGACGAGGTGCTCGACCGCCTCGACCCCTCGGTCGAGGCCGGCCTGGTGGAGGAGGGCGACGCGCCCGGCCGGTTCCAGTTCGCCCACGCCCTGGTGGCCGATTCCCTGGCCGCCGAGTCGAGCGCCATCCGGCGGGCCCGGCTCCACGCCGCCGCGGCGCGGGCCCTGGCCCGGCCCCGCGCCGCCGACGCCGAGCGCCAGCTGGCCGAGGTGGCGCACCACGCGTTCGCCGGCATGGCGGCCGGCACGGCCGACCTGGCCCACGAGTGGTCGGTGCGCGCCGCCCGGTCGGCGGCGGCCCGCCTGGCCCACGAGGACGCCGCCGAGCACTGGGGTCGAGCGGTGCAGGCCCTCGAGGTCGCCGACCCCACCGACCGCGTCGGTCGCTTCGACGCCCTCCTGGCCCAGGGGCGGGCCCTCCTGCGCGCCGACGTGGTGGGCCCGGCCTACGTGGTGCTGGCCGCGGCCATCGAGCTCGCGATCGCCCTGGAGGACCCCGATCGGGTCGGGCAGGCGGCGGCGGCCATGCACGTCGACGGCGTCTGGTTCGTCGGCGAGATGGGCCTGGAGGAGATGGACCCGGTCGCCTGCCTGGAGCGCGCCCTCGCGGCCATGGGCACCGAGCCCAGCGCGGACCTCGCCCTCGCGCTGAGCGCCCTCAGCGAGAACGCGTACTGGACCTGGCCGGCGGCGCGCCTGGAGGCCACGAGCGCCGAGGCGGTGCGGGTGGCCCGGGCGGTGGGCGACGACGCGGTGCTCGGGCGCGCCCTCCACAAGCGGAACCAGGCCCTGTGGCGGGCGGCCACCCTCGACGAGCGCCGGGTGGGGTCCGACGAGCTCCTCGCCCTCATCGACGCCGGACGGACGCCGCCAGCCCTCACGGCCACGGGGCTGTTCGGGGCCGCCGGCGTGGCGTGGGAGTCCGCCGACGTGGTGGGCGCCGCCGCGCTCCTCGCCCGCGCGCGGGAGCTGGCCGACTCGCTGGGGTCACCCGTGCTCTTCACCCAGCTCGACTTCTTCCAGGCCACGCTCGAGGTCTGGCACGGTCAGCTGGAGGAGGCGCTCCGCTCCATCGACCGGGCCTACCAGCTCTACCGCCGCACCCGCCGGTGGTCGGCCGATGCGTTCCGTGCCGGCTTCGAGATGGCGGTGTGGGTGGAGCAGGACCGCGTCGACCAGGTGGTCGAGCTCGGGCCCGCGATGCTCGACACGCCGTACCGACCCTGGTTCCAGGAGGGCTACGCCTGGGCGCTGTGCGAGGTGGGCCTGGTGGACGAGGCGCGCCAGGTGATCGGTGGGGACCTCCCGCCCGACCTCGACTGCTGGCTCTACCTCGGGGTGCTGGGCGCCGCCGCCCACACCCGGTGCGCCCTCGGCGACCACCAGGCCGCCGCTGTGCTCCGCGAGCGGATGGTTCCCTACGCCGGGCTCCTCGCCACCACGGGCACCGGCGTGGCCTTCGGGCCCATCGCCGCCGCCCTGGCCCGGGTGGACCTCCTGCTCGGTGATCGGTCGGCTGCCGCCGGCCACGCCGATCGGGCGGTGGCCCTCGCCGAGGCCCAGGGCGCCGGCCCGTGGCTGGCGCGGTCGCTCCTCCTGCGCGCCGAGATCACCGGTGACGTGGCCGACCACGACCGGGCGGGCGAGCTGATCGATGCGGCCGACCTCGCCCTCCTCCGCCGCCGGCTCTGAGCGGCGAGCGGACGCCAAGCGGGCTCCAAGTGGGCCGCAACCCGGGCTTGCGACGGTGAGGGCACCACGACACCGAGGAGCCCTTCCCATGACCGCACCCGATCTCACCACCTACCGCATCGTCCACCGGGGCCTGCGCCACGGCGCCCACCGCCTGGCGGCCGCCGGTGCCCGCCTCGACCCCACCGACGCCCGCCGGGTGGCGGCCTTCGCCGCCTACTGGCGGGGCTACGCCGGCGAGGTGCTGCACCACCACGGGGTGGAGGACGACGTCTTCTTCCCGGCCCTGGTGGAGACCGTGGCCGTCGGCGCCGAGGCCCTGGAGGCGATCGGTGGCGATCACGAGCACCTCGACGTCCTGATGGACGCCATCACCGCCCGGATCGCCGAGCTCGAGACCGGCGGGGGCACCGAGGAGCTGTGCCGGCTGCTGGCCGAGCTGGCCGACCACATGGAGACCCACCTCGCCGTCGAGGACGCCGACCTGCTCCCCCTGTTCGAGCGCCACTTCACCGCCGAGGCCTACGAGGCCCTGGAGGCCCAGGCCCTCGAGGACGTCGGCCTCGGCAAGCAGGCCTTCTTCACCGTCCCGTTCATCGTGGGCAGCGCCACGCCGGCCGAGCGCTTCCGCCTCCTCGCCGACGCGCCGCTGCCGCTGCGGGTGGTCTACCGGCTCACCCGCCGCCGCCACGCCCGCCTGGTGCTGGCCGCCCTCGGCCCCGAGCCGGCTGAGGACGCCGGCGATGCGGTCGTCATCCGGGCGGTGGCGGCCTGATGGCGCACCTCGCCCGGAGCACCTGCCGTCGGCTGGTCTCGGCGATCGTGGTGATCGCCGAGCCGCGGCTGCTCCCGATGCCCCGACCGGTGGGCGGGCCACCGCTGCGGGCGGGCCGCTACGCCGGGGGCTCCGCCTCGTCGGGGACGCCGGCATCGATCGCGCCGGCGGCCTCGTCGCGAGCGGCCCACCCGAGCAGCTCGTCGAGGACGAACGGGGCCTGGTCCATGCCGGCGTGGAGGTCGCCGAGCTCGGCGAAGCGGGCGGGCACCGTGGCCATGGTGCAGTCGCGGGGCTCCACCGTGTCGATCTCGTCCCACGTGATGGGCGTCGACACCGTGGCCTCGGGCACGCCGCGCACCGAGTAGGCCGCGGCCATGGTGTGGTCCCGGGCGTTCTGGTTGTAGTCGACGAAGAGGGCGGCGGGGTCCCGGTCCTTGCGCCACCAGGTGGTGGTGACCAGCTGCGGCGCCCGTCGCTCCACCTCCCGGGCGAAGGCGAGGGCGGCGCGGCGCACGTCGGTGAACCCGTGGGTCGCCTCGATGCGCACGTAGACGTGGAGCCCCCGGCCGCCGGAGGTCTTGGGCCACCCCACCGCCCCCAGCTCGTCGAGCACCTCGTGGGCCACGTGGGCGACCCGGCGGACGGTGGCGGGCGGGCAGTCGGGCATGGGGTCGAGGTCGATGCGCCACTCGTCGGGCCGCTCCACGTCGGCGCGCCGGGAGTTCCAGGGGTGGAACTCCACGGTGGACATCTGCACCGCCCAGATCACCTGGGCCAGCTCGGTGACGCACAGCTCGTCGGCGTGGAGGCCGTAGCGCGGGAACTCGACCCGGACGGTCTCGAGCCAGGGCGGTGCGCCGGCCGGCACCCGCTTCTGGTGGACCTTGTCGCCGCTGAGCCCGGTGGGGAACCGGTGCAGCATGCACGGGCGCTCCCGGAGGGCGTTCACGATCCCCGGGCCCACGGCCAGGTAGTACCGGACGAGGTCGAGCTTGGTGGCGCCGGTGGCTGGCACGTACACCCGGTCGGGGTTGGAGATCCGCACCGTGCGGTCGCCCACCTCGACCTCCACCGCGGGAGCCTTCGCCATCGCCCGACCGTACCGGCGCGATCAGGCCGAGGTGGTGCGGCGGCGCCAGGCGAGGGTGAGCGCCGTGCCGGTCAGCAGCAGGACCAGCCCGGCCGCCACCAGCCGGCCCACGTCGGCGCCGGTGCGGGCGAGGGAGCTGCCTCCGTAGCCCGAGGAGCCGGAGGCGCCCGGGTACCGGTCGTCGCCCGCCGCGCCCACGTCGCCGTCGGGCGGCGACGGGTCCCACGGGGAGCTGGTGGTCGAGGTCGTCGAGGTCGTCGTCGAGGACGTCGGCGTCGTGGTGGAGGTGGTGGACGTCGTCGTGGTGGTCGTGGTGGTGGTCGGCGGCACCTGCGCGGTGGGGTGCCCGACGCTGCGCCACTCGTAGTCGCAGACGCCGCCGGGGTGGATCTCCTCGAGGCGGGCCCGCTCCTCGGCGGAGGGCGTCCACCCGCCGTAGTCCCCGTCGGCGATCGCCTGGGCCACCGGCTTCAGGTGGCACTTGTAGACGTCGTTGGTGATCGGGCCGCCGGCCACGATGCGAGACGTCGAGTGCAGCGGGAAGGCCGCGGCGCAGGCGCCGACCGGGACGCCCTCGACCTCGGTGGGCGCGGCGTCGGTCCAGGCGCCTGCCCCGGTCAGCACCAGCTCCTCGGCGCCGCTCCACACGTCGCCGCCGGCCGCGATCTCGGTGCCGTCGGTGTTCCAGCAGCGATCGACCGCCCCGGCGGGCTTGGCCTCGGCCACGGTGGAGCCAGGGGCGGCGTGGATGTTCTTGACCCACTCGTCGACCAGGCGGAAGCCGTCGTCGTAGAGGCGGTCGGTCGCCGCCGCGTCCTCGGTGGGGCGGGCGTCGAGGAACCAGATGAGCTGGTTGTCGGCGTGGCCGCGGGCCCGTCGGATGCGCTCGCGCACCACGAACGACTGGTGGGCGTTGTGCATGTCGAGCTGGTCCTCGAGGTAGTGGCGGGCGTCGATGATGGGGATCTCGCGGGGGAGCTCGCCGTCGAACTCGAGGCCGCTCTCGAACGCCGCGGTGATGGCGGCCACGTCGCCCGACCGCCGCGGCGCCGGTGCCGGCGCCGTGCCGAGCTCCATCTGCGCCGCGGAGTGCTGGTCGAGGTGGTCGCCCTCGCACAGGCCGATCAGGCCGGCGAAGAAGCCGAGCTCGCTGCCGGCCATGGCCTCCACCATCCCGCACGACTCCGGGGTGGTC
>JBBRFU010000166.1:0-7506 GCA_038241315.1 Acidimicrobiales bacterium | reverse complement strand
TCCCTCACCGTGCTGATCCCGCCGGCCTGAGCGTGCCGGGCCGTGCCGGGCCGGGTCGGGGCGAGCCGGGCGAAGCCGGGGCCTCAGCGGGAGCGGCGGAACGGGGCCCGGTGGGCGTGGCGGGCCAGGGCGAGGGCCACGATCTCGTCGATCAGCTCGGCGTAGGGGAGGCCGCTGGCCGCCCACAGCGACGGAAACATGGAGTACGGCGTGAAGCCGGGCATGGTGTTGATCTCGTTGAAGAGCAGCCCGCGGCCGTCGGCCTCGTAGAAGAAGTCCACCCGCGCCAGGCCGTCGCAGCGCAGGGCCCGGAAGGCGCGCACGGCCAGGGTGCGGGCCTGCTCGGCCACCTCGGGCGGGAGGTCGGCCGGGATCACCTGCCGGGCGGCGCCGTCGACGTACTTGTCCTCGTAGTCGTAGAACTCGTGGGTGGGCACGATCTCGCCCGGCACCGAGGCGCGAGGTGACTCGTTGCCGAGCACGCCGACCTCGATCTCGCGTGCCGTGACCGCTTCCTCCACCAGGGCCCACTCGTCGAACGCCAGCGCGGCGGCCAGCGCGCCCCGGAGCCCGGCGGCGTCGTCGGCCCGGGTGACGCCCACCGAGGAGCCCATGTTCGCCGGCTTCACGAACACCGGCCACCCCAGCTCGGCCTCGACCCGCTCGGCGATGGCGACGGCCCCGTGGTCGTCGGCGACGTCGCCGTCGCGCACCGCCAGGTACCGGACGATGGGCAGGCCGGCGGCGGCCGCCACCACCTTCGACATGACCTTGTCCATGTTGGCGGCCGAGCCCAGGACCCCGCTGCCGGCGTAGGCGACGCCCGCCAGCTCGAGCAGGCCCTGGACGGCGCCGTCCTCACCCCGTGGCCCGTGCAGGATCGGGAGCACCACCACCTGCTGGCCCTCTCGCACCGGGGCCACCGATGCCTGGGGCTCCAGCGCCGTGCCCGAGGCGTCGAGGGCGTCGGGGAGGGCGTGGACGCCCTCGGCGAGGGCGGCGAGGGTGGCGTCGGACCGGAGCCACCGGCCGTCGGGGGTGATGGCCACCGGCTCGACCTCGTACCGGCTGGGGTCGATGGCGCGGAGCACGTGGGTGGCCGACACCCGGGACACGTCGTGCTCGGCCGACTGGCCGCCGTAGAGCACCACGAGGCGGATGGGCGGCGGAGCGGGCATGGAGGCCGAGCATAGGAGCGACCCTTCGGCCGATCGGGGCACCGGCGTGGCGGACCACCGGGCGGGCCCGGGTACCGTCGACCCCCATGCGGTTCACCACGTCGGAGGTCGCCGACGCCACCGGAGGCGAGGTGTTCGGGCGGGAGGTGGGCGTCGTGGGCGTCACGATCGACTCGCGGGGCGTCGTCCCCGGCCAGCTGTTCGTCCCGATCGTGGCCGAGCGCGACGGCCACGACTTCATCGGCGCCGCCGTCCGCGCCGGCGCGGCCGCCTACCTCACCGCCGGGCCGATCGAGGCGGCCAGCGCCGTGCTGGTCGCCGACACCGCGGCCGCTCTGACCGCCCTCGGCGGCCATGCCCGGAGCCGGCTTCCCGAGCGGGTGGTGGGCGTCACCGGCAGTGTCGGCAAGACCTCGCTGAAGGACCTGCTGGCCGCGACGATGGCCACCACCTGGCGGACGGCGGCGTCCGTCGGGTCGTTCAACAACGAGCTCGGCGTGCCGCTCACGCTCGCCAACGCGGCGGACGACACCGAGGTGGCGGTGGTGGAGATGGGCGCCCGGGGCCGGGGCCACATCGCCCAGCTGTGCGCCGTCGCCCGCCCCACCATCGGCGTGGTGACGGTGGTCGCCGGCGCCCACCTCGAGCTGTTCCGCACCCTCGAGGAGGTGGCGGTGGCCAAGGCCGAGCTGGTGGCCTCGCTGCCGGCCACGGGCACCGCCGTCCTCAACGCGGACGACGAGCGGGTGGCGGCCATGGCCGGGGCCACCGAGGCGACGGTCCTCACCTTCGGGGTGGGCGCCGGCGAGGTGCGGGCCGAGCGCGTGCGGCTCGACGACGACCTCCGGGCCCGGTTCACCCTGCGCAGCCCGTGGGGGAGCGCCGAGGTCCACCTGGGCGTGGCCGGCGCCCACCAGGTGACGAACGCGCTCGGTGCGGCCTCGGCGGCCCTGGTGCTGGCCACGCCGCTCGAGGCGGTGGTGGCCGGGCTCGGGACGGCCCGGCTCTCGTCCATGCGCATGGACCTGGTCACGCTGCCCGGCGGGATCCGCGTGCTCGACGACAGCTACAACGCCAACCCCACCTCCATGGTCGCCGCCCTCGACGCGCTGGCCGCGGCCCCGGCGGAGCGACGCTTCGCCGTCCTGGGCGCCATGGCCGAGCTGGGGCACGGCTCGGCCGCCGCCCACCTCGCCGTGGCCGAGGCCGCCGTCGCCCGCGGCATCCACGTGGTGTCGGTGGCCGAGCCCGGGTACGGGTGCGCCGGCGACGACGAGGTGGACGGACCGGCGAGCGCGGTCGAGCGCCTGCGCGACCTCGGCCTGGCCCGGGGCGACGTGGTGCTGGTGAAGGCCAGCCGCTCGGCCCGCCTCGAGCAGGTGGTCGCCCTCCTCCGGGAGGCCTGAGCCTCGGCGGCCCGGGGTGTCAGCCTGCCGGGGCGGTCCCGACCGCCAGGGGGTCCCGGCCGCGGCGGGGCCGGCCGCCCGGGGTCAGGTCGGCGTAGGCGGCGAGCGCCACGGCCACCAGGGCGCCGAACACCAGGACCGGCAGGATGCCCACCTGCTCCATGGCCCAGCCGCCGGCCAGGCCCCCGAAGGGCACGGTGCCGCCGAACCCCATGATCCAGAGGGCCATGACCTTGCCGCGCACCGCGTCCTCGAGGCCCTCCTGGAGCACCGTCGAGAGCGACGTGATCACCGCGAAGTACACGCAGCCCAGGACCAGGATCGCCAGGTAGGCGGGCGCCGCGACCCGGAGGGCACCGAACACCACGAGCATGGCGGCGAACGCCAGCAGGCCGACGCGGGTGAGGCGGGCCTTGGAGGACCCGGCGAACACGGTGCCGATCGACAGCGCGCCGAGCACCGCGCCGAGGCCGAAGCAGGCGTAGAGGATGCCGTAGCTCGTGCTCTTGGTGTCGATGCCCAGGTGGTCGCCGGCGATCTTCGGCATCTGGGTGATGAAGGGCAGGCACAGGAACGAGAACACGAAGATCACCACCAGGCACTGCCCGACGACCCGGTCGACCCTCGCCACCCGGAACCCCTCGAGCAGGCGGTGGAGGCCCTGGCTCCCGGACGCGGGCGGGGAGGGGAGCGTCACCCTCGACAGGGTGGCGATGACGAAGGCGAAGCTCACCGCGTTCACCACGAACACCCACGACGGCCCGAAGTTGGCGTAGAGGGTGGTCCCGATGGCCGGCCCGACCACCCGCGACGCGTTCATCTGCACGGAGTTGAGCGAGATGGCGCCCGACATGTCCCGCCGGGGGACCAGCACGGGGACCACCGCGCTGAAGATGGGCGCGTAGAGGGCGTTGCCCACGCCGATGCAGAAGACGGTGGCCACCATGGCGACCTTGTTGGGCGACTCGCCCAGCGTGACCATCGCCAGGATGAGGGAGAAGGCCGCCTGCTGGACGCTGAGCACCATCAGGAGCTTCTTGCGGTCGAAGGCGTCGGCCAGCATGCCGCCCACCACCGAGAACAGCAGGAGCGGCCCGAGCTGGGCGGCGGTCATGATGCCGACGAACACCGCCGACCCGGTGAGGTTGTAGGCGAGGGCGCCGAGCACCACGTTCTGCATCCAGGTGCCGATGTTCGACGCGAAGGCGCCGAGGTAGACCGTGCGGAACGTGGGGTGGCTGAAGGCCGAGCGGGCGGTGCCGGGCGCCAGCGTGCGGGTGCCGTCGACGTAGGCGTCCTCGACCTCGTCGGCCAGCTCCGTCTGCTCCGACCGGGTGCACAGGTCCTCGCCCGTGGGGTCGGTCGGCGGCGTGCGGGTCACCGAGCGAGCGTACGGCGGCGCCCGGTCACGACGAAAGACGATCGTGGCGCCGACGACCGGTCCTCGGCCGCGCCCGTCTCCCGCCCCGGTCGCGGCCGGGACCGACGGAGGGAGCGGCGTGCGAGCGAGGTGCGAGCGAGGCCTGGGCGAGGTCTGGACGAGGCCGGGGCGATCCCCGAGACGGGGCCGGGCCGGGCCGGTACCGTCGAACGTGATGGCCGTTGACCATGCTCCCCGGATCACCACCCAGCCTCGGACCGCCCCGTGGATCGACGACGCGGTCGTCGCCGGTGGCGCCACCCTGGTGGCGCCCGACGAGGCCACGGCCGTGGTCTGGACGCGTGCCGACGACCCCGACGGGCTGGCCACCCTCCTGCGCGACCACCCGGCGATCGACTGGGTGCAGCTGCCGTGGGCCGGGGTGGAGCCCTACCTCGGCGTCGTCGACCACGAGCGGACCTGGTCGTGCGCCAAGGGCGTGTACGCCGAGCCGGTGGCCGAGCACGCCCTCGCGCTCCTCCTCGCCGGGTTCCGCCAGCTCCACCGCTTCGCCCGGCTCTCCACCTGGACCGGCGATGCCGGCCGCAACCTCCTCGGTGCCCGGGTGACGATCGTCGGCGGGGGCGGGATCGGTCAGGCCCTGGTCCGGCTGCTGGCGCCGTTCGGCTGCGAGGTCACCGTGGTGCGCCGGACGGCGCGGCCGATGGCCGGCGTGGCCCGGGTGGTGGCCGCCGACGACCTCGACGGTGCCCTCCTCGGCGCCGATGCGGTGGTGCTGGCCCTGCCCCTGCTGGCCGGGACCCGCCACCTCCTGGGCGCCGCCCAGCTGGCCCGCCTCGCGCCGGGCGCGTGGGTGGTCAACGTGGCCCGGGGCGAGCACGTCGACACCGGGGCGCTGATGGACTCGCTGGCGTCGGGGCACCTCGGCGGGGCCGGGCTCGACGTCGTCGACCCGGAGCCCCTGCCCGACGACCACCCGCTCTGGCAGCACCCCGACGTGATCATCACGCCCCACACCGGGAACACCGCCGAGATGGCGAGGCCCCTGCTGGCGGGGAGGATCACCGAGAACGTGCGCCGCTACGCCGCCGGCGAGGAGCTGGTCGGGCTGATCGACCCCGACCTCGGCTACTGAGCGGCGCCGCCTCGTACGCTGGACCCCGACGACGCACCCCGGAGCCGGTCACGAGCACCTACTACGAACGCCTGGGCGTGAGCCCGTCGGCCTCCACCGAGGAGGTCCGCACGGCCTACCGCGCCCTGGCCGGACGCCTGCACCCCGACCGGGTCATCGACGGCACTCCGGCCGAGCGGGCCCTGGCCGAGCGGCGCATGCGCGAGGTCAACGAGGCCTGGCGGGTCCTGCAGGACCCCGCCCGTCGCCGCCAGTACGACGACAGCCGCCTCGCCGGTCGGCGTTCGGCGAGCGCGGCTGCCCCGCCCCGTCGGTCGACGACGCCGGTGCCGGTGGCGGACGACCTCCCCGACGACGACCTGGTCGACGTGCTGCCGCCGATGGGGTCGGCGGCCGCCGGCCTGTTCCGCCACGGCCCCTGGGTCGCCCTGGTGCTGGTGCTGACCGTCATCTTCGTGGCGACCGCCTACGCCGGTGACGACCCGGCGCCGTCCGACGCCCCCGCCACCGTGCGCGCCGGGGCCTGCGTCGACGTCTCGTCGGGGCCGACCACCACCGTGGTCCCGTGCACCGGGCCCCACGAGCTGCGGATCGTGCGCCGGGTGCGAGACGGCCTGCCGTGCCCGGTCGGCACCGAGACCCGCCGCCTCGGCACCGACGGGCTGCTCGACTGCGTCGAGCCCGGCTGAGCGAGGCGGGTCCGAGCGGGTCCTACGCTGGCGGCATGGAGTTCACGGGGATCGATCACGTGGTCTTCCGGGTCCAGGACCCGGAGCGGACCGTCGCCTGGTGGCAGGACACCTTCGGCGTGCGGGCCGAACGGCTGGAGGAGTGGCGGCGCGGCGAGGTGCTGTTCGTGTCGGTCCGCCTCACCCCGACGACGATCCTCGACCTCTTCACGGGCGAGCGGCCCGCGGGCCAGGTCGACAACGTGGACCACGTGGCCTTCGTCGTCGAGGGCGTCGACCTCGACGAGCTGGCGGCCAGCGGCACCATCGAGGTGGAGTCCGGTCCCCACGACCTCTGGGGCGCCCGGGGCATGGGACGCGGGCTCTACCTGCTCGACCCCGACGGCAACCGCCTCGAGCTCCGAACCTACGCCTGAGCGGGCGCCGCGGCACGGCGCGACCCGCCGACGTAGCGTCCGCCCATGGACTTCCGCCGCGAGCGTGTCGAGGATCTGGCCGACCGGGTGCTGCGTCGGGAGGTGTCGGCCCGGGAGCTCACCACCCTGGCGCTCGACCGCATCGCGGCGACCAACGACGCCCTGGGGGCGTTCGTCGCCGTCGACGGCGAGCGGGCCCTCGCCCAGGCCGACGAGATCGACGAGCGCGTGGCGGCGGGCGACGACGTCGGCCCGCTCGCGGGCATCCCCATCGGGGTCAAGGACACCGAGGACGCCATCGGCTTCCGGACCACCGAGGGGTCCCGCCTCTTCGCCGACCGGCCGGTGGCCACCACCGACTCCACCCTGGTCGAGCGCCTCCGCCAGGCCGGCTGCGTGATCGTCGGCAAGACCAACACCCCCGAGCTGGCCTGGAAGGCCGACACCGACAACCGGGTCTTCGGCCGCACCGCGAACCCCTGGGCGACCGACCGCTCCGCCGGCGGCTCCTCGGGCGGCTCGGCGGCGGCGGTCGCGAGCGGCATGGTGCCCCTGGCCACCGGCTCCGACGGCGGCGGCTCGCTGCGCATCCCTTCGGCGCTGTGCGGCCTGTCGTCGCTCAAGCCGTCGCTCGGGCGGGTGCCGGTCGGCGGCCCGCGCCCGCCGGGTTGGGCCGACCTCTCCAGCAAGGGCCTCCTCACCCGCTCCATCCGCGACCAGGCCCTCGCCCTCGACTCGGTGATCGGCCCCGAGCCCACCGACCTGCGGGCCCTGCCCATGCCCGAGGACAGCTGGAACGACGCCGTCGACGGGCTCCACGCCCCCCGCAAGGTGCTCTGGTCTCCCACCCTCGGCTACGCCACCGTGGACCCGGAGGTCCTCGCCGTCTGCCAGGACGCGGTGGCCCGGCTCGAGGCCCGGGGCACCGAGGTGGTGCTGGTCGACGACGTGTTCGACGAGGACCCGGGCGTGTCCTGGCTCACCCTGTCGCTGGCCGCCAACCTCCGCACCATCCATGCCGCCGACCCCACCGGCGCCCGCTGGGACGAGCTCGACCCCGACCTGGCCGGGATGCTCGAGTGGGTGCGGGGGAGCGCCACCCTCACCACCGCCCTCGAGGTGCAGGACCTCGCCCACCGCCTCAACGCCCGCCTGGTCGAGGTGCTGCACCAGGCCCCGCTGCTGCTCACGCCGACGGTGGCCGGCCAGACCCCCACGGGCGCCGGCAACGGCACCGTCCACGGCGTCGAGGACGTGAGCTGGGTGCGCTTCACGTACCCGTTCAACCTGACCCGCTCACC
>JBBRFU010000165.1:0-7594 GCA_038241315.1 Acidimicrobiales bacterium | reverse complement strand
TCGACCAACGTCACGTGGCGCACTCCGACTCGCCGGTCTCGGCCACGTAGGGGCCGGTCTCGGCGAAGTCCGTGTAGTACTCCGGCGCCTCGTCGAACGTGGGGAACGTGTCGAGGTCCTTCAGCTCCGCGCCCAGGGTCTTCACGCCGCCGGAGCGGTCCATCCACCCCCGGAACGACTCGCCGACCAGGCGCTCGGCGGCGAAGCGCCGCACCACCCGCACGGCCGCCTCGGGCGCGTTCTTGGCCGGGAGGCGCAGGGCCCGCTCCCCGAAGTGGACCTGGGTCTCGCCCACGTAGCCGCCCAGCAACATGGTGTAGCCGGGGGCGGAGCGCCCGTGGGCCCGTCGCTCGGCACCGGAGAAGCCGATGTCGGCGATGTGGTGCTGGCCGCACGAGTTGGTGCAGCCCGAGATGTTGGTCCGGACGCCGCCGACCTCGGCCAGGCCCTCCTCCTCGAGGCGGGCGCTGATGGCGTCGGCCAGGCCGCGAGACTGGGTGACGGCCAGGTTGCAGGTGTCGGCGCCGGGGCACGACACCACGTCGCGGGAGAGCTCGGCGCCGGGCTGGGCCATGCCGATGGCCTGGAGGCGGGCGTGGAGCTTCGGGAGCTGCTCCTCGGTGAGGCCGAGGAAGGCCAGGTTCTGGCGGTTGGTGAGGCGCACCTCGGCGCCGAACTCCCGCTGGATGGACGCCAGGGCCCGGAACTGGTCGGAGGTGATGTCGCCGAGCTGGGCCCAGGCGAGGGCCGAGACCGTGCCCTTGGCCGCCCCGCGCACCACGTTGGCCTCGTCCCACTGCTGGTAGGGGTCCCGCGAGGTGATCTTCACCGGGGTGCCCTGGCCGATGGGCGTGGGCGTGATGTCGGCCGCCACGCCGGCGGGGGCGTCGCCGGCCTTCTGCACCAGGGCGGGGATGCCGCCCGGCCACGACGAGGAGGCCAGCAGGAACTTGCGCTCCTTGAGGATGCGCCGCTGGGTCTCCTCCCAGCCGAGGGTCTGGACGACCCACTTCATCCGGGCCCGCAGCTTGTTGTCGCGGTTGCCGGTGCTGTTGAAGACCCGGAGGATCGACTCGATGGTGGGCAGCAGCTCCTCGCGAGGCGTGAAGTCCTCGAGGGCCAGCGCCGGGAAGGGGTTGGCGCCGAGGCCGCCGGCCACGAACACCCGGAAGCCGGACTCGACCGCGCCGTCGGCGCCGGCCCGGGTGGCGGCCACCACGCCGACGTCGTTGAACATGGCCTGGCCGCAGTCGGTCTCGCAGCCCGAGAAGTTGATCTTGAACTTCCGCGGCAGCCGCTGGCCGATCGGGTTGCGCACGAAGTGCTCGTAGGTGGCCTGGGCCCAGGCGGTGATGTCGAGCTTCTCGTGGGGGCAGGCGCCGGCGAAGTGGCAGCCCATCACGTTGCGGACGGTGTCGCCGCACGCCTCACGGGTGGTGAGGCCCACCGAGGCGAGGTCTCGCATGGCGGCGGGCACCCGCTCGAGCGGCACGAAGTGCACCTGGATGTTCTGCCGGGTGGTGATGTGGCCCCACCCGCGGGAGTACTCGTCGCAGAGGTGGGCGAACAGGTCGAGCTGCTCGGGGGTGACGCCGCCGTAGGGGATCTTCACCCGCAGCATCTGGTGGTGGCCGCCCTGGCGCTGCCCGTAGATGCCGTTGGTGAGCCGGAAGACGCGGAACACGTCCTCGTCGATCTCGCCGGAGAGGTAGCCGGCCAGGACCCGCTCGAACTTCTCGATGTCGGCGGCCTGGCCGGGATCGATCTCTCGTTGGAGCATGGGGGTGCCTTCCGGGGGCTGGGGGCTGCGAGGACGAATAACCGACCTCGCCAGTCGGGTATTCCCCCCAGCGTGGCAAATGTCGACCACTCCGGTCAACAATGGCCCGCCCGTTCACCCGTCCGAGCGCCGCGCCACCGCGCCCCGCCCGATCGTCACCCTCGTGCCCTCGACCGCCCGGCGCCGGTGGCGCCGTCCGGGCGGTGCGTCAGCGGCGGAGGAGCTCGGCGACCGCGAAGGCGAGGTCGATCGACTGCCGGCCGTTGAGCCGGGGGTCGCACATGGTCTCGTAGCGGGAGCCGAGGTCGGTGTCGAGGATCTCCTCGGAGCCGCCCAGGCACTCGGTGACGTCGTCGCCGGTGAGCTCCACGTGGACGCCGCCGGCCCAGGTGCCCTCGGCCTCGTGCGCCGAGAAGAAGCCCTTGATCTCGGCGAGGATGTCGTCGAAGCGGCGGGTCTTGTGGCCGTCGGGGGCCTCGAAGGTGTTCCCGTGCATGGGGTCGCACGCCCAGACCACCGGGTGGCCGGCGTCGCGGACCGCCGCCAGCAGCGGGGCCAGGCCGGCCTCGATCTTGGTGGCGCCCATGCGGCTGATGAACGTGAGGCGCCCGGGCACGCGGTCGGGGTTGAGGCGCTCGCACAGGGCCAGCACCTCCTCGGCGGTGGCGCTGGGCCCGACCTTCACGCCCACCGGGTTCTTCACGCCGGCGAAGAACTCGAGGTGGGCACCGTCGAGCTGGCGGGTGCGCTCGCCGATCCAGATCATGTGGGCCGAGCAGTCGTACCAGTCACCGGTGAGGGAGTCCTGCCGGGTGAGTGCCTCCTCGTAGCCCAGCACCAGGGCCTCGTGCGACGTGTAGAAGTCGACCTCGTGGAGGTTGGGCTGGGTGGTGGTGTCGACCCCGCAGGCCTTCATGAAGCGCAGGGCGCGGTCGATCTCGTCGGCCACCCGCTCGTAGCGGCGGCCCTCGCTGCTCGAGGCCACGAACTCCTGGTTCCAGGTGTGCACCTGGTTGAGGTCGGCGTAGCCGCCCTTGGTGAACGCCCGGAGCAGGTTCAGCGTGGACGAGGACTGGTGGTACGCCTGCAGCAGCCGGGCCGGGTCGGGGACCCGCGCCGCCGCGGTGGGCATGATGTCGTTCACCAGGTGGCCCCGGAACGACGGCAGGGTGAGGTCGCCGATGGTCTCGGTGGGGGAGGAGCGGGGCTTGGCGAACTGCCCGGCGATGCGGCCGACCTTCACCGTGGGCACGCCCGAGGAGTAGGTCAGGACCACGGCCATCTGGAGGATGACCTTGAGCTTGTCGCGGATGGCGTCGGCGCCGAAGGCGTCGAAGGACTCGGCGCAGTCGCCTGCCTGCAGGAGGAAGGCCTCGCCATCGGCGACGGCACCGAGCTGGCTGGTGAGGGCCCTGGCCTCGCCGGCGAACACCAGGGGGGGCAACGTGCCCATCTGCTTGAGGACGGCCTCGAACGCGCCCTCGTCGGGCCACTCGGGCTGCTGGGCGGCCGTGAGGTCCCGCCAGGAGCGGGGCGACCAGGTGGACGAGGCGGAGGGCACGGGAAAAGCGTGGTCTACGAGGCGCTCGGGCGCAAAGCGGGTTGCGCCCGAGCGGCCCGGGCGTGCGGGTTCACGCCGCGTCGATGCGAGACGCCGCCTCGGTGCGCACGGCGTTCACCGCACGCTTCACCATGCGGCGAGCGGCCTCGGCGGTCACGCCGAGCTCCTCGCCGACCTCGCGGTAGGACCGCTTGCGGCCGTCGTGCAGGCCGAAGCGCTGCTCCACGGCGAAGCGGGCCCGGCCGTCGAGCACGTCGAGCAGGCCGGTGACCATCCGGTCCTCCTCGTTGGCCAGGGCGAGGTCCTCGGGGCCGGGGTTGTCGTCGGCCAGCAGGTCGACGAGCTCCGAGCCGTCGTCGTCGCCGACCACGCGGTCGAGCGAGGTGGGGGTGGCGAGGCGGTGCAGGCGGGCGTGCTCGTCGTCGAGCTCGTCGCCGTCACCGGACACCTGGCGCAGGGCGGCCCGGAGGCTGGCGGATCGGTCGCCGGGCAGGCGCACCAGGCTCGCCTTCTGGTCGAGCGCCCGGCCGATGGCCTGGCGGATCCAGAAGGTGGCGTAGGTGGAGAACTTGAACCCCTTGCGCCAGTCGAACTTGTCGACCGCGTGCTCGAGGCCGAGGTTGTCCTCCTGGATGAGGTCGAGCAGCTCCATGCCGGGGGGCAGGGGGTAGCGGCGGGCGATGCTCACCACGAGGCGGAGGTTGGCCCGGATGAACCGGTCCTTGGCCCGGGCGGCGGCCCGGTCGAGGCGGCGGTCCTCCAGGGAGCCGTCGCCGGCGGCGATGCGCTCCCGAGCGGCGACACCGCGCTCGATGATCTGCGAGAGCTCGCGCTCTTCTTCGGCGTTGAGCAGCGCAACAGCGCCGATCTCATTGAGGTACTGACCCACTGAATCACTCATCGTGGCCTTTTCAACACGTCGGGGGCGGTGCCCATTCCCGGGTTCGGCATCGGCGACGATGGTCCGGTGGGGCAAGTTGCTTCCAGGTAATTTGGAACTGTGCCTACCCCCGACCTTCTTCCCGTGGAACCGGTGACACGGGTCACCGTTCCCACCTCGGCCGGGCGGAGCAGGTTCCGATGAGTCTTCGGAGCGGAGGCGGCCGGCGGATCGGCATTTTCGGGGGAACCTTCGACCCGCCCCACGTGGGCCACCTCGTGGCCGCGATCGACGCCCGCCAGGCGCTGGCGCTCGACGTGGTGCTCCTCGTGGTGGCCAACGGCCCGTGGCAGAAGCTCGGGACGCGGGAGGTGAGCGGCGCCGGAGACCGCCTGGCCATGGTGGCGGCCGCGGTGGCCGACGCGCCCGGCCTCGAGGTGAGCGACCTCGAGATCCGCCGGGGTGGGCTCAGCTACACCGCCGACACGCTCGCGGCGCTGCGGGCGGCGGAGCCCGACGCCGAGCTGTTCCTCATCTTGGGCAACGACGCCGCGGCCGGCTTCGCCACCTGGGAGCGCCACGCCGAGGTGGCCGCCGGGGCCCACCTGGTGGTGGTGGACCGCCCCGGGAGCCCCACGCCCGTCGACGCGGCCTTCTCGTGGACCCGCATCGACATCCCCGAGCTCGAGATCTCCAGCACCGAGCTCCGGAGCCGCGTGGCCGACGGCCGCTCCATCCGCTACCTGACCCCGGCAGCGGTCGCGGCCTGCATCGCGCAGCGGGGGCTCTATCTTTGACGTGATGACCTCGGAGCCGCCGCGCCCCCCACGGCGGACCCGTCCCGACGCCCGCTTCCGCGGCCAGGCGCTCGGCCGGCCGGCGCGCCCGACGGGTGCCGGAGCCACCGGCGAGCGCGAGAGCCTCCGGGAGTCGCTCGACCGCCTCCCGGGCCTCGACCGGTCCGCGGGGGTCGAGGGCGCGCCCGCCTCGTCGATCGTCGCCGGCCCGGCGGCCCGGTCGCGCGCCCGCCGGGTGCCCACCCCCCGCGAGGTCGTCGGCCTCGAGCCCGCCCCCACCACCGACGAGATCTGGCTCCACTCGGCCCCGACGCCCGTGGTGGCCGACGACCCGCCGACGGCCCCCCGCACCCCACCGCCGACCCTGGACGACGCCGAACGGGGTCCCGCCGAGCTCGACCACGATGAGGTCGAGCTCGACGTCGACGATGTCGACCTCGATCTCGACCTCGACGCCGTCGACGCCCGCCGCGGCCGGCTGCGTCGCGACGAGGTCGACGACACCTGGGCCGACGACTCGTGGAACGACCTCGCCTTCATCGACGACGGGCCCGCCGCCGGTCGGGTGGGCTGGGCCCGGGCGGCCACCGCCCCCGAGCCCGAGGCGCCGCGAGCCCGACCGGTCCGGGGCCGCGCCCCGGCACCGCCGAACCCCATCCCCCGTTGGCGGCGGGTGGGGTTCGCCGTGGTGCTGGTCTCGCTGGTGGCGGCCATCCCCGTGCTGGCCCGTGCCGGCTACGAGCTGGTCACCGAGAGCACCGACGGTCGGGCCGGGAACAGCGGCGCCGGCCCCGGCGACCCCGGCTACGAAGAGCTGGTGACCTCCACGCCCACCGCGCTGGTGGTGGAGACCGACGAGACCGGGCGCCTGCTGGGGGTCACCTTCCTCGCCCTCGGGTCGGAGTCGGGGGGCGGCACGGTGGTCTTCGTGCCGTTGGAGACGATCGTGCGGCCCGCGGGCTTCGGCATCAACAGCGTCCGGTCGGCCTACGAGGTGGGCGCTCGCGAGGCCGACGACGCGGCCGACGCCGTCTCCGTGGTCACCGCGGGGATCCTCAACGTCGGCATCGACGAGGTGATCCAGCTCGACGACCGGGGTTGGAGCGAGCTGGCGGCCCCCGTCGGCCCGATCCCGATCGACAACCTCGACACGTTGGACCTCGGCGGGTTCCCGCTCCCGGCCGGCCCCCTGGAGCTGCCGGCCGACTCGGTCGGTCCGTACCTGTCGGCCGGGGTGGAGGGCGAGAGCGAGCTCAGCCAGCTGGCCCGCCGCGAGCAGCTGTGGCGGGGCTGGCTCGCCGCGGTGGCCGCGGCCGATGCCGACGGGCGGGGCGGCGACACGCCCGCCACCGGGCTGGGCCGCTACGCCCGCACCCTGGCGGCCGGCGCCGTCACCTTCACCACCCTCCCCCTCACCGTGGTGCCCGCCGCCGCCGGGGCGCCCGAGACCTACGACCCCGATGTGGCGGCGATCAAGGACCTGGTGGCGGGCGCGGTGCCCGCCCCCGATCCCGCTGCGGTGGGCTCCCGGCGCACCGTCCGACTCCTCAACGGGGTGGCCGCCGGGCCCATCCCCCTCGAGCTCATCCGGCAGGTGACCGCCCTCGACGGCTCGGTGGTGGTGGTGGGCAACGGGCCCAGCTTCGACCGCGCCGAGACCACCATCACCTATCGTGACCCGGCCCTGGCGTCGTACGCCGAGGGCCTGGCCACGGAGCTGGGCGCCACGGGTGCCGTCACGCGAGCCAGCGACGCACCCGACGACCTCGACGTCACCGTGGTGTTCGGCGCCGACCTGCTCGACCCCGACGCGCTGCCCGCCCCCACCTTGACCCCCGACGGGACCGACCCGTCCACCGACCTCACCACCACCACCCTGCCCAATGGAGGCACCTGATGTCCGCACCCCCCGATGACGCCCAGTGGGCCGTCGTCGCCGCCCGCGCCGCTGACGACAAGTCGGCGAGCGACGTGGTGATCCTCGAGGTGGGCCCGGTGATGGCGCTCTGCGAGCACTTCGTGGTCGCCTCGGCATCCAACACGCGCCAGGTCCGCACCATCGCCGAGGAGGTCGAGGCCCAGATCGCCGAGGCCGGCGGCCCCCGCCCGCTCCGGGTGGAGGGCCTCGACGACCTGCGCTGGGTCCTGCTCGACTACGGCGACCTGGTGGTCCACGTGTTCCTCGAGGAGACCCGCCAGTACTACGACCTCGAACGGCTGTGGTCCGACGTGCCCCGCGTGCCCTGGCAGGACGACGCCCGACGGGCGGCCGACGCCCCCGCCGACGGTCCCACGAGCGCCGCCGCCGACGGGCCCGGGTAGCCCCGGTTCGGTTTGGTCGGGCCTTGCGACCGCCTCTAGAGTGGCGAGTCCCACGGGGCTATAGCTCAGTTGGTAGAGCGCTTCCATGGCATGGAAGAGGTCAGGGGTTCGATTCCCCTTAGCTCCACGAGAAGCCCGCAGTCAGGCGCCCTTTCCGGAGGGCGCCTGTTGCGTTCCCGAGGGCCTCGGGTGCTGCGGTGCCCCGCCGATCGCCGGGGTGACCGGGGTGACCGGGGTGACCGGGGTGACGGGGT
>JBBRFU010000164.1:0-7597 GCA_038241315.1 Acidimicrobiales bacterium | reverse complement strand
AGCACCCGCGTGCCGCCGAACGACACCAGGACGGACCCGGCGGCCTGCTCGGTGAAGTCGCGCTCGAAGGTGATGGGGCGCAGTTCGTCGGGCTGGCGGCCGTCGGCTCGCATGTGGGGCTCCTGGGTCGTGGTGCGGTGGGGATCCATCGTCGCAGACGCCGCCCCCGGCGCTCCGATCCCCGCCGCCCCGGACCGCAGCCCGGGACCGCAGCCCCGGACCGCCGGCCGGACAGCCGCCCCGGGCCGCCGGCTCAGACCGTGAACGTGTAGCCGGGGAGGGCCAGCTCGACGGGGCCGTCGAAGGCGCCGGGCTGGGAGGCGGCCTCGGCCCGATCGTTCTCGTCGCCGGCGTAGAGGTGGGTGAGGGCCAGGCGCTGCACCTTGGCGGCGTCGGCCATGGCGCCCGCCTGGGCGGCGGTGAGGTGCTCGAAGCGGCCGGCCTCCTCCTCGGGCAGGGTGGCCTCGCAGAGGGCGAGGTCGAAGCCGGTGCCCGCGGGGTCGAGGGCGGCGAAGGACCAGTCGGCACCGGTGTCGGCCGAGTAGGCCAGCACCCGACCGCCGGCCTCGAAGCGCATGGCCAGGGTCTCCACCGGGTGATCGGTGACGGAGAACCGGATGGCCACGTCGCCCACCGTGATCTCGGAGCCGTCGGTGACGATGACCCAGTCGAGCGGTGCCAGGTCGCCGATGACCGCCCCGGCGACGTCGCGGCAGCCGGCGGGGCCGTAGACGGGCAGGTGGGCGATGCCGAGCAGGTAGCGAGCGGCGTTGCGCACCACGGGCAGGTCGGTCCAGTGGTCGGGGTGCTCGTGGGAGAGCACGATGGCGTCGACGTCGGCGAGGGCGAGGTGCTCCAGGAGGGCGGCGAAGGTCCCCGGGCCGGTGTCGACCCACACCGACGTGGTGGGCGTCTGGACGAGGTAGCCACTGCACGGGTTGTCGGCGTGGGGGAAGGTCCCCGCCGATCCGAGCACGGTCACCGACAGCGGCGCGGCCCGGGCATGGCCGCGGCGGAGCAGGTCGGGGGTCACCGGGCCAGGGTAGGGCGCCCGGCCCGGCCCGGACACCGAGGGTCGGGCGCGCTCCCGACGAGGTCGGAGGCGGTTCCCAGCGTCCTCCCAGGTCCGGCTGGTTGGGTGGTCTCCGTCAGACCACCCAATCAGGGGGAACCACCTCATGCCCAGTCGCAAGACCATCGGAGCGGCCGCCATGGCCGCGGCCCTCACCACGGGCGGGCTGCTCGGCGCCGCCTTCGGCACGCCCGGCACGTCCGGCGCCCAGGACGGCAGCACCACCACCGCCCCGGCCGACGGCGCCACCGCCGACGAGCAGGCCGCCGAGGGCGGCCCCGGTCGCCACGGCGGACGCGGCTTCGACCTGGACGCCGCCACCACCGTCCTCGGCATCACCGAGGACGAGCTCCGCGCCGCCCTCGCCGAGGGCAAGAGCCTGGCCGACATCGCCGCCGAGGAGGGCGTGGAGCGCCAGGCGCTGATCGACGCCCTGGTGGCGGCGGGCGAGGAGCGCCTCGACGAGGCCCGCGCCGCCCTGCCCGAGCGCGTCGCCGAGCTGGTGGACGGCACCCTCCCGCTCGATGGCCACGGTCGCGGCGGCGGCTTCGGCCGTGGCCACGGGCGAGGCGCCGACCTCGAGACGCTCACGGAGGTGCTCGGCCTGAGCGAGGAGGAGCTCCGCACCGCCCTGCAGGACGGCCAGAGCCTGGCCGACATCGCCGCGGCCGAGGGCGTGGACGAGCAGGAGGTGGTGGACGCGCTGGCCGCCGCCGCCGAGGAGCGCTTGGCCGAGGCCGTCGAGGCCGGTCGCCTCACCCAGGAGGAGGCCGACGAGCGCTCGGCGGACCTGGCGGAGCGCATCGCCGAGCGCCTCGACGAGGTGCGACCGTCCGGTGCGGACGGTCGGGGCCCAGGTGGGCCCGGTGGCTTCGGTGACGGGCCGGCCGACGACCCGGCCGAGGAGGACGGCACGACCGGCGGCGCCTGACCATCGGACCGTCGGACCGTCGGGTCGCCTCGGCGGCTCCGCACCGGGTCCCGGGCGCTGCGGCGCCCGGGACCCGGTCGCGTCGAGCCGGAGCGGCCGAGCTAGAAGTAGATGATCCCCTTGGCGCGGGCCTCGACCTCGTCGAGGTCCGCCGTCCAGGCGCCGGTGCTGAGGTACTTCCAGCCGCCGTCGCAGACGATCATCACCACCACGCCCTCGTCGATGGCCGCGGCGCACTTGGCGGCGCCGGCCGCGATGGCTCCCGAGGAGATGCCGGCGAACAGGCCGACGTCGGTGAGGCGCCGGGTCCACTCGATCGACTCGCGGGGCCGCACGATCATCTTGCGGTCCAGGAGCTCGTAGCCGCCCCAGTCGGTGAACACCGGGGGCACGAAGCCCTCGTCGAAGTTCTTCAGCCCGTCGACCATCTCGCCGGCCGGCGGCTCGATGGCCCAGACCTGGGTGTCGGGCTTCTGCTCCTTGAGGTAGGTGCCCACCCCCATGAGCGTGCCCGCGGTGCCGAGCCCGGCCACGAAGTGGGTGATGTCGGGCACGTCGGCCAGGATCTCCGGGCCGGTCCCCTCGTAGTGGGCACGCGGGTTGGCGTCGTTGCCGTACTGGAACGGGAACCACCACTCGGGGTGCTCGGCGGCCAGCTTCTGGGCCCGGACCATGGCCCCGTTGGAGCCCTCGGCCGCCGGCGAGGGGATGATCTCGGCGCCCCAGACCTCGAGGGCCTGGCGGCGCTCGATCGACACGTTCTCGGGCAGGACCACCTTCAGGTGGTAGCCGCGGATCCGGCAGATCATGGCCAGGGCGATGCCGGTGTTGCCCGACGACGACTCCAGCACGATCGATCCCGGCTGCAGCAGACCCTCTCGCTCCGCGGCCTCGATCATGTACTTGGCGGCCCGGTCCTTGACCGACCCCCCGGGGTTCTGGCCCTCGAGCTTGGCGTAGATCTGCACCCTCGGGTTGGGGCTCAGCGGGCTGATGTCGACCATCGGGGTGTTGCCGATGAGGTCGATGACGTTGCGGTAGAGCGCCACGGCGCACCGGCTCCCCGGGAAAAGACGACTGGAACGATCAGGATTCTAGGCCCTCGCCCCGCCAGCCCCACCTACCCAGGGCGCACCGGCGGGCGTCGCCGCAGGCGCCGGCGGCCCTGCTCAGCCTGCGACGATCGCCACCGGGACCTCCACGATGGTCCCCTCGTCGAGGAGCCACGATCGCAGCATCGGCTCGGTGTCGCGCAGGGACACGATCACGTACTGCCAGCCGACGAGGAACGGGTTGTCGGCGGCGGCCACGTCGGTGGGCGACGGGTACGGGTCGGTGTGGGTGTGGGAGTGCATGACGCCGATCACGTCGAGCCCCCGCGGGTCGAGCACCGCCTCGGCGGCGGCGAAGCCGTCGGGGCCGATCGAGTAGGTCTTGGCCGACCCGTCGGCGTTGCGGGTGGGCACGAAGACCTCCACCCGGTCGGCGCCGGCGCGGCCGCCCAGGAGCCCGCACGCCTCGTTCGGGAGGCCGGCGATGGCGTGGTGGACCATGGCGAGGTGGGCCGAGCGGGCGATGCGCAACACCGCGCCACCGTACCCGGGCGCCCTCGGCCGGTCGCCGCTTGACGCTGCGCCGACCGGACCCTAGGAACCGATCATGAGCGACACGGCGACCGCGACCGAGCCCTGGGACCCGGAGCGCTACGACCGCTTCCGCGAGGAGCGCGAGCGGCCCGCCATCGACCTCTTCGGCCTCCTGCACCCGGTGCCGGGCGGCACGGCCGTCGACCTCGGCTGCGGCACCGGCGCCCTGACGGTCCGCCTCGCCGACCGGATCGGTGCCACCGACGTGGTGGGCATCGATACGTCGCCCGCCATGCTCGGCGCCGCCGCGGCCCGCGCCCGTCCCGGGATCCGGTTCGAGGCGGGTGACCTCACCGCGTGGGGCGAGCCCGGCCACCCCGACCGGCTGGTCGACGTGGTGGCGGCCAACGCCAGCCTCCACTGGGTCCCCGACCACGAGCGGGTGCTGACCCGGTGGACCGCCACCCTCGCGCCGGGCGGCCAACTCGCGGTGCAGGTGCCGGCGAACCACGACCACTCGTCCCACCTGGTGGCCGCCGAGGTGGCCGCCGAGGACCGCTTCGCCGAGGCCTTCGCCGCCGTCGGCGGGCCGCCACCGGACCCCGTCGCCACCCACGTCCTGGCGCCCGAGGCCTATGCCGAGCTGCTCTGGTCGCTCGGCTTCGTCGAGCAGGTGGTGCGGCTCCAGGTCTACGGGCCCGTCCTCGAGCCCACCGAGGAGGTGGTCGACTGGATGTCGGCCACCAGCCTCACCCGCTTCGCACGGGTGCTCGACGACGACACCTACGCCGCCCTCGTCGACCGGTACCGCGATCGCCTGGTGGAGGTGGTCGGCGACCATCGCCCCTACTTCTTCACGTTCAAGCGCATCCTCCTGTGGGGACGCCGGCCCGGCTGAGCGCGCCCGGGCGGCGGATCACGCGGGCGCTCCCGGCACGAGCCACCGGTCCCCGCGCAGCCGGTGCACGAGGGTCAGGGCCCGAACGGCCATGAAGGTGCCGAAGGCGGCCCACACCCACCCGATCCCGAGCCCGAGCGGCAGGATCGGCGCCGCCGCCAGCACCAGGCAGACCGCGGCCAGGGCCATGGCCCGGGCCAGGTAGCGCTGGTCCCCGGCCCCGATCAGCACCCCGTCGAGCACGAAGGCCACCGCGGCCACGGGTTGCAGCACCGCGACCCACCAGAGGAGGAAGCGCACCAGGTCGGCCACCGCGGGGTCCGGCGTGAACAGCTGCGGGAGCACGGGCGACACGGCCACCACCACCGCCGAGGTGGCCACGCTCCCGGCCACGCCGAGCACCAGGAGCCGGCGCGCCGCGGCCCGGGCGTCGACCACCAGGCCGGCGCCGAGGAGGCGGCCCACCATGGCCTGGCCGGCGATGGCCAGCGCGTCCAGGGCCATGGCCAGGAGGCTCCACACCTCGAAGGCCACCTGGTGGGCCGCCACCTCGTCGCGCCCGATGCGGGCGGCCACCGCGGTGAGCGCCACCAGCGACCCCCGCAGCGCCGCCGTGCGCACCACCAGGTCGACGCCCACGCGCAGCAGGCGCACTTGGGCCCACAGGTCCGGGCGCAGGCCGGCACCCACCCGCCCGGCGGCCCGGGCCACGGCGACGAGGTACACGAGGCCACCGACCACCTGGGCCAGCACCGTGCTCAGCGCCGACGCGCCGATCCCCTGGTCGAACACCAGGACCAGGAGCAGCTCCAGGCCCAGGTTCAACAGGGCGGTGGCCACGGCCACCACCAGCGGCGTCCGCGTGTCCTGGACCCCGCGCAGGTAGCCGGTGCCCGCCAGCGTCAACAGCAGGAACGGGATGCCGGCCAGGCTGATGCGGAGGTAGACCAGGGCGTTGGTGGCCACGGCACCGTCGGCCCCGAGCAGGCGCACCAGCGGTTCGCTGGTCACGGCCAGGACCATGGCCAGCACGGTGCCCACCCCGGCCGCGAGCCACAGCCCCTGCACCGCCTGGTGGGCGGCCTCCCGCTGCTCGCCGGCGCCCAGCAGCCGGGCGACGGCCGCCGTGGTGCCGTAGGCCAGGAAGATGCACAGGGAGAACGCCGTCAACAGGATCGAGGAGGCGATCGCCAGGCCGCCCAGCTGATCGGTGCCCAGGTGGCCCACGACCGCGGTGTCCACCAGGAGGTAGACGGGCTCGGCGAGCAGGGTCACCAGCGCCGGGCCGGCGAGGCGCACGATCTCGCGGTCGTAGGGGGAGCGCGCCACCGGACCAGCATGGACCGCAGCCGTTCCCCCACCGGGCCCGGCATCGGCCTCCGGTACGGTGATGGCCTCCCATGGCTGCCAAACCGCAAACCGACAACAAGGTCGTCGCCACCAACCGCCAAGCGCGGCGTGACTACGAGATCCTCGACACCTGGGAGTGCGGGATCCGGTTGCAGGGCAGCGAGGTCAAGTCGCTCCGCGAGGCCAAGGTCACCCTCAACGACGCCTTCGCCCGCTTCGACGGCCGCGAGCTCTACCTCGTGGGCCTGCACATCAACGCCTACTCCGCCGCCTCCGCCCAGGGCGGTCACGAGCTGGCCCGCACCCGCAAGCTGCTGGCCCACCGCCACGAGCTCGACGAGATGCGGGTCCGCGTCGACCAGGAGCACCTCAGCCTCGTGCCCCTCTCGCTCTACTTCAAGGACGGGAAGGCCAAGGTGGAGCTGGGCATGGGGCGGGGCCGCAAGCACTACGACAAGCGCCAGGTGATCGCCCAGCGCGACGCCGACATGGACGCCCGACGGGCCATGGCCGCCCGGCGCCGGGGGGCGTAGCCGACTCCCTGCCGCCGCCGTGCCTGCCGTCCGGGGTCGGCGGGCGACCCGATCGGGTCATGGCAGGATGCGGACGTGTCGACCTACGCCCCGATGTCGCCGCCGGCGCTCGAACCGCCTCGCCGGTCCCGGGGAGCGAAGGTGCTGGCCATCGTCGGGGCCGTGATCCTGGCGGCCTCGATCGTGGCCGTCGTGGCCGGCGTGGCCCTCCTCGGCGACAGCGTCGACGACTTCGGCGACAGCGCCTCGGGCACCCGGTCGCGCCTCCTGGCCGACTTCGAGCTGCCCGGCGAGGCCGAGGTCCGGCTGACGCCCGGCCGCTACTACGTCTACGCCATCGACCCGGTCGACCTCGACGAGCTGGACGATCCCCTCGTGCCCGACGACCTCGTCGTCGAGACGACCACCTCGGTCCTGCGCGACGGAGGCGGCGACGACGGAAGTGGCACCGGGACCGGCACCACCCGGACCCGTCGGACGCTCGACCTGACCGCCACGGTCACCGGGCCCGACGGCGCCGAGGTGCCCACCGACCCGCCCGGCGCCGCGGCCGTGTTCCACGGCCTGGGCGACGAGCTGGAGGTGGTGCGGGAGTTCCGCGTCACCGAGGCGGGCACCTACGTGGTGGCCGCCACCGGCGAGGACGCGCCTCGCGCCGGCGTGGGCCGCGCCACCGACCTGGGTCGCGCCGTGGGCGAGGCGCTCGGGGGCGGGCTGCTGACCGTGGTCGGGGGCTTCGGCGCCCTCCTCGGTGGCGCCCTCCTGCTGGCCGGCCTCATCTGGTTCCTGACCTCCAGATCCGGACCCCCCGCTCCCCCACCCGCCTCCGGCTACGGCTACGGCGCCCCGCCTCCCGGGCCGTGGCCCCCGGCGGGCGGGAGCAGCGGCGCGCCGGGCACGCGCGGGTGGGCGCCACCGCCGCCGTCGGGGACGCCGTCCCGGGCCCCCACGGCCGCTCCCCCGCCGCCGGCCGACCAGCCGCCGTGGAGCCCCCAGGGGCCGGTGAGCTGAACCCCTGGTGGACCGGCCGGCCGCGCCCGGTACCATTGCCACGCTGCTCACCACCACGTGCTCGTGGGCAGATCCTTGACAAGGGGCTGACCGGTTTCGACGTGGAGACTGGGAGCCGGACGTGCGACCCGAGTTTCTCAGACTCGTTAAACGGGGAACCAACAGAAGCGCCGATGGCGACTTCGCTCTCGCCGCCTAGTACTCACTAGGAACTAG
>JBBRFU010000163.1:0-7624 GCA_038241315.1 Acidimicrobiales bacterium | reverse complement strand
CTCGAGGCCCTCGAGCTCGTCGGCGGTCCGCCACCGCTCCATGAGGGCGAAGAACGCCATGGCGCCTTCCGGGTAGCCCGACCAGTTCAGCCGCCCCCGGTCGCCCGCCGGCCGGCCCTCGTTGTTGTAGTAGCCGGGCGTGCAGTCGGCGTTGCCCCCGATGAGCCGGGGCGGGGCGGCGAGGAGGAGGTCGACCCAGGCCTGCTCGGCCTCCTCGGTGGCCTCGACCTCGCGGACACCCGTCGCCTCGGCCCGGGCGATGACGGCCGCCACGGTGCGGCCGGCCTCGGAGAGGTTGTGGGTGAAGTTCGAGATGAGGTTGGCGCCCTGGGCGGCCCCCACCACGAAGGCGTTGGGGAACCCGTGGACGTGCATGCCGTGGAGCGTGCGCATGCCGTCGGCCCAGTGGTCCGACAGCCGTCGGCCTCCCCGCCCGGTGACGTCGTAGCCGGCGCGCCGCACGTGGTCGGTGCCCACCTCGAAGCCCGAGGCGTAGATGATGCAGTCGACCTCGTGCTCCACCCCGGCCACCACCACCCCCCGATCGGTGATGCGCTCCACCCCCTTGCCGTCGGTGTCGATCAGGCGGGTGCCCGGCTCGTTGTAGGCCTCGAGGTACTCGTCGTGGAAGCAGGGTCGCTTGCACAGCTGCCGGTACCAGGGCTTGAGCGCCTCGGCGGTGGCGGGATCGCGCACCACGGCGTCGACCCGGGCCCGGATCTCGTCCATCTTCTCGAAGTCGGAGTCCTCGAAGGCCTTGGTGAACGCGGCCACGGTGAACTCGGGATCGGGGTCCTCGAGGAACTTGGCGCGGATCCGTCGGGAGATGTCGGTCCACCCGTCGTGCACGAGGTCCTCCTCGGCCACGCCGCCGGTCTGGAGCGTGCAGAAGTTGGTGAGCCACCGCTCCTGCCAGCCCGGCGAGCGCACCTCGCGCTCGAACCAGTCGGGATCGGTGGGCTCGTTGGCGCGCACGTCGATGGAGCTGGGCGTGCGCTGGAACACGAGCAGCTCCCGGCAGGCCCGGGCCAGGTGCGGGATGCACTGCACCGCGGTGGCGCCGGTGCCGATGATCGCCACCCGCTTGTCGGCCAGGCGGTCCATCGGCGCGCCCGCGGGGTCTCCGCCGGTGTAGGCGTAGTCCCACCGGCTGGTGTGGAAGGTGTGGCCCCGGAACGAGGCCAGGCCCGGGATGCCCGGCAGCTTGGGCTTGTGGAGCGGGCCGGTGCCCATGACCACGTACTTGGCCCGCATCCGGTCGCCCCGGTCGGTGGAGATGACCCAGCGCGAGGCGTCCTCGCCCCAGGCCACGTCGGTGACCTCGGTGTGGAGGCAGGCCTGCTCGTAGAGCCCGAAGTGCTCCCCGATCCGCCGGCAGTGGGCGAGGATCTCCGGGGCGTGGGCGTACTTCTCGGTGGGCATGTGGCCGGTCTCCTCGAGGAGCGGCAGGTAGACGAACGAGTGCGTGTCGCACTGGGCGCCGGGGTAGCGGTTCCAGTACCAGGTGCCGCCGAAGTCACCGCCCTTCTCGATGAGGCGGACGTCGTCGATGCCCGCCTCCTTCAGCCGGGCGCCGGTGACCAGCCCGGCGAAGCCCCCACCGACGAACGCCACCGTGACCTCGTCGGTGCGCGGCTCGCGAGGGACCGGGACGGCGCTCGGGTCGGCCAGCATCGGCGCGAACCGGCCGGCCACCTCCACGTACTGGTCGTTGCCGTCCTCGCGCAGGCGCTTGTCGCGCTCGGCGCGGTAGCGGGCCAGCAGCGCATCACGGTCGGACCGGTCGGTGGTGGTGCTCACGGCGTGAGGCAACCACGACTTGACCCGCGGGTCAAGGCTCCCGAAGGGGCACGGTCAGGTGCGCACGTCGGCGAGGACCGCCAGGCCGCCCAGGAGGGTGGCGCCGGCCACGAGGGCATCGGCGTCGGCGACGCGGAGCGGCCGGGCGAACAGGTAGCCCTGGCCGAGCTGGCACGAGCCCCGCAGCTGCTCGAACTGGCCCTCCCGTTCGATGCCCTCGGCCACCACCTCGAGGTCGAGGGTGCGGGCCAGGTCCAGGAGGGTGCGCACGAGGGCCGGCAGCCCCACCGCAAGGTCCGGCGAGATGTCGTCGACGAACGTCCGGTCGATCTTGAGGATGTCCACCGGGAACTGGCGCAGGTAGCTGAACGAGGAGTAGCCGGTGCCGAAGTCGTCGATGGCCACCCGGAGACCGAGGGCCCGGAGCGCCTCGAGGCGGGCGCCGGCGGCCACCGGGTCCACCACCAGCACCGTCTCGGTCATCTCCAGCACCAGGTCGACCGGGCGCATCCCGGACCGGTCGAGGGCGGCCACGATGTGGTCGGTGAGATCCGGCCGGGCCAGCTGCACGCCCGAGATGTTCACCGCCATGGTGAGCGGCCGGGCACGCGGGTGCTCGCGCTGCCAGCGGGCGGCGGTGGCGCAGGCCGTCTCCAGCACCCAGGCACCGATCTCGACGATGAGCCCCGTCTCCTCGGCGACCGGGATGAACAGGTCCGGGCCGAGGAGCCCGCGCTCGGGGTGCTCCCACCGCAGGAGCGCCTCGAAGCCGGTGAGGGCGCCGGTGGCCAGGTCGACCACCGGCTGGTAGGTGAGGAAGAGCTCGTCGCGGGCGATGGCCTGGGCCAGGTCCGTCTCCAGCTCGAGGTGGGCCAGGGCGGTGTTGCGCATCGACGGGTCGAAGATCACCCACTGGCCCCTGCCCTGCGCCTTGGCCCGGTACATGGCGATGTCGGCGTTGCGCAGCACCGCCGAGGCATCGAGGAGGGGTCCCCCGACCTCGATGCCCACCGAGGCCGAGAGCGTGACCAGGCGGTCCCCCACCTGGACCGGGGCCGCCAGCTCACCGATCACCCGCTCGGCGGCGGCCGCGGCGTCGCCCGCCGGGTCGACGCTCTCCTCGATGAGGATGGCGAACTCGTCACCTCCCAGGCGGGCCACCGTGTCGTCGGAGCGCACCGACCGCTGGATCCGCTCGGCGAGGGCCACCAGCACCGCGTCGCCGGCCTCGTGCCCCATGCTGTCGTTGACCTTCTTGAACCCGTCGATGTCGAGGAACAACACGGCCGGGTCCAACCCGGACCGGGCCTGGCGGGCCATGGCGTGCTCGAGGCGGTCCCGGAAAAGCGCCCGGTTGGCCAGTCCGGTGAGCGAGTCCTGGAAGGCCTGTCGCCGCAGCTCGTCGGCGGCCGCCCGGCGCGCCGTGATGTCGTGGAGCGTGACGATCAGGCCCCGGACGGCGGGGTCGTCGAACCGGTTGACCACCCGCGCCGAGATCGACCGGCCGGCCGCCGCCTCGCCGGCCAGCTCGGTCTCGGCGTGGTGGATCTCGTCGGGCACCAGCACGGCCTTCGCCACCGCGTCGGTCAGGGACTCGCGGTCGGTCGGGTCGATCACCTCGACCAGCTCCAGCCCCACCGACCCCGCCACCGGGCGGCCGAGCAGCTCCGGCAGGAGCGGCGAGTCGTGCAGGATCCGACCGGTGCCGTCGACCACCAGCACCGCGTCGGACGAGCTGGCCGCCAGGGTCTCGAAGAACCGCTCGCGCCGGGCAGCGTGGCCCTGGGCGTGGTCGCGGGCCCCCACCAGGCGCACGGCCCGGACGAGGATCAGCCCGAGGAGCAGCACCGTCTCGAGCAGGAGCACCACGGGATCGGGCTCCCGACCGATCTGGTGGGCGATGGCGTTGACCGTGCTCGGCACGAAGATCGGCAGGACGGTCCACGCGATGCGACCGGGGCTGATCGATTCGGAAGGATCCGGCGCCGGCGCCGTCGGGCCGGGCCCGGCGGTGATCCATGCCGCGGCGGCCAGCAGGACCGAGCCGAGGATCCAGCCGGCGCTCATCAAAGGCTCGAAGCGGCTGAGGTCGACGTCGGAGGCCACGAGGTACGCGAGGTCCGACACCAGCCAGCAGGCCACCCCCACGCACAGGAGCCGGGCCGCCGCCCCCCGGACGCCGGTGCGGAGCGAGCGGACGAGGAGGAGCAGCAAGATGGCGTCGACGACGGGGTACGCGGCGTTGACGAGGCGGGTGGGCAGCTCGACCGTCTGGTCGTCCATGAGCTCGGCCAGGTAGAGCTGCCAGAGGGCGAACCCGGTGACCAGGGCGAGCGCGGCGCTGTCGAGGAAGGCGTCGAGATCGAACGCCACCCGCTCGCCGGTGGGGCGCAGCACCCGAGCGGCACCGAGGCCGGTGAAGAGGTAGGAGAGCAACCACCAGGGATCGGCCCACGACGCACCGAGCGCCTCGACGTCGGCCCACACGTACCACTGGTAGACCAGGTCCCCCATGGCCGACATGGCCAGGCCGACGGCGATCATGGTCCAACCCCACCGGTCGGCCGCCGGACGACGCCGGGAGACGGCCAGAGCCACCACGGCGGCACCGATGAGGGCCACCAGGTACGAGACCTCCAGGACCTCCGTGGCGACCGGGGCGAACTGGAGCGCGAGGGTCGCGACCGCGCCCGCGAGGAGCACCATCGCGGTGGCGTGGGTCCTGGTCCTGCGGCCTGGAGGAGCTGGCGTCCCCACAACACCACCTCTTCGTTCTGTCCGGGGGTCGACCACCCCTGTCGGCCACGGCTGTCGCACTGTGAGGGTTGTCCGAGCGCGCCCTCGGGCCGGGCCCAGCCTGGGGTACCTCGCTCACCCCGACGGGTGGCCATCGCCACCCTCGAACGAACCGCCGGTCGGCCGGCTCGAGCGGGGCCCGACCGGGCCGGTGCCCACCGGTCGCGGCGTCCCGGTCCCGTGGGGTGGCCAGCGGGTCTACGGTCTGCCCGATGAGGGGTGACCAGGTCGGCGCGGCCGAGGCCTGGTTCCCCACGTCCCGGCGCCCGTCGGGCCGGACGCGGCGCCCGCCGGCGGTGGCGGTCGAGGGTCGCCTCGCGGAGCCGACATGGTGAGCGACGCCGACGCACCTGCTCCCGGTCTGGCCGGTCGCGTCATCGAGGGCTCGCGGGTCGGCGTCGTCGGCCGGCTGCTGGGCACCATCGCCATCCCGCTGCTCGTGCTGGTCGTCGGCCTGTCGGTGGTCATCCAGGACCGCCAGGACGATGCCGACCGCGCCGAGGGCCTCGCCGAGCGGGTCGACCGGCTGAACGAGCTGGTGGACCTGCGATCGACGCTGTTCGCCGAGCGGGTCGCCGCCGCGGTCTTCCTCCCCGACCGCCGGCCGCCCGTGGCGATCCTGGAGCGGTCCTCCTTCGGCCGGTCCCTGCTCGAGGACCCCGGGGCGCTCGAGGCCCGCACCGATCGGGCACTCGCGGCCATCGCGCCGGACGACCGCCCCTTCACCGCCGCGGAGCTGGCCCCGGTCCGCGCCCGGTCCGGCGAGCCCGACGAGGAGGCCACCCAGGCCCTCGACCTGATCGGCGACCTCGATGACCGCATCGGGGCGGCGGCCACCGTGCACCTCGACGCGGTCCGCGAGACGGCGATCGAGCTCGGCGACGAACCGCTCATCGAGGCCGGCACGGTGCTCCAACGGGCGGTCGCGGTGCCCAACCAGGCGGGCGAGGTGGTCGCTGCGCTGAGCGACCTGTGGGCGGCCCCACCGGCCGACCGCGCCGCCCTCCAGTCGCACCTGGCCGCCGCCCTGGCCGACCTGGACTCCTCCTCGGCCCGGCTCGCCGAGTCGCTGGTGGACCCCGACGGGGCGGTCACCCGCCTGTGGGCCGACCGGTCACCGCGGCCCGCCACGGTCGAGCAGGAGCTCGCCGATGGCGTGGCTGGGCGGCTGACCGGCCCGGCGCGCGCCGCCGGTGAGCCCGTCACGACCGGTCTGGCGCTGCTCGACGGGATCGACTGGCTGATCGCCGTCGACGGGCTCCTGCCCGTGGCCTCCGGGGAGGTCCGGGCCGAGGCCGACCAGGTGGCCACCGACTCCCGCCGCAACGAGCGCCGCACCGCCGCGCTGGCCGTGGCCGCGCTGGTGGTGTCGGGTGCTGCGGCCTGGGTGTTCGGGCGGTCGATCGCCCAACCGGTCCGTCAGCTGACCACCCAGGCCCGGCGGGTGGGCGAGGGCGAGCTGCAGCTCGTCCCCCTCGAGCTCCGCGGGCCACCGGAGATCGCGATCGCCTCCCGAGCCGTGAACGACATGGTCGACAACCTGGTGCTGCTGGAGCGGAAGGTGAACGCGCTCGCGGACTGCGACTTCGACCACCCCTCGCTCGTGCAACCCCTCCCCGGGCTCCTGGGCGCCTCGCTGCAGCGGTCGGTCCAGGTCCTCTCGGGCTCCATCGAGGAGCGCGACCAGCTGCAGCTCCGACTGGCCTACGAGGCCTCCCACGACTCGCTGACCGGCCTGGCCAACCGGGCCGCGCTGATGGACGGGGTCCGGCGGATGCTCGACGAGCGGCGCGTGGGCGAGCTGGCGGCCATCGTCTTCATCGACCTCAACAACTTCAAGCGGGTCAACGACCGCTACGGCCACGCCGCAGGCGACGAGCTCCTCCGCGTGGTGGCCGCCCGCATGCAGGCGGTCGTGGCCCAGCGGGGCGTGGTGGCGCGGCTCGGCGGGGACGAGTTCGTGCTCGCGCTCCACGAGGTGCGCGACCGGGACGACGTGGTGGCGCTCGCCCGGCGGATCATCGAGGTGGTGGCCGAACCGGTGGAGAACGCCGGCCGGTGGATGAGCGTGGGCGTGTGCGCCGGGGTGGCCATCGCCGGTCCCGGCCCCGCCACCGACCGGGCCGACGTGGTGGGCCTGCTGCACCGGGCCGACCTGGCCATCTACCGCGCCAAGCAGGGCGCCGACGCCGTGGCCGTGTACGACGACGAGCTCGACCGCCACCTGGCCGCCGAGCAGGAGTTGGAGCGGGCCCTCGCCCTCACGCTCGCCGCCGACCGCCCCGAGCTCCTCCTCCTGTTCCAACCGATCGTCGACGCCGCCTCGGGCCAGGTGGTGGGCGCCGAGGCCCTGGTGCGCTGGTTCCGGACCGGGTCGGGCCAGATCCTCCCGGGCGCCTTCATCCCGGTGGCCGAGCAGTCCGGGCTGATCCTCGACCTCGACCGATGGGTGATCCGCACGGCGCTCGCCCAGGCGGCCGCGTGGTCCGCCGACCCGGACCTGCGAGACCTCGGCGTCTCGGTCAACGTGTCGGGCCGCAGCCTCCTCGACCCGCGCTTCGTCGGCCACGTGGCCCACGCCCTCCAGCGCTCCACGGTGCCGGCCGCCCGGCTGACCATCGAGATCACCGAGACCGTGCTGGTGACCGACCTCGACCTGGCCGCCACCCAGCTCGAGGAGCTGCGCCGGCTGGGGGTGCGCATCGCCATCGACGACTTCGGCACGGGGTACACGAGCATCGCCCACCTGCGCCGGCTGCCCGTCGACGAGATCAAGATCGACGGCAGCTTCGTGCAGGGCCTGGCCCAGTCCGACAACCGAGCGCTCATCGAGATGATCAACCAGCTCGCCCACAAGCTCGACGTGCCGACGGTGGCCGAGTGCGTGGAGACGCTGGACCAGGCGGCGATCCTCCGCTCGATGGGGTGCGACGCGCTCCAGGGCTTCCTCTTCTCGCCCGGGCTGGCACCCGACGCCCTGGCCGTCTGGGTGCGTGACGCGTCCGCCACCGCGGCGAGCGGGTCGAAG
>JBBRFU010000162.1:0-7639 GCA_038241315.1 Acidimicrobiales bacterium | reverse complement strand
GATGACGTTCATGACGTCCTCGTAGGTGAGGGGCTCGAAGTAGAGGCGGTCCGACGTGTCGTAGTCGGTGGACACCGTCTCGGGGTTGCAGTTGAGCATGATCGTCTCGTAGCCGGCGTCGCGCAGGGCGAAGCTGGCGTGGACGCAGCAGTAGTCGAACTCGATCCCCTGCCCGATGCGGTTGGGCCCCGAGCCGAGGATCAGCACCTTGGGGCGATCGCCGGCGCGGACCTCGTCGTCGTCCTCGTAGGTGGAGTAGTGGTACGGCGTCTCGGCCTCGAACTCGGCACCGCAGGTGTCGACGGTCTTGAAGGTGACCTTCACCCCCGCGGCCAGCCGGGCGGCGCGGACCTCGTCCTCCTCCACGTCCCAGAGGTGGGCGAGCTGGGCGTCGCCGAAGCCGAGGCGCTTGGCGCGCCGCCAGGCGGCCCGACCCATGCCCGCGAGGCCAAGCTCCTCGAGCACGTGGCGCTCCTCGGTGATGAGGCTCATCTGGTCGAGGAACCACGGGTCGACCATGGTCTCGGCGTGGATGCGGTCGAGGTCGATGCCCCGCCAGATGGCCCGCTCCAGCTGGAACGGCCGGTCCGGCGTGCCGATGGCGGCGGCGGCCACCAACTCGTCGTCGGAGAGGTGGTCGAAGGCCACCTCCCCCGGGTCGGCGTTGAGGCCCAGCCGGCCCTGCTCGAGCGAGCGGAGCGCCTTCTGCAGCGACTCCGGGAAGGTGCGGCCGATGGCCATGGCCTCCCCCACCGACTGCATCTGCGTGCCCAGCACGGCCTCCTGGCCGGGGAACTTCTCGAACGCCCAGCGCGGCACCTTGGTGACCACGTAGTCGATGGTGGGCTCGAAGCTGGCCGGGGTCTTGCGGGTGATGTCGTTCGGGATCTCGTCGAGCGTGTAACCGACGGCCAGGCGGGCGGCGATCTTGGCGATCGGGAAGCCGGTGGCCTTGGAGGCCAGGGCCGACGAGCGGCTGACCCGGGGGTTCATCTCGATGACCACGAGGTCGCCGTCGGCCGGGTTGAGGGCGAACTGCACGTTCGACCCGCCGGTCTCCACGCCGACGCGGCGGATGCAGGCGAAGGCGGCGTCGCGCATCCGCTGGTACTCCACGTCGGACAGGGTCTGGGCCGGGGCGACGGTGATGGAGTCGCCGGTGTGCACGCCCATCGGGTCGATGTTCTCGATGGAGCAGATGATCACGCAGTTGTCGGCGTGGTCGCGCATGACCTCGAGCTCGTACTCCTTCCACCCCGCGATGCTCTTCTCGATGAGGATCTCGGTGATGGGGCTGGCGTCGAGGCCGTGGCTGGCCACGCGCTCGAACTCCTCGGGCGTGGCGGCGATGCCGGTGCCCTTGCCGCCCAGGATGTAGGCGGGCCGGATGACCACGGGCAGGCCGATGCGGTCCACCACCTCGCGCGCCGACTCCATGGCCGCCTTCACCAGCTCGGCCTTGGTGGTGCGCGGCTCGCGCGCCTGGGAGAGGGCCTTCGGCGGTGCCGCCACGCCCGACGACGGGACCTTGAGGCCGATGCCGATCATCGCCTCCTTGAACAGGTTGCGGTCCTCGGCGGTGGCGATGGCCGTGGCGTCGGCCCCGATCAGCTCCACGCCGTACCGCTCGAGCACGCCGTGGTCGACCAGCTCCATGGCCAGGTTGAGCGCCGTCTGGCCGCCCATCGTGGGGAGCAGGGCGTCGGGCCGCTCCTTCTCGATGATCTTGGTGAGGATGTCGACGTCGAGCGGCTCCACGTAGGTGGCGTCCGCGAAGTCGGGGTCGGTCATGATCGTGGCCGGGTTGGAGTTGGCCAGGATCACCCGGTAGCCCTCCTCACGGAGGACGCGGCAGGCCTGGGTGCCGGAGTAGTCGAACTCGCAGGCCTGGCCGATCACGATGGGGCCGGAGCCGATGAGCAGGATGCTCTCGATGTCGGTGCGCTTCGGCATCAGGCCGCTCCCCCGTCGGTGCCGGTCCGGCCCAGGTGGTTGGTGACCAGGCCCTCGGGCCCGGCCTCGTCGGCGCCGTAGGCGTCACGACCGCCGGGCACCCGCTCGCCGCCGGAGCGGACGTGCTCCATGAGGGTGGCGAACTCGTCGAACAGGTAGCTGGCGTCGTGGGGGCCCGGGCCGGCCTCGGGGTGGTGCTGCACGGAGAAGGCGGGCACGTCGGTGGCCCGGATGCCCTCGATCACGCCGTCGTTCAGGTTGACGTGGGTGACCTCGGACCGCCCGAGCGACCCCTCGGCCACCGCGAAGTTGTGGTTCTGGCTGGTGATCTCCACCGCTCCGTCGCGCAACCGGCGCACGGGGTGGTTCCCGCCGTGGTGACCGAACGGCAACTTGGTGATCTCGGCGCCCAGCGCCGTGGCCAGGAGCTGGTGCCCGAGGCAGATGCCGAACACCGGCACCCGGCCGAGGAGGTCGCGCACCGCCTCGACGGCGTAGGGGACGGTGGCGGGATCGCCGGGGCCGTTCGAGAGGAACACGCCGTCGGGCTGGTAGGCCAGCACCTCGTCGGCCGTGGTGGCGGCGGGCACCACCTGCACGGTGCCGAAGCCGGCCAGGTGCCGCAGGATCGTGGTCTTGATGCCGAAGTCGTAGGCGACCACGCGGAACTGGGTGCTCTCGCCCACCACGTAGGGGCGGTCGGTGGTGACCTGGGCCACCAGGTCGACCCCGTGGGTGCCAGGCTCGGCCCGGGCTGCGGCGGTCAGCACGGCCTCGTCGACCACCGAGCCGTCGGGGGCCTCGCCGAGGGCGCCGAACGCGCCGGGCATGGCGCCGGTGTCGCGGATGTGGCGGGTGAGGCGCCGGGTGTCGATGCCGCCGATGCCCGGCACCCCGTGGCGCACCAGCCAGGCGTCGAGGTCCTCGGTGGCCCGCCAGTTGGAGCGACGCCGTGCCGGCTCCCGGACGATCACGCCGCGGCAGAACGGGCGCCAGTACTCGTCGTCGGCCGCGGTGACGCCGTAGTTGCCGATGTGGGGATAGGTGAAGGCGATGATCTGCCCGGCGTAGGAGGGGTCGGAGATGACCTCCTGGTAGCCGTGGAGCACGGTGTTGAACACCACCTCACCCGTGGCGACGCCATCGGCCGGGGTGGCGCCGAGGGCCTCACCCTCGAAGGTGGTGCCGTCGGTGAGGACCAGCAGGGCCTCGCGGAGGGCCCTCATGCGGCGCTCCGAGCGGCGCCGGCGCCTGCCGGCGCGGGCCGTGCCGGGGCAAAAAGAACGCCCCCGCTGGGGGGCGTGGGCGGCGAGGTGGGATGTGCCATCTGCGTTCTCCTGTCCGTGTGGGCCTCACTGGACCCACTTCACGGTCAGGGGGGCAACCTACACCCCGTCCGCCCCCACCTCCGACTCGATGGGGCCCTCGCCGGGGTGACCTCGGTCTCCCTCGGCGCACCCCGGCGGGTCAGCGCTGGGCGGTCCCGTCGACCACGACGGGCTCGCCGTGGAGCACCGTGTGGCGCACCCGGCCCCGGAGCCGACGACCCTGGAAGGGCGTGTTGGCGCTGCGGCTGGCCATGGCGGCCCCGTCGACGGTCCAGGTGACCTCGGGATCGATCACGCAGAGGTTGGCGGGCCGTCCCTCGGCCACCGCGCCGTGGACGTGGCCCACCCCGGCCACCGCCGCAGGCTGCCACGACAGCAGGCCCAGGACCTGCCGGATCGGGAGCTCCAGCTCGGTGAGGGCCAGGGCGAGGGCCGTCTCCAGCCCGAGCATCCCGGGCGGCGCCTGGTCGAAGGGGAGCTCCTTGGTCTCGGGCGCGTGCGGGGCGTGGTCGGTGGCGATGGCCGTGAGGGTGCCGTCGGCCAACCCGGCCTTCACCGCAGCCACGTCGGCGGCGGTGCGCAGCGGGGGGTTCACCTTGAACACGGGGTCGTAGCCCTGGCACTCGGCGTGGGTGAGGGTGAAGTGGTGCGGCGTCGCCTCGGCGGTGACCGGGAGGCCGGAGGCCACCGCGGACCGGATCATGGCCACCGACCCGGCGGTGCTCATGTGCTGGAAGTGGATGCGGCAGCCGGTGAGCCGGGCCAGGGCGAGGTCTCGCATGACCATCAGCTCCTCGGCCTCGGCGGGCTGGCCGGCGATGCCCAGGCGGGAGGACCACTCCCCCTCGTGCATGTGCCCGCCCCCGCAGAGGGCGTCGTCCTCGCAGTGCTGGGCGAGCGTGACACCCAGGCCGCTGGCGTACTCCATGGCCCGGCGCATCAGCAGGTTGTCCTGCACGCCGGCGCCGTCGTCGGTGAAGATCCGCACCCCGAGCGCCGCCATCTCGGCGAGGGGCGCCAGCTGCTCGCCGCGTCGCCCGACGGTGATGGCCCCGGCGGTGTACACCTGGCAGATCGACGCCCGCCCGAGCTCGAGCACCTCCTTCACCGCGGCGGCGGTGTCGATGGCAGGGGTGGTGTTGGGCATCGCCAGGACGGCCGTGAAGCCGCCGAGGGCGGCGCCGCGCGCCCCGGTCTCGATGGTCTCGGCCTCCTCCTGGCCCGGCTCGCGCAGGTGGCTGTGGAGGTCGACCAGGCCCGGGCCGACGATGCAGCCGGTGGCGTCGAGCGTGCGGTCGGCGGAGAGGTCGGTGCCGATGGCGGTGATGCGACCGTCGACGACCACCACGTCGGCGTCCCGCTCGCCGCTGGCATCGACGACGCGGCCGCCCTTGACGACGAGGGATCCGGGATCAGGCACGGGGGCTTCCTTCGGGGGCGCGGCGCTGGGGGGCGGGACGTTCGGGGGCCGGCGGCACCAGCTCGGGGCCGGCCCCCAGCAGGAGGTAGAGGACCGCCATGCGCACGGCGACGCCGTTGCGGACCTGGTCGAGGATCATCGACCGGGGCAGGTCGGCGACGTCGGCGGCGATCTCGACGCCGCGGTTCATGGGCCCGGGGTGCATCACCACGGCGTCGTCACCGAGCAGCGCCACCCGGCGGTTGGTGAGGCCGAACGTGGCGGTGTACTCGCGCAACGACGGCAGGAGGGACTCGGTCATGCGCTCCCGCTGCATCCGCAGCAGGTAGGCCACGTCGACCGAGGGCAGCACGGCGTCGAGGTCGTGGCTCACCTTGACGGGCCACCCCTCGAGGCTCGGGGGCAACAGCGTGGGCGGGGCGACGAGGGTGACGTCGGCGCCCATGGCGGCGAACGCCTGCACGTCGGACCGGGCCACTCGGCTGTGCTTGATGTCGCCGATGATCGCGATGTGGCGGCCCTCGAGGCTGCCCAGGCGCTGGCGGATCGTGTAGGTGTCGAGCAGGGCCTGGGTGGGGTGCTCGTGCCACCCGTCGCCGGCGTTCACCACGGCGGCGTCGATCCAGCCGGCGATGCGGTGGGGGGCGCCGGCCGAGGCGTGGCGCACCACGATGGCGTCGATCCCCATGGCCTCGATGGTGCGCGCGGTGTCGCGGAGCGACTCGCCCTTCTTGACCGAGGACGAGCTCACCGAGAAGTTCATGGTGTCCGCGGACAGCCGCTTGGCCGCCGTCTCGAACGAGAGCCGGGTGCGGGTGGAGTCCTCGTAGAACAGCCAGGCGACGGTCTTGCCCCGCAGCGCCGGCACCTTGGGGATGGCCCGCTCGGAGACCTCCACGAACGAGTCGGTGAGGCGCATCACCTGCTCGATGCCCTCGGCGCCCCCGAGGTCGTCGATGCCGAGGAGGTGCCTCATCGCTGCATCTCCCCGAGGTCGACCCCGTCGGCGTGGACGTCGACCACCTCGTCGCGTCGGGTGGGCAGGTTCTTGCCCACGTAGTCGGGGCGGATCGGCAGCTCCCGGTGGCCCCGGTCCACCATCACGAGCAGCTGCACGGCGCGGGGGCGGCCGTAGTCGGAGAGGGCGTTGAGGGCGGCCCGGATGGTGCGGCCCGTGAAGAGCACGTCGTCGCAGAGCACGACGGTCCGCCCGTCGAGGTTCCACGGGATGTGGGTGACGGCCTCGGGCAGCACCGGGCGCAGCCCGATGTCGTCCCGGTAGAAGGCCACGTCGAGGCTCCCCACCTCGATCTCCTGGGCCGTGATGGAGCCCAGGGCCTCGGCCACGGCCTCGGAGACGGCCAGGCCCCCGGTCTGCAGCCCCACCAGCACCACCGCCTCGGTGCCGCTGTTGGCCTCGATGATCTCGTGGGCCATGCGCCAGACCGCCCGTTGGACGTCGGCGCTGTCCATCACCCGGGTCCGGGCGACGAAAACGCCCCCATAGGGGGGCGCCTGGCGTCGTTCTCGTTCGGCCATCTCGGCTCGCTCCCTGTCCGTACGGGCCTCACCGGACCCGCTTCACGGTCAGGGCGGGAACCTACCAGCCCCCGCCGGAACGACCAGGGGCCCGACCCGCTACGGGTGAGCGGCGGGGTCCGGCTCGGGGCCGTCGAGCACCCAGACCAGGACGCCGCCGGGGAGCTCGCCGGCCCGGGCGTACCCGGCCCGCTCGGCGACCGCCCCGGACCGGGGGTTGGCGGCGTCGGTCCGCACGAAGAGCCGGGCGATCGGCAGGTCGCGCAGCACCCAGTCGGAGAACAGGTCGAGCGCGGTGGTGGCCCGACCGGCCCCGCGCCAGGGCGGGAAGAGCCAGTAGCCGACCTCGGCCCACCGCCGCTCCGGCTCGGCCAGCACCAGGCCGATCTCGCCCAGCACCCCGTCGGGCTCGCCGGGCTCGGTGATGGCCAGGTCGAGCGCCAACCCGGCGTCGCGGCGGGTCCCCTCCGCCGCCACCCACCGGGCCGCGTCGTCGCGGGAGCGGGCCTCGGGGACGGCGGTCCACCGGGCGATCTCCTCGTCGGACCACGCCGCGGCCAGGGCATCGGCGTCGGCGCGCCCGGCGCCCCACGGCCGCAGGGCCACCGCGGGCGAGTGGCGCATCAGCGGCGGCCAGGGCAGCGCGAGCGGTGCCGGTGGCGGCGCGGGCGGGGATGGCTCGGAAGCCGGCGCGTCGGTGGGTGGTGGTGGCGGGTCGGGGGCGTCGGTGATGCGGAGAGTCTGACCCACGCGCCGCGCCGCCGCGCACCACCTCGGTGCCCGGCGCTCGGTGACCGGCGGAGGGTGCCCGGGCGTCGGGCCCCGCTACTGGCGGACCTCGTCGGCCACGCGGGCCAGCATGCCGTTCAGGAACTTGTGCGAGTCGTCGGTGGAGTAGCGCTTGGCCAGCTCCACGGCCTCGGAGATGCAGGCGCCCACCGGCACGTCGGTCTGGGTGAGCTCGTAGATCCCGAGCCGGAGCAGCGCCCGGTCGATGGCGGGCATCCGGGCCAGGGGCCAGGCCACCGAGAAGCGTCCGATGAGGGCGTCGATCGCGGCCAGGTGGTCGCTGACGCCGACCACCAGCTCGCCGGCGAACGCCTCGGGGGGCAGCGGCAGCTGGTCGATGATGGCGGCGAAGGGGCTGATGCCCTTCTGCTCCGCCTCGTAGAGCAGGGCCAACGCCCGCTCGCGGGACTCCCGGCGGGTGCCGATCCCGTCGAAGCCCGACACCCGCGGCGCGTCGGCGGCCTCGTCCTCCTCCTCGGGCTCGGCCACGACCTCGACCGCCTCCAGGACGTCATCGTCGGCCAGGGAGAGGTCGGGGGGCAGGAAGGCATCGCGGGGATCGGTCAAGGAGCTACCAGTGCAGGTGGTGGGGCGGGCGGGGGACGGCCCG
>JBBRFU010000161.1:0-7787 GCA_038241315.1 Acidimicrobiales bacterium | reverse complement strand
GAAGGTGAGCGTGCCCGGCGCCCGGCCCTCGGCGACGGCGCTCTGCCGGTCGAGGTCCGTCCCGACCCCGGCGACCAGGACCGTCGCCACGAGGCACGGGACGGCCAGCAGGAGGATGATGGCGACGCCCCCGACGACCCGGCCCCAGCGCACCGGCCCCCGTGACCCGGTGGCGGCCGCGCCTCCGGTGGCGGCCGACCCCCGCGGCGGCGGTGGCGACCCCGGCGAGATCCAGGCGCCGCCGCTCGGCGGTGACGGCGGCGGTGGTGGGACCGCCGGTGGCGCGGTCCCCGTGCCCGATGCGTCGCCCATGCCGTGCTCCCCGCTGCCCGCTCGGACCGCCCCGCGACGGCCCGGGCCACCACGTTACGCGCGAGCCCGACCACGCGCAGACCGCTGCGAACCCAGGCCGACCCGGGCCGGCGCGGTGGCCGGGGTCCACGCCCACGGGACCCGTCAGTCCGGGACCGCCTCGCCGGGGGTGATCAGGTCGGCGACGGTGGGGGCGATGACGGAGGCCTCGTCGGCGGGCTCGGCCGCGGTGGCCACGAACCGGCGCCAGCCCTCGGCGTCGACCGGCCGCAGCGAGGCGAGCAGCAGTTCGAGGTCGGCATCGGTCGGGTAGCGGTCGCCGACCCTGCCGTGCGGATCGTCGCCGACCACCAGGTCGGCGCCTGGCAGGCGCCCGGCGAAGACCGAGTTGGACGCGTCGGGTGCCTCCTCGATCCCGCCGTAGCGCAGGAGGTCCGAGCCGCCGAAGCCCGCCACCTGGGCCGGCTCGGGAACGCTCAGCGTCGCGACATCACCGCCCAGGCCCGCCGGTGCGAGCGTGTAGGTGGCCCACACGTCGCGGGTCTCGTGGCGCAGCGACACGGTGATCGCCCGATAGGCCCGGACCCCGCCCGGCACCGTCCCGCGCTGCAGCAGCGTGTACCCGGGTGGCGTGGCCGGATCGGCACGTCCGGACGCCGGCCCGCCGGCCAGCGCCCCCGCTTGTCGGATGAGCTCCTCGGCATCCACGCGCACGCCGTACAGGCGGTGGTGGCGCCCGTCCTGGGCCCAGGTGACGATCCGCTGGGTGTCGAACACGTCGCCAGCGAACGCCGGCACCCCGCCGTCGAGCTGAACCGGCTGCGGCTCGGACACGACCTCGGGAGCCGATGCCGGCGCCTCGTTCGCCGCCGAGGTGAGGAGGAGCAGACCCCCGTCGTCCCGGCTCCAGGTGGTGTGGGGGCAGGGACACGTGCCGCCCTTGCCCTCCACGTCGAGGTGGTCGCTGCCGACCGATACGAGCGACCAGCCGGCCGGCAGGTCCGCGGGGACGTACCAGCCGGTGGCCTCGGGAGGCGTCGTCGTCGACTGGTCCAGCTCCTGCCGGTCGTCGCCGTCGCGGACCACCACGGCCGCACCGGTGGCGGCGGCCAGCAGGGCCACCGCCGCGGCCACCAGGGCGACGCGGCCGCGGCGCCGCACCGGCGGGGCGGTTCGCAGGGACACGACGGTGGCGCCGTCGAGGCGGGACCGCAGGTCGGCCAGCCCGTCGTCCACGTGGGTGTCGGTCGGGGCCGCCGCGGTGAGCGTGGCTCGGAGGCGGGCCTCGAGGTCGGGGTCGGTCGGTCGGATGTCGGTCATGGTTCCAGTACCTCGTGGAGACGGGTGAGCGCCCGGGAGACGAGCGAGCGGACGGTGCCCGGCCGGACGCCGAGCAGGTCGGCGATCTCGCGGTCGGGCAGGTCGAGGTAGAAGCGCAGGATCACGGCGTCGCGCTGGCGGGCCGAGAGCAGGTCGAGGGCCTGCCACACCGGGCTCAGGTCGGGCGGGAGCCCGGGTGGCGGCACGACCGGCGCCGGGGTGGGCGCGTGCCGGGCGGCCACCTGCACCCGCCGGCCGTGGCTGTGGCAGAGGTTGACGACCGACGTGCGCAGGTAGGCGCCGGGGCGGTCGGCGTCGTCGAGGTGGCGGTGGAGGCGGACGAACGCCTCCTGCACGAGCTCCTCGGCCACCGCGGCGTCGCGCACGAGGAGCGAGGCCAGCCGGACCAGGCCGGGTTGCTCGCGCCGGTACAGGTCGGCCAGGAGCGCCCAGCGCCGGTCCGCCTCGTCCTCCGCCCCTTCGGGTGTCCCGCCGTCCACCGGCCCAGTCTCGTGCCCCACCGCCGCCTCGATCCGTTGCATGTACCGACGACGCCGAGCCGGTCGTCGCTGTTGCACGCCCGACCCGCGCTCGCTTCTCGTGTCCACACGTTGCGTGGACGGGCCACCCAGCCACCGGAGTGGGCCGGTCCTGGACCGGGCCGCCGGCTGGGCAGGACGCCTACGCTCCCCCGTCGTGCCCGAACCCGACACCACGGACGAGTTGGCCGACGCCCTCGCCCGCACCCTGACCGCGGTCGACGACCCGACGGTGGTGTCCGACCTGCGCCGCCTCTCCGGCGGCGCATCGCGGGAGACCTGGTCCTTCACCGCATCCACGGCGACGGGCGGGCCGGAGCGGCGGCTGATCCTCCAGCGGGTGCGGGGTGGGGGCACCCTGTCGACGCCCCTGGCCGCCGAGGACGCGCTGCTCGCTGCCGCGAGCCGAGCCGGGGTGCCGGTGCCGGCCGTCGTGGCCGACTCGGCCGCCTGTCGCCCCCACCTCGGCGAGGCCCGGATCACCGCCCACGTCGACGGCGAGTCGCTCGGCCCCCGCATCGTGCGTGACGACCGCTACGCCGCCGCCCGAGCCGTGCTGGCCGAGCAGTGCGGGCGGGCGCTGGCCGCCATCCACTCGATCGACCCCGGCGACGCTCCCGGGCTGGAGGTGGTCGACACCCTCGGGCGACTCCGGATGGGCCTCGACGGCCTGGGCGTCGCCCGGCCCGCCTTCGAGCTGGCCCTGCGCTGGTTGCACGACCACGAGCCGCCGCACTGTCCGCCCGCCGGGGTGCACGGCGACTTCCGCATCGGCAACCTCCTGGTCGACGAGCAGGGGCTGCGGGCCGTCCTCGACTGGGAGCTGTGCCACCTCGGCGACCCGCTGGAGGACCTGGGCTGGCTGTGCGTGCGGGCCTGGCGCTTCGGCGGGGTCGGCGAGGTCGGCGGCGTCGGCGACCTCGCCGACCTGCTGGCGGGCTACCGGGACGCGTCGGGCACCGACGTCGACCCGGAGCACGTCCGCTGGTGGATCGTGGTGGGCACGCTCACGTGGGGGCTGATCTGCGCCGTCCAGGCCCACCGCCACCTCGACGGCCACGAGCGCTCGGTCGAGCTGGCCGCCATCGGCCGCCGCGTCTGCGAGACCGAGTACGACCTCCTCGACCTCCTGGGCATCGGGCCCCCCACACCCGCCCCCACCGTCGACCCGACCCCTCCCACGGTCGACGGCCCGACCCCGGCCGACGCGACGGCCGGCACGGACGGAGGCGTCGGGGTCCACGGTCGACCGACCGCCGCCGAGCTGGTCGACGCCGTGCGGGGCCACCTGGCCGAGGTGGTGGCCCCCCAGCTCACCGGCGCGGCGGCGTTCCACCTGAAGGTCGCCGGCAACGCCCTGGCCGTGGTGGAGCGCGAGCTGCGCCTGGGCCCGGGGATCGCCGCCGACCACGCCGCCCGCCTGGCCGACCTGGGCGTGGCCGACGAGTCCGCCCTGGCCGCCGCCATCCGCACCGGCGGGCTCGACCCGAGCCCCGAGGTCCTCGAGGCCGTTCGCGCCGCCGTCGTCGATCGCGTCCGCGTCGCCAACCCCAAGTGGCTCCTCCCGCCCGACCGCGCCTGACCCCCCGGTCGGGGCGACCCGCCGACGACGCCCGAATCGGCCGGCCGGCAGCGGGTCAGCCGGAGAAGGACCAGGTGCCGCCGTCGCGGTAGGTCTTGAGGAGGCGACGGGCGACGGAGTGGATGTGGACCTCGTCGGGGCCGTCATAGATGCGGGCGAAGCGGGCGGTGCGGTACATGTGGCTGAGCGGGGTGTCGTCGGTCAGGCCGGCGGCGCCATGGGCCTGGATGGCCCGGTCGATCACGTCGTGGAGCATCCGGGCGCCCACCACCTTCACCGCGCCGATCTCCACCCGGGCGTCGCCGCCCCGGTCCACCGCCTCGGCGGCGTGGAGGGTGAGCAGGCGGCAGGCCTGGATCTGGGCGTAGCTGTCGAAGACGTGCTGCTGCATGAGCTGCTTGTCGGCGAGCGGGCCACCGAAGGCCTCGCGGGTGGTGAGCCGGGCGCACAGCAGGTCGAACGCCCGCTGGGCCTGGCCCAGCCACCGCATGGCGTGGAAGATCCGGCCCGGGCCGAGCCGCTCCTGGGCGATGACGAAGCCGCGCCCGCGGCCGCCGAGGAGGTGGTCGGCCGGCACCCGGACCTCGTCGTAGAGCACCTCGGCGTGCCCGCCGGCGATGCCCAGCACCGGCGTCTCCCGCACGATCGTGTAGCCGGGCGTGTCGGTCGGCACGATGATCATGCTGAACGCCGAGTGGTCGGGCGCGTCGGGCTCGGTGCGGCACATCACCGTGGTGTAGGCCGCCCGGGACGCGCCGGTGGTGAACCACTTCCGCCCGGTGATGACCCACTCGTCGCCGTCGAGGGTGGCGCTGGTGCGGAGCTGGGTGGGGTCCGATGACGCCACGTCGGGCTCGGTCATGGCGAAGCTCGGGTAGATGTCGGCGGCCACCAGCGGCTTCAGCCAGCGCTCCTGCTGGGAGGGGCTGGCGTGGGCGTGGAGCATGAGCGAGTCCTGCAGCGTGAACGTGCCGAGGGCGAGCTGGCCGTATTCGCTGCGCCCCTGCACCTCGTTGACGTACACGTAGTCGGCGAAGGGCATCCCGCCGCCGCCGAGCTCGGCGGGGTGCCCCAGGGCCCACAGCCCCTCGGCCTTGGCCTCGCGCTGCAGGTCGCCGATCAGCTCGGCGGCCGCCGAGCCGCCGAGGTGCAGCAGCGGCTCGGCCGGCTCCACCCGCTCGGTCATGAAGGCCAGGACCTGGTCCCGGACCTCTCGGACGTGGCTGGGAACCTCGAAGCCGGGCACGGCAGCGCTCCTCGATCGGCGGCGGGGGCCGACCCTACGGCACGCGATCGCCGCTCGCATGGGGTGGCGGGCCGAAGCCGCTGCGTGGCGACCGGCGAGAGACCAACGCCCTCGACGGGGACGAGCGGGCGACGCCGCCGAGGTGTGCGGCGGTGGTCGCCCCGTGGGGCGATCCGTGTGGCCGGGCCGGGAACGAGCCGGAAAACCGGTTTGGATCGGACGCCGCGCGTGGTTGGATGTCGGGACCGAGGAAAGGAGGTGGTCCACATCAACGATTGTTCTCATGGGACTTCGGAGGTGGCTGGCCGCTAGCGCGGCTTGCTGGATCTCGTTGGCGAATCCCCGCCAGTTACCCGGCAGACCGGTGATCGGGAGCTCGTCCCGCTCGATGTAGTCGCACCGATCTGCTGCACACCAGTACGAACGTGAGGGCGGCACCCACCCGGGTGCCGCCCTCCGTCGTTCCGTCGTTCCCGTCGCTCGTGCCGCCCCCCGGAGCGACCTGCCGAGCGACGATCGGCCCTCAGGCCAGGGTGACCAGCTCGAGCATCTCGTCGTGCCAGTGGTCGACGTCGCCGTCGGGCATGAGCAGGGCCCGGTCGGGCTCGAGGGCCTCCACGAACTCGGCGTCGTGGCTGACCACGATGAGCGTGCCGCCCCAGCTCGAGAGGGAGTCGGCCACGGCGGTGCGCGAGGCGGGGTCGAGGTTGTTGGTGGGCTCGTCGAGCAGGAGCACGTTGTGCTTGCCGCCCACCAGCTGGGCCAGGGCCAGCTTGGTCTTCTCGCCGCCCGAGAGCGTGGAGGCGTCCTGGAACACCTTGTCGCCCACCAGGCCGAACATGCCGAGCAGGGCCCGGAGCTGGCCGTCGCCCATGCCGCCGGTGGCCTCGCGCATGTGCTGCACGAGGTCGGCGCCGGCCCGGATGCCCTCGTGCTCCTGGGCGTAGTAGCCCACCGAGACGCCCATGCCCCAGCGGACCGTGCCGATGGTGGGCTCGGTGATGCCGGCCAGCACCCGCAGGAGGCTGGTCTTGCCGGCGCCGTTGAGGCCCATCACCATCACCCGGTCGCCCCGGCCGGCGTCGAAGGTGACGTCCTCGAACACGTCGAGCCCGGGGTAGCTGACCGCGAGGTCCTCGACCTCCAGCACCGTGCGGGCGCTGTGGGGCGGCTCGGGCAGGCGCAGCTTCAGCGTCTTGCGGGCCACGGCTGACTCGGGCCCGCTGGCCTTGAGCCGGTCGATGCGCTTCTCGAGGCTGTGGGCCATCGACGCCTTGGTGGCCTTGGCCCCGAAGCGATCGATGATGTTCTGCATCCGATCGATCTCCTTGGCCTGCATGGCGATCTGCTTGGCCAGGCGCACCTCGTCGGCCTCGCGGCCCGCCACGTACTGGGAGTAGGTGCCCTTGTACTCGTGCATGGTGCCGGTGGTGGTGTCGCCGCCCCGGTCGAGGTGGATCACGCGGGTGATGGCCTCGTCGAGGAGCTCGAGGTCGTGGCTGATCACGATGAGGGCGCCGCGGTACGAGGCGAGGAAGTCGAGCATCCACGACTTGGCGTCGGCGTCGAGGTGGTTGGTGGGCTCGTCGAGCAGGAGCACGTCGGAGCCGGCGAAGAGGATGCGCACGACCTCGACGCGGCGACGCTGGCCACCCGAGAGGGCGCCGAGCGGCAGGTCGAGCTTGGCGTCGTCGAGCCCGATGCCCGCGGCCAGGCGACGCACCTCGCTCTCGGCCGAGTAGCCCCCGTCCATGCGGAAGCGCTCGATGGCACGGGTGTAGCGCTCGATGGCCCGCTCGGTGGGGTCGTTCTCCATGGCCTGCTGGAGCTTCTCCAGCCGGTCGAGGGCCTCGTCGAACCCCCGGCCCGACAGCACGTGGCGGAGAGCGGTGACGTCGTCGGGCACCATGTCGAGCCGCGGGTCCTGGGGCAGGTAGCCGAGGCCGCCCTGGTAGCTGACCGACCCGCGCGACGCCTCGGTGGCCCCGCCGATCACCTTGAGCATGGAGGTCTTGCCGGCGCCGTTGCGCCCGACCAGGCCGACCTTCTCCCCGGCGCGCACGGTGAACGTCACGCCGTCGATGAGGGTGACCCCACCGACATCGACTCGGAGACCGCTGACCTGCAACATGGCCGAGACGACGCTACTGCCCGCCCCTCCCGTCCCACGAAGCCCTTGCCCCGACAGGCGTCACACGTCCCGCCGTGCGGCAGCGCGGATCTCCCCGCTGCGATCCGCCGGACGGCGCCTCGAGCCGTCCGCTAGAACGGGGCGTGGCTGAGCGGACAGCCCGTCGGCCGGCGGAAGGGGACGACATGCAGACGTCGATCTGGAAGGCGCTGCTCGGCGCCGCGGCGGTGGTGGGCGTGCTCACCGGGTGCGAGGGCGGCCTGGAGCTCCAGGCCGAGAAGCGCCTGGCGCCCGACGTGCCGACGGCCGACGCCGGCCTGCGCGCCCTCGCCCGCGCCCACTCACAGGACGCCTGCGCCGCGGGCACCGTCCTCACGTCGCCGGACCCGGAGGTCGTCTACGGCCCCGGCAGCATCGAGCTGGTCGACCGGGAGCCGCTGGACCCGGCGCTGGCCCCGCCGCAGGACGACCACCAGGCAACCAACGCCATCTGGGCCCGCTTCGCCGCCGACCCCCGGCTCGACACCCGCACCTGGGACCGCATGGCCGCCGGGCAGGAGCGGTGCGCCGACGGCAACCTCTACCTCACCCTCGTCCTGCAGGACGACGGCACCGACGGCTTCGCCCCCGGCGTGGTCCGCGTCACGGCCGGCAACG
>JBBRFU010000160.1:0-7871 GCA_038241315.1 Acidimicrobiales bacterium | reverse complement strand
TGTCCGTGAGCCGCTGTGCACGGGCTTCGAGCGGTGTTCTGCCGCCCGGTAGCCTGCCGAGGAGACCGACGCCGATGCCACGCCGATCCACCGGGCCCTCGGCCTGACCGACACCGAGCTCGACGACATCGTGGAGATCCTCGGGCGGGAGCCCAACCGGTTGGAGCTGTCGATGTACTCGGTGATGTGGTCCGAGCACTGCTCGTACAAGTCGTCGAGGATCCACCTCAAGCGGCTGCCCACCACGGGCGAGGGCGTGCTCGTGGGCCCGGGTGAGAACGCCGGCGTGATGGACGTGGGCGACGGCATCGCCGCGGCGATCCGCATCGAGAGCCACAACCACCCCTCGTTCATCGAGCCGTACCAGGGCGCGGCCACGGGCGCGGGCGGCATCTTGCGCGACATCTTCACCATGGGCGCCCGCCCCATCGCCTTGATGGACCCGCTGCGCTTCGGCCCGCTCGACGACCCCCGCAGCCGCTGGGTGGCCGAGGGCGTGGTGTCGGGCATCTCCGGCTACGGCAACTCCGTCGGCGTCCCCACCGTGGGCGGCGAGGTGGTGTTCGACGAGTGCGACAAGGGCAACCCGCTCGTCAACGTGCTCTGCCTCGGCATCCTCCCGGTGGACCGGCTGGTGCTGGCCAAGGCCACCGGCACCGGCAACCTGGCCGTGCTGCTCGGCTCGGCCACCGGGCGCGACGGCATCGGCGGCGTGAGCGTGCTGGCGTCGGCCGGCTTCGAGGAGGGCAGCGAGGACAAGCGCCCGGCGGTGCAGGTGGGCGATCCGTTCGAGGAGAAGCGGCTGATCGAGGCGTGCCTGGCGCTGCTCGACGCCGGCCTGGTGGTCGGCATTCAGGACCTCGGTGGCGCCGGGCTCACCTGCGCCGCCAGCGAGACGGCGGCCAACGGCAAGATGGGCATGGACTTCGACGTGTCGGCCGTGCCCCGGCGCGAGGCGGGCATGGAGCCGTTCGAGGTGATGACCTCGGAGTCCCAGGAGCGCATGCTCGCCATCGTCACACCCGAGGGCCTGCCCGAGGTGCTGCGCCTGTGCGAGCGCTGGGAGGTGCTGGCCACGGTGGTGGGGCGGGTCACCGACCCCGACGAGCAGGGGGTCGGGGTGCTGCGCATCCTCGACGGCTTCGACGGCGAGGTGCTGGCCCACGTGCCGGCCTCCAGCCTCCACGACGCCGCCCCGCTCTACGACCGCCCGATGGCGGAGCCGGCGGATCGGGCGGAGCGGCTGGCCGACCAGCCGACGCCGCCCGACGACGTGGCCGCCGCCCTGCTCGGGTTGCTCTACGACACCACCTGGGTCTCGTCGCAGTACGACCACCAGCTCTTCCTCAACACCGTGGAGGGGCCCGGCGGCGACGCCGTGGTCCTGCGCCTGAAGCACCCCACCACCGGCGTCGACACCGGCCGGGGCCTGGCCCTCACCACCGACGGCAACCACCGCTGGTGCTCGGTCGACCCCCGCCGCGGCACGGCGCTCACGGTGGCCGAGTCGGTGCTGAACCTGGCCTGCGTCGGGGCCCGCCCCATCGCGGTGGTCAACTGCCTCAACTTCGGCAACCCCGAGCACCCCGAGGTCATGTGGCAGCTCTCGGAGGCGGTCGACGGGCTGTCGGAGGCGTGCGAGGCGTTCGGCCTCCCCGTGATCGGCGGCAACGTGAGCCTCTACAACGAGTCCCGCGGGGTCGACATCGACCCCACCCCGGTCATCGGGCTCCTCGGGGTGGTCGACGACCTCACCCGCCGGCCCCCGGGGGTCGCGCTGGTCGACGGGGACGCGCTGGTCCTGCTGGGCGACGACCTCGCCGGTCCCGCGCCGTCGCTGGCCGGCTCGGCCGCGGCCTGGGCGTCCGGGCAGCGGGGCGGCACCCTCCCGCCGTTCGACGGGGCGGCCCACACGGCCGTCGCCGAGCTGGTGCGCGACCTCGCCGCCGTCGGTGCGGTGAGCGGCCTGCACGACTGCTCGTCGGGCGGCCTCGGCGTCGCCCTGGCCGAGCTGACCGCCCGGTCGGGCCTCGGCATCGTCGTCGACGCGGTCCCCTCCGCGGCCCACCTGCTGGCCGAGGTGCCGTCGCGGGTGGTGGTCAGCGTGGGCCAGGACGACCTCGCCGCCCTCCTCGCTCGGGCCGACGACGCGGGGATCGCCGCCGCCCTGCTCGGCACGGTCGGGGGCGACCGGTTCCTGGTCTCGGGCTCGGCCGGTGTCCTCGTCGACGTGACGGTGGCCGACCTCACCGCCACGTGGCGGGACCGCCTCCCCGACGCCCTGGGCACGGGCACCACGCAGGCCTGAGCGTGCCCGCCCGCCCCGCGCCCACCCTCCTGCTGGCATCCGCCTCCCCGCGCCGCCACGAGCTGCTCGCCCGGCTGGGGGTCGCCTTCGAGGTGCGTGCCGCCGACGTCGACGAAGCCGTGCGGCCCGGGGAGGCACCCGAGGACCTCGTCCGCCGGCTGGCGGTGGCCAAGGCCACCGCCGTGCTCGATGCGGCCGGCGAACCCGACGTCGTGGTGCTCGCCGCCGACACCGTCGTGGTGCTCGACCACGAGGTGCTCGGCAAGCCGCTCGACGCCGCCGACGCCACCGCCATGCTCACCCGGCTGTCGGCCCGGACCCACCGCGTGCTCACCGGCGTGGCCGTCGGCCGCCGGACGGCGACCGGGTCGGCCGATCCGAGCGGCGCGGTGGATGGGGTCGACCCGACCGACGCGGACGCCCCGACCGACGCAGACGCCCCGACCGACGCAGACGCCCCGGACGACGCGGTCCTGGCGCCCGCCCTGCGGCTGGACGTGGTCGTCGAGGCCACCGAGGTCACCTTCGCCCCCCTCACCGACGCCGACGTGGCCTGGTACGTCGCCAGCGGGGAGCCGCTCGACAAGGCCGGCGCCTACGGCATCCAGGAGCGCGGGGCGGTGCTGGTCTCGTCGATCCGCGGGAGCCACGACAACGTGGTGGGCCTCCCGCTGGCGGTCACCCGCGCCCTCCTGGTGGGGGTCGGCCTCGACCCGTTGGCGCCCGACGCCAGCTGAGCCACGCGGCTCGTCCGTCCCGAGGTCCACGTGACCGGGCCGCCGATGAGCGTTTTCTCATGGGCGTCTCACCTGGCTGCGGGTCGGCGACGCCACCCTGGTTCGGTGCGACAGCTCCTGCGCGTCCTGGCGGTGGTGGCGGCGGGCCTCCTCGCGTCGTGGCTGGGCTGGTTGGTGACCTCCTCGCTGCGCGGCGAGCCCACCCGGTCGGTGCCGCCGATCGAGCTCGACGCCCCGGACCCGACCTCGTCGACGACGGCACCGACCACCACCTCCACCACGGTCCCGACCACGACCCCGACCACGGCGGCCCCACCCCCCACGGCGCCGCCACCCCCGCCCGCGGCGCCGCCCGCGCCGCCCGCCACGGCGGCCCCGGCGCCGCCACCGCTCGCCCCGGCCCCGGCCCCGCGCCCGCCGGTGGTCGACGACGACGACGATGACGCTGACGACGGCGCCGACGATGATGGCGACGACGACGACGACGGGGGCGACGACTGATGGCCCGACCCGAGGACCCGAGGCCCGAGGAGCCGGCGCGGCCACCCCGGGTGCGCGTGGGGTTCCGGCTCCGGGTGCTCGGCTTCGCCGCGATGCTCCTGGTGGGCGCTGCCGGCGTCGCCCTCCTCGTGCAGCGGGCGGTGCTGCACCAGCGCCTGGACGCCCAGGTCAACGAGATGCTCGAGCAGGAGCGGGAGGAGCTCGAGCGCCTGGCGGCGGGGCGCGACCCGGAGACCGGCGAACCCTTCGAGGGCGACGTGGCGGCCATCTTCGACACGTTCCTCGGGCGCAACGTGCCCGCCACGGCGGAGGCGTTCTACACCTACGTCGACGGGCAGCCGTACCGCCGGTCCCAGGTCACGCGCCAGACGCCGGTGCGCCTCGACACCTCGGCCGAGCTCAACGAGCGGTGGGGCGACCTGCAGGTGGGACAGCGAGGCGAGGTGGCGACCGACGCCGGTGCGGTGCGCTACCTGGCCGTGCCGCTGGCCAGCGGGGGGGAGACCCGCGGGGTCTTCGTGGTGGTGAACTTCCTCGACCGTGAGCGGGGGGCCATCGACGCCGACCTCCGGGTGCAGGCGCTCGTGGTGGCCGTGGTGATCGCGGTGGCCACGGGGATCGCCTGGTTCATCGCCGGGCGGCTGCTCCGGCCGCTGCGCGAGGTCACCGCCGCGGCCCGTGCCATCTCCGAGACCGACCTGTCGCGTCGCATCCCGGTGGAGTCCTCCGACGAGGTCGGGCAGCTGGCCGTCACCTTCAACGAGATGCTCGACCGGCTGGAGGAGGCCTTCGCCGCCCAGCGGGCGTTCGTAGACGACGCCGGCCACGAGCTCCGCACCCCGATCACGGTGATCATGGGCCAGCTCGAGCTGATGGGCGACGACCCCGAGGACCGGGCCGCCACCCTGGCCGTGGTCGACGACGAGCTGGGCCGCATGGCGCGCATCGTCGAGGACCTGCTCCTGCTGGCCAAGGCCGAGCAGACCGACTTCGTGCACCGCGAGCTGGTCGAGCTCAGCGACTTCACCACCGAGGTGCTGATGAAGGCCCGCACCCTGGGCGACCGCGACTGGCGGCTCGACGCCTGCGCCACGGGCACCGCCGAGCTCGACCCGCAGCGCCTCACCCAGGCCCTGCTCAACCTGGCCCGCAACGCGGCGGAGCACACCGACCCGCGCACCGTGGTGGGGATCGGGAGCAGCCGCACGGCCGACGAGGTCCGCTTCTGGGTGCGTGACGAGGGCCTGGGCATCCCGAGCGACGAGCAGGAGCGGATCTTCGACCGCTTCTCACGCGGGCGCAACGCCCGTCGCCGCTCGGACGGCGCCGGCCTCGGCCTCACCATCGTGCGCGCCGTGGCCGCCGGCCACGGCGGGCACGTGCACCTCGACAGCGACGTGGGGCGCGGCTCGCGCTTCGACCTCGTGCTGCCGCTGGCGGGCGGCGATCCCGGCCCGCCGAGCGACGAGGTCCCGGCGGTGGCCCCGCTGCGGGAAGGGGCCCCGCCCGACGGCGTCACCCCCGACGACACCACGCCCGACGACCCGGCGCCCGAGGACCTGACCCTCGACCAGCCCCACCCGCCGACTCGTGGCATCGACCCCACGGCCGACCAGCCCACCTCCCAGTCCACCTCCCAGCCCGACCGGAGCACCCGATGGCCCGCATCCTGATCGCCGAGGACGAACCCCGGATCGCCGAGTTCCTCGAGAAGGGCCTCCGCGCCGCCGGCTACACGACGGTCACCACCGACGACGGCGAGGTGGCGGCGTCGTTGGCCCGGGACGAGCAGTTCGACCTGTTGATCCTCGACCTCGGCCTCCCCTCGCTCGACGGGATGGACGTGCTGGCCCGCCTGCGCCAGCGCGGCGAGAAGCTGCCCGTGCTGATCCTCACCGCCCGCTCCGAGGTGGGCACGACGGTGGCCGGCTTCGACGCCGGGGCCGACGACTACGTCACCAAGCCGTTCCGGTTCGAGGAGCTCCTCGCCCGGGTCCGGGTCCGGTTGCGGACCGAGACCACCGACGAGCCCACGGTCCTGCGCGTGGGCGACGTCAGCCTCGATGTGCGCACCCGCCGGGCCTCGGTGGGCGATCGCACCGTGGAGCTGACGGCCCGCGAGTACAGCCTGTTCGAGACCTTCCTCCGCCACCCCGACCAGGTGCTGTCGCGCGAGCAGCTGCTCTCGATCGTCTGGGGCTACGACTTCGACCCCGGCTCGAACGTGGTGGAGGTGTACGTGCGCTACCTCCGCAAGAAGCTGGGCACCCACGTCATCGAGACGGTCCGGTCCATGGGCTACCGACTGCCGGCCGCACCGGCGGACCGCGCCGGCTGAGCACCCACCGGGGCCGCACCCGGTCGAGGGCCGGCCGCGGGGCCGCCCGAGGATGAGGGATCTCTCAGGCGCGGCTCATGGCGGCCTCCGCGGCGGGGCGCATCGTGGTCCCATGACCGTGGCCCAGCTCGCGCCCGACCTGCCCGTGCTCGACGATCCGGCGGTGCCGGCGTCCGACGTCCTCGGCGACGGGGCGACCGCCGCCCTCGCCGCGGTCCTGGGCGCCGTGGGCGGGCACGTCGAGCGGTCCACGCCGGCCCAGGCCACCTACTACCCGGGCCGGTCCCTCACCGTCCGCCACGACGTGGCGGTGCGGTGGGAGGACGGTCGGCGGACCACGGAGTCGATGGTCCTGTCGGCCGGTCGACGGGCCCCCGAGGGGGCACTGGTGATCAGCGACGGGGTCGACGACGTCGTCGCCTGGCGGGTCCCCCACGACCCCTGGCTCCCCGGCCTGGCGCCCGCCCTCGACCCGGCCTCGGCGGCGGCGGTGCTGGCCGAGGTCGGCCTGGTCGCCCCACGACTGCGCTGCGTCGCCCGTGCCTACCGTCCGGGCCGGCGAGCCGTCGTGGAGGTCACCGGTGCCGGGGTGCGCACGTTCCTGAAGGTGGTCCGACCCCGGTCGGTGGAGGCCCTCCACCGCCGCCACCAGCTCCTGGCCGGCCCGGTGCCGGTGCCGCGCTCGCTGGGGTGGTCGGCCGAGCACGGGATCGTGGTGCTCCAGGCCCTGGGAGGTCGGACCCTTCGCGAGGCCCTTCTCGCCCGCTTCGGGCTGCCCGGCCCCGGGGCGCTCCTCGCCGTGCTCGACGCCCTCCCGTCGGTCGACGCCGTCGACGGGGCCGACCCGGCCGCCGTGCCGGCGGCGTCGTGGCGGGCGGGGGAGTGGGCGGCCCTCCTGGCGTCGGTGGCCCCCGAGCTGGCGGCGCGGACGGCCGCGCTCGCGGCCGGCCTGGCGCCCTTCGAGGCCGAGGCGACCGCCGAGCCGGTGGTGCCGGTCCACGGCGACTTCTACGAGGCCCAGCTCCTGGTGGACGGCGGTCGGGTGACCGGCCTGCTCGACGTCGACACCTTCGGCGCCGGCCGACGGGTGGACGACCTCGCCACCATGGTCGGCCACCTCGCGGTGCTGGCCGTGGGCTCGCCCCGTCACGACGTCATCGAGCGCTACGCCGCCCAGCTGCTCGACGGCTTCGACCGGGTGGTCGACCCCGCCCTCCTGCGGGCCGCGGTGGCCGGCGTGGTCCTGGGGCTGGCCACCGGGTCGTTCCGGGTGCTGGAGCCGAACTGGCGCCACCACACCGAGCGCCGCGTCGCCCTCGCCGAGCGCTGGCTGGCCAGCGCGCAGCGCGTCCGGGCCGGCCGGTCGGCCTCCCCCCCGACCCGCCGACCCGCCGAGCCACTGGCCCGCTGACGCCGGGTCCGGAGGTGAGAGGACCCTCACCCGGACCTCACGGGTCGTTCAGGCCCGGCCCGCACCCTGATCCTCGACACCGACACATCGACCCCGAAGGAACACCATGCCCATGACCAAGCAGTGGAAGATCGCCGGCGCCAGCGCCATCGTCGCCGGGCTCGGCCTCGGCGGGATGATCGGCCTCTCGCCCGGCGGCGCCGACGAGGGCGAGCCGGCCTCCCGGATCTCGCTCCGCGAGGCGCAGACCGCCGCGAGCGCGGAGGCCCCCGACGCCATCTCCGGCGACGATCGCCTCGACGTGCTCTCGCCCGACGGCGAGTCGATCGACTCGCCCCTCCAGTCGCCCGACGACAGCCCCGACGGCGCCGACTCGATGGACACCCCCGGGGAGGGCCCGAACTCGGCGGCCAGCGCCGCGTCGCCGGCCTCGGTGGCCTCGCCGGCCGATCCGGTCCCGGTGGCCTCGCCGGCCAGCGTCGACAGCCCGGACCGCCCGGCGCCGGCCCCGGCCCCGGCTCCCGCTCCGGCCCCCGCGCCGGCCCCGCGTCCGGCGCCGGCCCCGGCCCCCGCGCC
>JBBRFU010000159.1:0-8047 GCA_038241315.1 Acidimicrobiales bacterium | reverse complement strand
CGCCGCCCACCGACACCGGGTTGGAGGGGTGGGCCAGGGTGATCTGTCGGGTGGGGCGCCGGGCGGCGACCGGGGTGCGGCCGGCGTCCATCAGGTCAGCGGGTTGGCGATGTCGAGGTACAGCGACGACAGGAACAGCAGGCCCAACGCCACCACCACCACGTTGATGACCGGGAGGAGGCGCCCGGCGTCGGCGAAGTAGCGCCGGCGGTTCAGCCGCTTCTCCTGGATCTTCTCGTAGACGGCCAGCACCACGTGCCCGCCGTCGAAGGGCAGGAGGGGCACCAGGTTGAACATCCCGATGAAGATGTTGATCACCGCGAAGAGGGCCACCAGACTGCCCGGGTCGACCTTGCCCGTGTCGGACCCGATGCGGACCAGGCCGTAGATCGACAGGATGCGGTTCTCGCCCACGGTGCTGGAGCCGGTGTCGAGCAGGGTGGACGACGTGGCGTTCGACGACGGGATCGTGGGGCCCTCGACCCCGGGGTTCTCGTCGCGGGCGTCGCCCACCTGGCCGACGAAGTCGGCGATGCCCGACGGGCTGAAGAAGCTGGCGAGGCCCTGCAGGGACAGCGAGGCCACCCGGACGAACTGCCGGGGCGCCTCGACGATCCCCTCCAGCGGGCCGACGCGCTCGTTCTCCGGGCGCTCCCGACCCACCCCCAGGTAGCCCGCGTAGCCGGCGAGCACCAGCGACTCCACCTCGACCTCGGCCTCGGCGGTGCGGACCGTGCCGTCCTCGGCGGCGCGCTCGAGCTCCACCGGCACCGTCCGGCCCTCGACCGACGCCAACAGCTCGTCGAGGTCCTCGATGCCGCGGGTGGGGGTGCCGTCGATGCTGGTGAGGTCGTCGCCGACCTCCAGGCCGGCCTCGGCCGGGCCCGATCCCGGCACCACGCGGGCGACGGACCAGGTGTAGAAGGGCTCGAGGGTGATCTCGGTGGTGCGCACCTCGCCGTCGCGCCGGTAGGCGAGGGGGACGGTGTCGCCCTCGACCTCCGACGCCACCGTGCGGAGGTCGTCGAAGCTGTCGATCGGCTCACCGGCGAGGCGGACCACCTTGTCGCCCGGCTGGAGGCCGGCCGCCTCGGCCCCGGACCCCTCCACCACGCTGGCGATCGTCCAGTCGCTGGCCTGCTCACCCGGATCGAGGCTGCCCGCCGGCACCCCCGTGCCCACCAGCGCGGCGAAGATCAGCGCGAGGGCCAGCAGGAAGTGCATCGTGGAGCCCGCCACGGCCACGGAGATGCGCTCCCCGAACGACTTCTGCCGGTAGGTGCGCGCCTCGTCCTCGGGCGGCACCTCCTCCAGGTTGGTCATCCCGATCACCTTCACGTAGGCCCCGGCCGGGATGCACTTGATGCCGTACTCGGTCTCGCCCCGCTTGATCGACCAGATCTTGGGCCCGAAGAACAAGAAGAACTCGGTGACCTTCATGCCGGCCCGCTTGGCCGTGAGGTAGTGGCCGAGCTCGTGCAGCGTGATCATGAAGACCAGGGCCAGGATCACCACGAGCATCCACGGGTTCCACAGGCCGAGGGCGACGAGCGCGGCGAGCAGCGCGGCCAGCCGGAGCCCGGCGTGGGGCACGCCACCGCCGGTGGCGCTCGACGCGTCGGCGCCGACCGACGGTCGGTCGGCGGGCGGCTCGGGCGGCGCGCCGGCGGGCGTGCCGGGCGCAGGGGCCTGGGTATCGGTCATGGAGCGGTGGTCCTCACACGGTCTCGGGCTGCCATCACGCTACGGGCTGCGGCGCGGGCCCGGCGGTCGGCCTCGACGACGTCGCCCACCGAGGTGGCGGTCGCCCCGTCGTGGCGGTCCAGCACGGCGGCGCAGACCGCGGCGATGTCGACCCAGTCGATGGCGCCGGCGAGGAAGGCGGCGACGGCCTCCTCGTTGGCCGCGTTCAGCCAGGCCGGCGCCAGCCCCCCGGCGCGGCCGGCGGCGTAGGCCAGCCCGAGGCAGGGGAACGCCTCGTGGTCCGGCGGCTCGAAGTCGAGGCGGGACAGGCCCGACCAGTCGATCGTGCCGAACCCGGTGCCCAGCCGGTCGGGCCACGCCAGGGCGTAGCCGATGGGCAGACGCATGTCGGGCGAGGAGAGCTGGGCGATCGTGGAGCCGTCGGTGTAGGTGACCATGGAGTGCACGATCGACTGGGGGTGGACCACCACGTCGATCTCGTCGTAGGAGATCCCGACGCCCGCCTCGCCGGCGGGCGCACCGAAGAGCTCGTGGGCCTCGATGACCTCGAGGCCCTTGTTCATCAGGGTCGACGAGTCGATCGTGATCTTCGGGCCCATCGACCAGGTCGGGTGGGCGAGGGCGTCGTCGATGGTGACCGAGCGGAGGTCGTCGGCCGACCGGCCCCGGAAGGGCCCCCCACTCGCGGTGAGGACCAGGCGGTGCACCCGCGCCGGGCCCGAGGGGTCCCGGGCACGGAGGCACTGGTGAATGGCGCCGTGCTCGCTGTCGACCGGCACCAGCTCCGCGCCCGGGGTCCGGCGGGCGCGCTGCACGACGGGGCCCCCGGCGATGAGCGACTCCTTGTTGGCCAGGGCCAGCCGCTTGCCCGCCTCGAGGGTGGCGAGGGTGACCTCCAGCCCGGCGAAGCCCACCACGCCGTTCACGCACACGTCGGCCTCGGCACCCAGGCTGGCGAGCCCGGCGGTGCCGGCCCGGACCTCGACGCCGGGCAGCCGCTGGGCCGCGGCCCCGGCGACCGACTCGTCGGCGACCGCGACCACCCGGGCCCCGGTGGCGACGGCCTGGGCGACGAGCTGGTCGAGGTTGCGCCCCGACGCCCCGAGCGCCACCACCTCGAAGCGACCCGCTTCGGCGGCCACGACCTCCAGCGTCTGGGTGCCGATCGAGCCCGTGGATCCCGCCAGGGCGATGGTGGTGGTCACCCGACCACCCTACCGCCGGGTCGGGTGGCCCCCAGGGCCGCGGTCAGGCCACGTGACCGACGGCCAGCGCCAGCCAGAACACCGTGGGCATCACGAACAGCATGCTGTCGAAGCGATCGAGCACCCCACCGTGGCCGGGCAGGATGCTGGACATGTCCTTGACGCCGAGGTCGCGCTTGAGCAGCGACTGGCAGAGGTCGCCCAGGGGGGCGGCCACGGCGATGCCGACGCCGAGGGTGATGGCCGCAGCCGCACCGGTCCACGGGCCCTTCCCGAGGACGCCGACGATCACGATGGTGGTGGCCAGGGCGGCGCCCATGCCGCCCACCAGGCCCTCCATGGTCTTGTTGGGGCTGGCCGCCGACAGGGGTCGGTGACCCATGTAGCGACCGATGAAGTAGCCGCCGATGTCGTAGGCCACGGTGGCCAGGATGGCGGTGAGCACGAGGGCCCGGCCGTCGGGGAGGCGCAGCAGCGCCGCCGCCGCCGAGCCCATGCCGCCGATCCAGAAGATCCCGAGCAGCGTGGCGCCCGAGCCCTCCAGCACCCGGGGCTCGTGGCCGCCGGCTCCCACCAGGTACCAGGTGAGGATGGCGGCGATCACCAGCACGGCGAGCAGCGGGTAGGCGATCGGCCCCCGCCAGTAGACGGCCAGCGGGAACGCCACCGTGGCGAACACGCCGAGGAGCGTGGCGCACTCCCAGCCCACCTTGCGCAGGACGCCGAAGTACTCCGCGGCGGCCATGCCGAGGGTGGCGGCCACGAGCACGAGGAGGAACTTCGAGCCGAGGAGCAGCAGCACCACGGCCAGCGCGGCCAGCCCGGCCCCGACGGCCACCGCCGTGGTGAGGTCGCGGTCGCCGCCTCCGGTGGGGGTCACCGGGACGGGGTCGTCGTAGTCGTCGAGGTCGTCGGGCCCGGGGTCGTCGGCCACGGGGACCTCCTCGGACCACGCGCCCTCGTCGGCCCAGACGTCGTCGGCCGGCCCGGTGCCGGGCTCGGGGGCATCGGCGTCGGTCGCGCTCCAGTCGTCGCCGCCGGCCTCCCAGCGGGGAGCGGCCGCGCCCTCGGGCTCCGCCTCGGCGTCGCCGGTGCGCTCCCCCACCCGCTCCTCGAGGTCGTCGAACCCGAAGTACTCGTCGTGGCTGGGCTCGGCGTCCTGGTCTCCCAGGGCGCCGATGCGCACCTCGTCGCTGTCACCGGCGAGGCGCTCCATGAAGCCGTCGTCACCCCAGTCGTCGTCGGCGTCGCGCCAACGGGGGGTGGACGTGGCGAACGACGACCACGCGTCGAGGTCGTCGCCGTCCTCGCCGAGCAGCGGCGCGTCGTCGCCGATCAGCACCGCCGGCACCTCGCCGGTGGGGGGCTCGGTCCAGTGCGGGAGCTCCACCGGCCCGGTGACGGGATCGGGAGCGGGCTGCACGGGCGGGCGTTCGATCCGGGTGGGATCGGCGCTGGCGTCGAGGGGGAACCGCAGCGCGGGCCGCGGGCCCGCCGGGGGCGACGGCGGCCGGTCGCCGAAGCGGAGCTCGTCGTCGGTGCGGCGCGCCGCGACGTCGCCGCGCTCCATCGCCTCGGCCGCCTCGTCGGGGCCGATGATGCGGACCCCTTCGGCCGGGGCCGCCTTCTTGTCCTCTGGTCGAGATCTGCGCTGGTCGTCCATGACACCTCCTTGGGGGAACCCGCCGGAATGACGCTGGGCGTCGAGCGGGTCGAGCCGGCGGGCCCCGCCGCCGTGTGGCTCGTTCGGTTGTCGGCAGGAGGCATCGCCTCCTCCTGCCCGGTCAGTCTTCGAGCAGCTCCTGCTCCTTCGCACCGAGCGCGACGTCGATCTCGGCTTCTGCGGCCTGGGTGAGCTTGTCGAGCTCCTTCTCGGCTCGGGACAGCTCGTCTTCGGAGAGCTCACCGTCCTTCTCGAAGGACTCGAGCTCCTGGCGAGCGGCGCGACGGACGTTGCGGATGGTGACCCGCCCGTCCTCGGCCATGCCCTTGACCACCTTGACGAACTGCTTGCGCCGTTCGGCGGTGAGGGGCGGGAACGAGAGGCGGATGTTGTTGCCGTCGTTGCTGGGGTTCAGGCCCAGGTCGGACCGGCGGATGGCCTTCTCGATGGCGGCCACCGATCCCTTGTCGTAGGGGTTGATCACCAGCATCCGGGCCTCGGGCACCGAGAAGCCGGCCAGCTGCTGCAGGGGGACCTCCGAGCCGTAGTACTCCACGGGGAGCTTCTCCACCAGGGCGGGCGCGGCCCGACCGGTGCGGATGTTGCCGAAGTCGGCCCGGGTGTGGACCACGGCGCGGTTCATCCGCTCGCGGGCGTCGTCGAGCACCAGGGTCACCGTCTCGTCGCTCATCGGCGGTCGTGCAGGAGGAAGATCACCGAACCAGGGTACCGACTCCCGGTTCGCCGGTGAGGACACGCCGCAGATTGCCCACCTGCAGCGCGTCGAACACGACGATCGGGAGGTCGTTGTCCATGCAGAACGTGATGGACGTGGGGTCCATGACCTTCAGGCCCTTGTTGAGCACGTCCATGTAGGAGATCTCGTCCAACCGGGTGGCGGTGGGATCGAGCTTGGGGTCGGCGGTGTAGACGCCGTCGACCCCCGAGTGGGTGCCCTTGATGACGGCGCCGGCCGACAGCTCGGCGGCGCGCAGCGCCGCCGGCGTGTCGGTGGTGAAGAACGGCGCCCCGAGCCCGGCGGCCAGGATGACCACCCGAGCCTTCTCGAGGTGACGCTCGGCCCGGCGGCGGATGTAGGGCTCGGCGATCTGCTCCATGTGGAGCGCGGTCATCACCCGCGCCGGCTGGCCGAGCTGCTCCAGGGTGTCCTGGAGGGCCAGGGAGTTGATGACCGTGGCCAGCATCCCCATGTAGTCGGCCTGGGCCCGGTCCATGCCGGCGCCGGCGCCGGTCATGCCCCGCCAGATGTTGCCGCCGCCGATGACGATCGCCACGTCGACGCCCATGGAGCGGGCGTCGACCACGTCCTCGGCGAGCTGGCGCACGATGGACCCGTCGATGCCGAAGCCGGCCGAGCCGGCGAAGGCCTCACCCGACAACTTCAAGACGATGCGGGACCAGCGGGGCACCTCGCCGCCGGGCGCCGCCTCGATGTCGGGTTGGGCCGTCACCTCAGGCGCCGATCGCCACCACGGCGAACCGGGCCACCGAGGCGCTCCCGAGGAGCTGGCTGATGGTCACCTTGTCGTCCTTGACGTAGGCCTGCTCGAGCAGGACCCGCTCCTTGAACCACCCGGTGAGGCGGCCCTCGACGATCTTCTCCAGCGCGGCCTCGGGCTTGCCCTCGGCGCGGGTGATGCCCGTGAGCACCTCACGCTCGGCGGCCACCTCGGCGGCGGGCACCTCGTCGCGGCTGAGGTACGACGGCTTGGTGAAGGCGATGTGCACCGCGACCTCGTGGGCCAGGGCGGCGTCGCCGCCGGCCAGCTCCACGATGACGCCGAGCACGCCACGGCCGTCCTGGCGGTGGAGGTAGGTGTCCACCACGTTGCCCGGCGCCGCGGCGACCCGGACCACGCGGCCCAGCTCGATCTTCTCCTTGAGCACGACCTTCATGTCGTCGATGGCATCGGCCTTCTTGGCCACCGCCTCCTCGCCCTCGAGGGCCACGATGGTGGCGATCTCGGTGACGAGGCTCGAGAACTGGTCGGACTTGGCCACGAAGTCGGTCTCGCACTTGAGCTCGGCGATGGCGGCCACGGACTCGACGTGGGACACGGCCACCGTGCCCTGGCTGTTGTCGCGGTCGTCACGGGTGCCGGCTTTGGCCAGGCCCTTCTCCCGCAGCCACGTGGTGGCGGCCTCCGGGTCGCCCCCGTTCTCCTGGAGCGCCTTCTTGGCGTCCATCATCCCGGCACCGGTGGACTGGCGCAGGGCCTGGACGTCCTTGGCGGTGAACTCAGGCATCGGGCGTGGTCTCCTGGGGGGTCTCGGCGACGGTCTCGGACTCGGTGACGGCCTCGGGCTCGGTGACCGCCTCGGGCGCGGGGGTGGCCTCGGGCGTGGCGACGACCTCGGCGGCGGGCTGGGGGGCGGCCTGCTGCGCGGCGATCCGGGCCTCGCGCTCGGCGGCGGCCTGGGCGGCCTGGCGGCGGGCCTCGGCCTGCTGGGCGGCGACGGCCGCCTCGTCCTCGGCCGAGCGGACCTTCGGGGCGGCGGCCGCGGCGGCCGTGGCCGCAGCGGCGGCCGCGGCACGGGCGCCGGGCTTGCGGGAGGCCATGAGGTGGCCCTCCTCGACCGCGTCGGCGATCACCCGGCTCATGAGGGTGCCGGAGCGGATGGCGTCGTCGTTGCCCGGGATCGGGAACTGGATGACGTCGGGGTCGCAGTTGGTGTCGACCACGGCCACGATCGGGATGCCGAGCTTGTTGGCCTCGGTGACCGCGATGTGCTCCTTCTTGGTGTCGAGGATGAACACCAGGTCGGGGAGGCGCTCCATCTTGGCGATGCCGCCGAGGTTGCGCTCGAGCTTCTCGAGCTCGCGGGAGATGAGGAGGGCTTCCTTCTTGGGCATGGCCTCGAACTCGCCGGAGTCGCGCATGCGGCGGTACTCCTGCATCTTGGCGACCCGCTTCGACATGGTCTCGTAGTTCGTGAGCATGCCGCCCAGCCAGCGCTGGTTGATGTACGGCGAGCCGGACTTCTCGGCGTAGGACTGGATGGGGTCCTGGGCCTGCTTCTTGGTGCCCACGAAGAGCACGGTGCCACCGTCGGCCACGGTGTCGCGGATGGCGATGTAGGCCGTCTCGATGCGCTTGAGCGTCTGCTGCAGGTCGATGATGTAGATGCCGTTGCGGTCACCGAAGATGAACCGCTTCATCTTGGGGTTCCACCGACGGGTCTGGTGCCCGAAGTGCACCCCCGCGTCGAGCAGCTGCTTCATGGTCACGACGGGCTCCGACATGGAACCTCTCCTCACCCACGGTTGAGCGAAGCCTGGATCCGTCGCGTCGCCGGGAGGCGACGACCGTGGGTGGATCCGGGCGGACGTTTGGACGACGGCGCGCCTGGTGGCGGGCCGATCGGCAAGTGTAGCGATGCCTGGCCACCTGCCCAAGATGGCCGATCCACCGCAGCCGCCTGCGGTCGGTGGCTGCCGGCCGGTGGGGGGTGG
>JBBRFU010000158.1:0-8128 GCA_038241315.1 Acidimicrobiales bacterium | reverse complement strand
TAGCGGATGTCGTTGTCCACGAAGCGCTTCAGCCAGGCCAGCGAGTAGCGGGAGATGGTGGCGTTGGTGGAGTTGGGCGTGAAGTGGCTGGCCCCGTTCAGCTCCAGGTACGCCTTGTCCGCGGCTCGGGTGAGGCCGGCGTAGAGCGGCTCGGCGTGCGACCGCACCGACGCCACGGAGTCGTTCTCGGCACCGATGATCATCGTGGGCGTCACCACCTCCGGGAACGTCTTGTCGGTGTTCCACGGCGTGAGCGGGACCGCCGCCTGCAGCGAGGTGCGGTCCTTGGCGGCCTCGAGGGCACCGCCACCGCCCATCGAGTGGCCCATCACCGCCAGGCGCGTGCGGTCCACCCGGGTGCGCACCGAGCTGGAGCCGGTGAGGTAGTCCAGCGCGGCCAGCAGCTGGTCGCCGCGCGAGGCGGGCTGGTCCCAGGTGGAGTTGGTGTCGATGGTGATGACCACGAAGCCGTGCGACGCCAGCCTCGGCCCGTACCAGGCGATCGACGACTGGCGGGCGGTGAAGCCGGGGGCGATGGCCACCCCGCCGAAGGTCCCTGCCGTGGTGCTGGTCGGGTAGTAGATCGTCGCCGCCCCGAACCCGGGCGTCGAGAGGTTCGAGACCGTGGTGGAGGTGTAGGCGAAGGGCCCCGTCCGCTCCAGCGCCGAGGCGGTGGGGGCCGGGCCCCGTTCGTACGGGTTGTCGGCGGCACCGGCGGTGCCGCCGGGCACGAAGGCCTGGGCGGCGAGCACCAGGGCCGCCGCGAGGACGGCGATGATCGATCGGCGAGTGCGCATGGGTTCCCCTGAGGTGTGGTGGACGTGTCCCCCGGGTGCCACAGGTTTGCGGCTCCGGTTCCTGTGACATCCTTCACGTGGGCCGGCGGGGCGAGAAGGGCCGCCGGCGCCAGGTGGGGGGCTTGTTGCGCCACAGGAGGTGCCGTCGATGACGCACGAAGCCAGCCGCACCGTCGGGGTCGCGGGGGTCGACGGGCCGGTCGGACCGGCCCGAGGCGCGGAGCCCACCGTCCTCGCGTCCTGGACCGCCACCGTGGTGCGAGCGCTCGATGCCCAGGGCCTGCCCGGTGCGGACCTGGCGCGTGAGGCGGGCATCGACCCGGCGGCGCTGCGGGCCGGTGGCGGGCGCGTCCCGCTGTCGTGCTCCACCCGGCTCTGGCGGCTGGCGGTCGACGCCACCGGCGATCCCTGCTTCGGCATCGAGGTGTCGCGGTTCGTCGGGCCCGGCACGTTCCACGGGCTGGGGGTGGGCATCCTGGCCAGCACCAGCCTCCAGGAGGCCTTCCAGCGGATCACCCGCTTCGCGCCCGTGGTCCTGGCCATGCCCCAGCGCGCCGAGGCGGAGGAGCGGCAGGGCCGCTACGAGCTCCGGCTGGACCACCGGCCCGACCGCCCCGGGGGCCACGGGAAGGAGCCCACCCACGAGTCGGTGGAGGCCGTGGTGGCGTCCATCGTGCGCACGGCCCGGTTCCTCACCCGCACGCGGCTCTCACCGCTCGCCGTCGCCCTCCGCCGGCCGCGGCGCCCCGCCGCCGATCGGTTCGAGGCCTTCTTCGGGTGCCCCGTCACCTACGGCGCCGAGGCCTACGTGCTGGCCTTCGACCCCGTCGACGTGCACCGGCCCCTCCCCACCAGCTGCGTCGAGGCCGCCCTGGCCGCCGACACCGCCGTGGCCGACTACCTCGACCGCGTGCGACCGGTGCGGCAGGCCACCGACGCGGCGCGGGAGGCGGTGGCCGACCTGCTCGACCGGGGGGAGGCCACCCCGGCGGCCGTGGCCGCGCGGCTCGCCATGAGCGAGCGGACCCTGCAGCGGCGGCTGCACGCCGAGGGAACGAGCCTCCGGGAGGTGGTGTCCGACGTGCGCATCGACCTCGCCCAGCAGCTGCTCCGGGCCGGGGGGATGACGGTGGAGCAGGTGGCCGCCCGCCTGCGCTTCAGCGACACGGCCACCTTCCGTCGGGCGTTCAAGCGCCGCACCGGCACCACGCCGGGCCTGCTGGTCGCCCCGGGCCGCGGTCCCGCCGCACCCGCGCCCCGCTGAGCCTCGTCCGCGGCACGGTCTCAGCCCGTTCAGTTGCTCCGGGGCGGGTAGGGGGAACGCAACGGCCGGGTCCAGCATGTGCCTCGACCGTGAGCGGGGTCGCTGCCCGTGCACGGACGGCGACCCCGCGCTCCGGGGCCGCTCGTCCACCCGGCGCGTCCGGGTGATCGGTCATATCCTCCCGCCATGACCTCTGACGCCGGGCCGAGCTCCACCGAGGTGGCGGAGATGTTCGAGCAGGTGGCGCGCGCCCTGGCCTCCGACACGAGCGTCGAGGCGACCCTCGACGCCATCGTGCGCCTCGCCGTCGAGCACCTGCCGGCCTGCGAGTTCGCCGGCATCACCATGATCGTGGACCGGGTGGTCACCTCCCCGGCCTCGAGCCACGAGACGCCGCGCATCCTCGACGCCATCCAGGCCGAGGTCGACGAGGGCCCCTGCCTCGACGCCATCGCGGAGCACCAGGTGTTCCGCACCGGAGATCTGACCAAGGAGACCCGCTGGCCCCGGTTCGCCGAGCGGGCCCACCGCGAGACCGGCGTCACCAGCATCGTGTCGTTCCGGCTCTTCATCGAGCAGGACACCATGGGCGCCCTCAACCTCTACGCCACGGCCGTCGACGCGTTCGACGACACCGACGTGGCGCTGGGCGCGGTGTTCGCGGCCCACGCCGCGGTCGCCCTGTCGTCGGCCCAGCGGGAGGAGCAGCTCGAGCGCAAGGCCGCCTCCCGCGACCTCATCGGCCAGGCCAAGGGGATCCTCATGGCCCAGTCGCACATCGACGAGGACGCGGCCTTCGACCTGCTGCGCCGGGCGTCGCAGCGCCTCAACATCAAGCTCACCCACGTGGCCGAGGGGGTCGTCCACCCGCCCGACCAGCCCGACCACGCCGCCCACCCCGAGCCGACGGCATCGGACGGACCGAGCGACCCGCCACGGCCAGGCTGACCGGCGGCGGCGGTCGGCGGCGGATCAGACGGTGGTGACGCCGTAGGGCTCGTCGACCGGGTCGTCCACCGGCGACGACAGCGCTCGGGCCGCCACGAGGGCGCCGCCCACCAGCACGCCCGCCACCACGGCGTCGAGCCAGAAGTGGTTGGCGGTGATCACGATGGAGACGAGGATGAGCACCGGGTGGGCGAGGATGGCCCAACGCCAGGGGCTGCGGGCGAGCGTGATGACGCCGTACGCCACCAGGACCGCCCACCCGAAGTGGAGCGAGGGCATCGCCGCGTACTGGTTCACCGTCTCGGCCACGTCGGAGCGTTGGTACACCGACGGCCCGTAGCGGGTGACGGTGTCGACGAAGCCGGGGAGCATCCGAGGCGGGGCCAGGGGGAAGGCCACGTGCATCGCCAGCGCCACCGCGGTGACCGCCATGAAGAGCCGCCGGATGCGCCGGTACCCGTGGGGCGCCCGCACGTAGGTGATCGCGAAGAAGGCCACGGTGGCGGGGAAGTGCACGCTCACGTAGTACCGGTTGAGGGCCCCGATCAGCCACAGGTGGTCGAGGGCCTGGCGCTGGAGGGCGGCCTCGTTGCCGATCCCGAGCTGCTCCTCCACCCGCATCACGAAGTCGGCGTTGGCGAACGCGTTGCCGGTCTGCTCACGAGCGAGGAAGCGACCGTAGCGATAGAGGGTGAGCAGGACGGCCACCAGGGCCAGCTCCAGCACCATGGCGTAGCCGTACCGGCTCCGCCACCAACGATGCAGCAGCGCCATCGTCCCGCTCGCCGGGGTGCGGTGGGGCGCGGTGAGGCGAGGAGCGGGCCCACTCGGCCCGGGTGGTTCGAGTTGTTCGTCGAGCAGGGCCACCGGATGCCTCACGGGTGGTGGTCGGACGGCCCACCCCGCCGGGTGGCCTCCCGCCCGGCGCCTGGTGCACCGGGGTGGTCCGATCGTACGACGTTCCAGCCCGTCGGTTCGTGTTGGTTCGGGGTTGGTCCGACGTTTCCCCGGTGTTGGTTCCCCCCGACCGGGTGCACCGGAGGCCTCGACGGGCCCGACGTGGCATGTGTCGCTCCGCGGATACGGGGGCTACCCCCGGGTAGGTCCGGGCCCATGGACGCCATCACCATGCTCAGAGAAGACCACCAGACCGTCGAGAAGCTGTTCAAGCGCTTCGAACAGGCGGGCGAGCGGGCCTACGTCGAGAAGCGTGACCTGGTCGACCGCATCATCGAGGAGCTCTCGAAGCACGCCGCGGTGGAAGAGCAGCTCTTCTACCCGGTCACCCGGGCCACGGTGCCCGAGACCGACGACGTCGTGCTGGAGAGCATCGAGGAGCACCACGTCGTGAAGTGGCTCCTCTCCGAGCTCGAGACCATGGACCCGCACGACGAGCGCTTCGACGCCAAGGTCACCGTCCTCATCGAGAACGTGCGCCACCACGTGGAGGAGGAGGAAGGCGAGTACTTCCCCAAGGTCCGCGAGGAGCTGGGTCGCAAGGCGCTCGGTGAGCTCGGCGAGGCCATGGCCGACGCCAAGGCCGTCGCACCCCTCCACCCCCACCCGCGGGCGCCCAGCACCCTGCCCGGGAACGTGGTCATGGGTCCCGTCGTCGGCGTGGTCGACCGGGTCACCGACACCGTGAGCGGCCTCGCCCAGGGCGGCGTCGCCGCCATCTCGGACCTGATCGACCGGGTGTTCGGCACCAAGCTCGGGGGCTCCTCGCCCACCGGCTCCTCCACGGCTCGCAAGACGGCCACCTCGCTGCGCTCCACCACGGGCCAGGCGCTCGACAACGCCATCGAGGCGGTGCAGCAGGCCAAGGACCTCGGCGAGGACACCGCCGCCCGCACCAGCACCACGGCCCGCAAGACCGCGCAGGCGGCCAAGACCGGCGCCAAGCGCACCGTGGGCTCGGCCCGCAAGGGCGCCCGCAACACGGTCACCACCGCCAAGCAGGCCACGACCACCACGGCCCGCACCGCGCAGCGCACCGCCAAGGCCAGCTGACCCCACACCCCCCACGACGGGTCCGCGCCACGTCGTCCCGACCCGATCCTCCCCCTCGCCCCGGCGCCGTCGAACGGTGCCGGGGCGTTCGCGTCAGCCCCGACCGGCCCCGACCGGCCCCGACCGGCCCCGACCGATGGTGACGCCCGGCCTCCTCCCCCGCCCGCTGACCGGCAGGCCCGGCAGGCCCGGCAGGCCCGGCAGGCCCGGCAGGCCGGTGCTACAGCCAGCCGTTGCGGCGGAAGAGGCGGTGCAGGGCGACGCAGGCCAGGGCGATGAGGGCGAGGACCACGTAGTAGCCGTAGCGGGACTCGAGCTCGGGCATGTGCTCGAAGTTCATCCCGTAGATCCCCGCCACCGCGGTGGGCAGGAGGGCGATGGCCGCCCACGCCGAGATCTTCCGCATGTCCTCGTTCTGGCGCACGGCGATCTCGCTCTGGCGCACGCTGAGGCGGGCCAGGTCGGCCTGGAGGACATCGCTCAACAGCCGGTCGTGGCCCTCGATGGCATCGACCGCCCGGAGCAGGTGGTCGTGCACGTCGCGGAAGTGGTGGGCCGTCGCCGAGTCGATGCCCGCCACCTGGCCCTCGGCCAGCCGCTGCACCGGCACGGCCAGTGGCACGACGGCCCGGCGGAGCTCGGTGATCTCCCGCTTGAGCTTGTAGATGCGCTCGGCGTGGCCCACCTCGTGCTCGCCGAACACCTGGAGCTCGATCTCGTCGACGTCGTCGTTGATGGACGCGATGGTCTCCTCGTAGCCGTCGACCACCAGGTCGGCGGTCCGGTAGAGCACGGCGGTGGGTCCCCGGGTGGTGAGGTCCGAGCCCGCGTCGAGCTCCTCGCGGACGTGGCGCAGCACGTCGCTCTCGCCGTGGCGGACCGTGACCACGTACCCCGGCCCGATGAACATGGCGATCTCGCTCACCTCCACGATCTCGATGGGGTCGATGTAGCGCACCGGCTTCAGCACCACGAACACCACGTCGTCGTAGATCTCGAGCTTCGGCCGCTGGTGGGCCTTGACCGCGTCCTCCACCGCCAGCGCCGGGAGCTCGAACTCGGCCGCCACCTCGGCGATCTCGGCGTGCGACGGCTGCTGCAGCCCGATCCACACGAACCCCGCCGTCCGCCGGGCGGCGCTCCCGGCCTCCCCCAGCGGGAGTCGGCCCGGGCGTCGGGTGCCGTGCTCGTAGACGGCGCAGTCGCCGATCGCGCCCTCGGGGGCGTCGCTCGTCATTCGATCCTCGGTGTCCACGCCCCCCACCCTTCCCGGCCCGGACCCCCGACAGGCGGACCCCCCGACGACCGACGGTCGTCGGGGGGTCCCCGGCGTCCTCAGGTCTCCAGCAGCTCGGCCCGGAGGTCTCGCTTGAGGAACTTGCCGTTGGCGTTGCGGGGCAGCGGGACGGCGCGGAAGGTGATGGTGGCCGGCACCTTGTAGGCGGCGATCCGCTCGGCGAGGAACGCCCGCAGCGTGGCCTCGTCGAGCTCCGACCCCTCGCGGGCCACCACCACCGCGGCCACCGCCTCCCCCAGGCGCTCGTCGGGCACGCCGAACACCGCGGCCTCGGCCACGTCGTCGTGAGCGTAGATGGCCGCCTCCACCTCGGAGCAGTACACGTTCTCGCCGCCGCGCAGCACCATGTCCTTGGCCCGGTCGACGATGAACACGAAGCCGTCCTCGTCGATGCGGGCGATGTCGCCCGTGTTGAACCACCCGTCGCGGATGGCCTCGGCGGTGGCCTCGGGGCGGTTCAGGTAGCCCTTCACCACCACCGGACCCCGCACGCAGAGCTGGCCGACCACGTCGGGGCCCGGCGCCAGGTCGTTCCCGGCCTCGTCCACCAGCTTGGCGTCGAGGGTGGGCACCACCGGCCCGCACGACGACGGCTTGGCCAGGTAGTACCGCGACGCGTTGGCGGTGACGATGCCCGTGGTCTCGGTGAGGCCGTAGCCGGTGGTGGGCGAGCCCTTCGGCAGCGAGGCGTCGATCTTGCCCACCAGGTCGGGCGGCACCGGCGCGCCGCCCCCCGCCATGCCCACCAGGGTGGAGGTGTCGCGGCGGTCCCAGTCGGGGTGGGCGAGCAGCTCCCGGCTCATGGTGGGCACGCCCGAGAAGTTGGTGACGCCCTCGCGCTCGATCAGCTCGAGGGCCCGGCCGGCATCCCACTTGCGGGTGAGCACGAGGCGCCCGCCCGCGAGGGTGCACGGGTGCAGGAGGCAGTTGCACGCGGTGACGTGGAAGAGCGGGGTGGGTGCCATGAACACGTTCTGTCCGGCGTCGGGCCCGGTGGCCGCCGCGGCGACAGGTTCGGCATCAGGAGCGGCGTCGGGCGCGGGGTCGGGCGGGGCGCTCGGGGCGGGCTCGGCCTCGGCCGCCACCGACCGGGCCCCGGCCACCGAGGCGGCCGTGGTCCAGAACACCAGGTGGAAGAGGTTGTGCACCGAGCCCCGGTGGGTGAGCTGGGCGCCCTTCGGGAAGCCGGTGGTGCCCGACGTGTAGAAGATCGTGGCGTCGTCGTCGGGGTGGATCTCGGCATCGGGGAGGCCGACCGGCGCCTCGGCCGGCACCACCACGTCGTCCCAGCGGACGGCGTCGTCGGGCAGGGCCCGGTCGGACCGCACCACGATCAGCGGTAGCGGCTGCTCGGCCCGCAGCTCGTCGAGCACCGGGAGCACCCGCTCGAGTCGCTCGTCGTCGGCCACGAGCACCTTCGGGCGCGAGTCGCGGAGCCCGTAGGCCATCTCCGGCGTGGTCCACCACGCGTTCATGCCCACCACCGCGGCGCCGAGCGACACGATCGCCCAGTAGCCGACGACCCACTCGGGGTAGTTCCGCATGGCCAGGGCCACCCGGTCCCCGGGGCCGACGCCGTGGACGTCGCGGAGGTGGTGGGCCAGCGCCCGGACCTGCGCGTCGATCTCGGCGTAGGTGAACCGCTCGTCCTCGAACACCACGTAGGTGCGGTCGGCGTAGCCGGCGGTGAGCTCCCAGATGGCGCGCATGGTGGGCGGCACGGACGTGAAGACGCGCATGGGGATGCCCCGCACCACCTCGTCGGCGATCTCGAAGGGCGCCCCCGGGGCGGTGAGCTCGGCCCAGGCCTCG
>JBBRFU010000157.1:0-8212 GCA_038241315.1 Acidimicrobiales bacterium | reverse complement strand
CGCACCGGCATCGAGGTGTGCCAGGCGCTGCGAGAGGTGGAGGAGACCGCGCACGTGCCGATCATCCTCCTGACCGCCAAGGTCCAGGAGCACGACGTGGAGGACGGGTTCGCGGCCGGCGCCGACGACTACATCACCAAGCCGTTCAGCCCGCGCGAGCTCCTCACCCGCGTGCAGGCGCTCCTGGCCCGGGCCAGCCGATGAACGACGGCGCCGCCGGCCTGGCGTGGGTGAGCCTGGCGATCATCGTCGGCTCCCTCGTCCTGGGCACCCTGGCCGTGCTGGGCGCCCGCCTGCTGCGCAGCGGGCGCGACCGGCGGCTCGACGTCGTGACCACCACGGTCCGCCCACACCTGCTCGCCCTGCTGGCCGGGGAGCCCGCCGAGCTCCCCCCGTGGCGAGGCCGGCGGCGCCGGACCTTCGAGGGCCTGGCCCGTCGGAACCTCACCCTCGTCAAGGGCGAGGCCCACGCTGCGCTGGTGGACGCGCTGGAGGTGGCCGGCGTGCTGGATCGCGCCCGGCGGCAAGCCGGGTCGTTCGGTGCCACCCGTCGCTGCCGGGGGGTCGAGCTCCTTGGTCGGGCGGCCCGGGCCGGCGATCGGTCCGTGGTCGAGGCCTGCCTCCAGGACCGAGACCCCGAGGTGCGCATCGTGGCGGCGCGGGCCCTCGGCCGCATCGGCGATCCCGCCGCGGCGCCGGCGCTGATCGCGGCAGCGGCGAGCGACCGCCCGGTGCCGCTGGCCATCGCCGGCCAATCCCTCGCGGAGCTGGGTCCCGGCACCACCTCGCTGCTGGAGGCGGCGCTGGTCGGGGGCCCGCCACTCGCCCAGGCCCTGGCCGCCGAGGTGCTCGGCCTGCTCCAGACGCCCTCGGCGGTGGGCGCCCTCCTCGAGGCGGTGGGCCGGGGCGGTGAGGTCCAGATCCGCGCCACCCGCTCCCTCGGGCGCATCGGCAGCCCCCGGGCGGTGCCCCTCCTCACCGACATCGTGGCCCACGACCCGGCGTGGGCGAACCGGGCGGTGGCCGCCCGAGCGCTGGGTGCCATCGGCGACTCGAGCTGCGTGGAGGTCCTGGCCCGGGCCCTGGACGACGAGCGCTACGAAGTGGCGGTGAACGCCGGCGCCGCCCTGGCCCAGCTGGGGCCACGCGGCCAGATCCAGCTCGCCGTGGTCGGCGCGGGCGACTCCCCCGGTGCCCGTTTCGCCCGTCAGGCCGAGGCCCGGCGCCACCTGCGCCAGGCCCGACCGGTGACCCCGCTGCCGATCCCCGTCACCTGACGTGCGGGACCTCACCGCCCAGCTGCTCCAGGGCTTCAACCTGTTCGTCCTCGGCTACTTCGTCGTCCTCAACACCCTCTACCTGGTGCTGACCCTGCTGGCCGCGTCAGGCATCAGCCGACACCTCCGGCGCCTGTCGTTCGCCGGCTACGACGAGATCTTCGCCAACCCGCTCACCCCGCCGGTGACCGTCGTCCTCCCCGCCCACGACGAGGAGGCGATGATCGTGGGCAGCGTCGAGGCGATGATGGCGCTGCGCTACCCGCAGCACGAGGTCATCGTGGTGGACGACGGCTCCACCGACGCCACCTTCGAGGTGCTCCGCACGGCCTTCGGCCTGGTGGAGGTGCCACTCGAGAGCCCGGGCCGGGTGCCCGTGGCCGGGGAGGCGCTGGACCAGTGGGTGCCCATCGACGGGCGGTCGCTGGTGGTGGTGCGCAAGCGCAGCGTGGGTGCCAAGGGCGACGCCGCCAACGTGGGCATCGACATCGCCCGCTACCCGCTCGTGTGCATCACCGACGCCGACGCCATCCTCGACGAGGACGCGCTCCTCCACCTGGCCAAGCCGTTCGTGGACGACCCGGCCCGCGTGGTGGCCACCGGGGGCACCGTGCGGGCCGTCAACGACTGCGTGGTCCACCGGGGTCGGGTGGTGGAGACCCGCCTCCCCCGCTCCTGGGTGGCCCGCATCCAGGTCATCGAGTACCTCCGCTCGTTCCTCCTCGGCCGGGTGGGCTGGTCCCGGCTGCAGGGCCTGCTGATCATCTCCGGTGCCTTCGGGCTCTTCCGCAAGGACCTCCTCGTGGAGCTCGGCGGCTTCCGCGAGGGGGCCATCGGCGAGGACGCCGACCTGGTGGCGCGCATCCACCGCAACCGGCGCGAGCAGCACCTCCCCTACCGCGTGGAGTTCGTGAGCGAGCCGGTGTGCTGGACCGAGGTGCCCGACACCCTCGAGGTGCTCGGCCGCCAGCGCCGTCGGTGGTCGCGGGGGCTCATGGAGGTGCTGTCGGTCCACCGCCGCATGATCGGCAACCCCCGCTACGGGCGCATCGGCACCGTGGTCCTGCCGTACTACGTGGCCTTCGAGCTGCTGGGCCCGTTCATCGAGCTGTTCGGCATCGTGTCGGTGATCTTCGGCTTGGTGTTCGGCCTGCTCGACGTGCCGTTCGCCGTGCTGTTCTTCGCGGTGGCCTTCGGCTACGGCATCTTGTTGTCGGTCCTGGCGCTGGTGGTGGAGGAGTTCTCCTACCGGCGCTACAGCCGCCGCCGGGACCTCCCTGCGGCGCTGGCCGCGATCGTGCTGGAGAACGTGGGCTTCCGGCAGCTCCACGCCTGGTGGCGCATCCGGGGCGTCATCCAGCACCTCCAGGGCGGCAGCCTCGACTGGGGCACGATGACCCGCACCGGGTTCACCTCCGAGGAGGACGCGGCGGAACGCTAGAGGATGGCGCCGGAGCCGAGCAGGACGCGGAGCTCGCCGATGAGCCCGTGGGCGGTGTCGACGCAGAACGGCTCGGGCAGCCGGAGGACCTTGTCGTCGCCGATGTGGAGGAACACCTGCGACTCGCCGGGGAACTTGGTGAGCAGGGCCTTGAGCTCGTCGACGGTGCCGGCGTCGAGGCGGTGCGGCGCCACCTTGAGCCGCAGCGGCGGGGCGCCGTCGCTCACGCCGTCGAACACCTCCACGTCCATGGCGATGAACTTGGGCTGGTCGTCACGCTTGTCGACGCGGCCCTTCACGATGAGCACCGCGTCGTCGGCCAGCTGGTGGCCGATGTCGGTCATGGTCCGGGGGAAGACCATCACCTCGATGGAGCTCTGCAGGTCCTCCAGCGTGAAGACGGCCATGAGGTCGCCCTTCTTGGTCCACTTGCGCTGGAGGCCGTTGACGACGCCGCCGATGGTGCGCATGGCGCCGTCGTCGAGCTCGTTGAGCTCCACGATGGTGTTGTCGGTCTTGCGGCGCAGCGCCGCCTCGGCGCCCATGAGCGGGTGGTCGCTCACGTAGAGGCCGAGCATCTCCTTCTCGAACGCCAGCTGCTCCTTCTTGTCGAAGTGCAGCTCCGGGATCTTGGCCCGCTCGTCGAAGCCGCCGCCCGACTCCTCCTCCATGGCGCCGAAGAGCGTCATGACGCCCATGTCGCGCTCCTTGCGCCGGGCGATGGTGTTGTCGACGATCTGCTCGAAGACCGCCAGCAGGCCCCGCCGGGGGTGCCCCACCGAATCGAAGCCGCCTGCCTTGATGAGCGACTCCAGCGTCTTCTTGTTGAGCACCCCCATGTCGACGCGCTCGCAGAAGTCGTAGAAGTCGACGAAGGGGCCGTTGACCCGACGCTCCTCCACGATCTTCTCCACCAGGGCCTCACCGACGTTGCGCACCGCGGAGAGGCCGAACGGGATGACCTCGGCGCCGTCGTCGAGGCGGGCGGCCACGAAGTCGACGTCGGAGCGGTTGACGTCGGGCACCAGGACCTGGATGCCCATGGTGCGGCACTCGTTGAGGTAGACCGCCGCCTTCTCCAGGCTGGTCTTCACGCTGGTGAGCAGGGCCGCCAGGTACTCCACCGGGTAGTGGGCCTTGAGGTAGGCGGTCTGGTAGCTCACCAGGCCGTAGCCGAAGCTGTGGCTCTTGTTGAAGGCGTAGTTGGCGAAGCCCTCGATGTTGTCGAACAGCGGCGTGCCGAGGTCGCCGAAGCCGGTGGCCGTGCAGCCCTCCACGAACTTGTTGCGCTCCAGGGCCATGAGCTCGGGCTTCTTCTTGCCGCAGGCCTTGCGCAGGTTGTCGGCCTCCGCCAGCGAGTAGCCGGCGAACTTCTGGCTCACCCGCATCACCGACTCCTGGTAGATCATCAGGCCGTAGGTGTCGCCGAGCAGGGCCTCGGCGTCGGGGTGGAAGTACTCCACCGGCTTCCGGCCGTTTTTCCGGTCGGCGTAGTCGTTGTGCATGTTCACCGACATGGGCCCGGGCCGGTAGAGCGCCACCAGGGCGGCGACGTCCTCGAAGCAGTCGGGGGCCAGCGAGCGCATCAGGGTGCGCATGGCGCCGCCCTCGAGCTGGAACACGCCGATGGAGTCGCCCCGGCACAGCAGGGCGAGGGTCTCGGCGTCGTCGAGCGGCACGTTGTCGATGTCGAGGTCGACCCCGCGGAACCCCTTCACCAGCTCGAGGGTGTCGGAGATGACGTCGAGGTTCCGCAGCCCGAGGAAGTCCATCTTCAGCAGGCCGAGCTCCTCCACCCCGCCCATCTCGTACTGGGTGACCACCGGCGCGTTCTCGATGTCCTGGCCGGCCAGGGGCTTGCGCTGGATCGGGAGGTACTCGGTGAGCGGGTCCTTGGTGATCACCACCGCGGCGGCGTGGATGCCGTCCTGGCGGCGCAGGCCCTCGAGGCCCTTGGCCACGTCGATGACCTTGCGGAGGTCGTCGTCCTCGGCGTACATGGTGCGGAGGTCGCCGGCCATCTTGTAGCCGTCGGGGAACTTGTCGTCGGGCTCGAGGCAGGCGTAGAGCGGCGTGTCGCGGCCCATGATCAGCGGCGGCATGGCCTTGGCGACCTTGTCGCCCACCGCGTACGGGTAGCCCAGCACGCGGGCCGCGTCGCGCACGGCGGCGCGCGCCTTGATGGTGGAGAAGGTGACGATCTGGGCGACGTGGTCACGCCCGTAGCGCTCGGCGGCGTAGCGGATCATCTCGTCGCGGTAGCGGGAGTCGAAGTCCATGTCGATGTCGGGCATGGAGATGCGGGACGGGTTGAGGAACCGCTCGACCAGGAGGTCGTACTTGATGGGGTCGAGGTCGGTGATCCAGAGGCAGTAGGCCACCGCGCAGCCGGCCGCCGAGCCACGGCCCGGCCCGACGCGGATGTTGCTGTCGCGGGCGTGCTTGATGAGGTCCCAGGTGATCAGGAAGTAGGAGCTGAAGCCCATGTTCCCGATGACCTCGAGCTCGAAGGCCAGCCGCTCCAGGGCGGCGTCGGGGATCTGCTCGCCCCACCGCTTCTTCGCCCCCTCGAGGGTGAGGTGGCGGAGGTAGGCGGCGTCGTCGGCGAAGCCCTCGGGCAGGGGGAAGTCGGGCAGCAGCGGCTTGCCGAACTCGATCTCCACCTCGCAGCGCTCGGCGATCCAGAGCGAGTTGTCGCACGCCACCTCGACGTCGGCGAAGAGCTGGCGCATCTCCCGCGCCGACTTCAGGTAGTGGTCGTCGCCGTGGAACTTGAAGCGGTCGGGATCGCTCATGAGCGACCCGGTCTGCACGCACAGCAGGGCGTCGTGGGCCACCGCGTCGTGGCGGTGCGTGTAGTGGCTGTCGTTGGTGGCCAGCAGCGGCGCGCCGATGCGCTTGGCGATGTCGAACAGCTGGGGGTTGGTGCGGTGCTGCTCGGGGATGCCGTGGTCCTGGATCTCCACGAAGAGGTTGTCGCGCCCGAAGATGTCCTGGAGGCGCGCCGCGTCCTTGAGGGCCGCCTCCTCGTCGCCGCGGAGCAGGTTCTGCAGCACGTGGCCGCCGAGGCAGCCGGTGGTGGCGATCACGCCCTCGCTGTGCTGTTCGAGCAGCTCCCAGTCGAGGCGGGGCTTGTAGTAGTAGCCCTCCATGAAGGCCCGGCTGGAGAGCTGGATCAGGTTGCGGTAGCCCTCGTAGCTCTCGGCCAGGAGGGTGAGGTGGTAGTAGAGCTTCTGGCCGCCGCCGGCATCGCCACCGGTGTCGTCGACCCGGCCGCGCCGGCTCGGCCGCTCCCGCCGCGAGTCGTGGGCCATGTAGGCCTCGGTGCCCAGGATCGGCTTGATGCCGTGCGCCTTGCACGCCTTGTAGAACGGCAGGATCCCGTACATGTTGCCGTGGTCGGTGATGCCGAGGGCCGGCTGCCCGTCGGCTGCTGCCGCCGCCACCACCTCGCCGACCCGTGCCGCGCCGTCGAGCATCGAGTACTCGGTGTGCACGTGCAGGTGGGTGAACGAATCGCCCACGACAGGGTCCTTCCGACAAGCGTTCCAGCGGCTTCCACAGGCGCTCCACAGGGGTTGTCCCCAGTCTGTGGATGAATCACATGCCTGTGATTTCGACGGTACCACCGCACCCCCGCCACCGCTCCACCGGGCCCGAGCCCAGCCCCGCCACCTGCGCCCCTCGGCCCGGGGGGCCGCCGCACGGATCGACGGGCGCGAACGCCGGTCGGGCGAGGCGAGGTCACCGGGACGGGCACCACACGGGTTCCCGACGGCCGTCCGTGGACCCACGTTGCCCGAGATGCCGGCGAGGACAGGCCGAGACGGCCCGACACAGACCGAGATTGTCAGACCCCCTCTCTACGATGCTGGCATGGCATCGGAGGTGATGGACCGGCCAACGGCGGCGGCACTCGATGACCTGACCGCGTCCCTCGACGCCCTGGCCGGGGCCGGGGTCGACCCGGTCGATGTCCGCGACGCGGTGACCCTGGTCCGCGAGATGGAGGTGATCGCTCGGCGGGTCCGATCCGTGCAGCTGACGGTGGCCGAGCGGATCGACCGGCGGGGGCTGCACCGCCACGACGGGCACGCCTCGATCAAGGTGTTCGTGCGCCACAACGCCCGCCTGAGCGACGCCGAAGCCGGCCGCCGCGCCGCGGCGCTGCGTTGCCTGCGCTCGCTGCCCGCGGTGCGGGAGGCGTTCGCGTCCGGGCGTGTCGGCAGCTGCCACCTCGACCGCATCGCCCGAGCCCACGCCAACCCCCGCGTCCGCACCGCCCTGGCCGAGCTCGACACCGACCTCGCCGTGCTCGCCGCCCGACTCCCCTACCTCGAGTTCGACCGCAAGCTGTCGAACTGGGTGCGCCTCACCGACGAAGACGGCACCCGAGACGCCAACGACCGCAACCACCACCACCGCAACGCCACCCTCTTGCAGGACCCCGACCTCTCCTGGAAGCTCGCAGCCCGCTGCGGTGCCCTCACCGGCGCCCGCATGCGCTCCATCCTCGACGCCGCCATCGCCGCCGAGACCGCCCTCGACTGGTACAAGGCCCGCGCCGAACACGGCGACGACACCACCGCCGAGCACCTGCCCCGCACCGACGCCCAACGCCGCTTCGACGCCCTCGAACACCTCTTCGACCTCGCCACCACCGGCCTCCACGCCGAGACCGGCACCACCATCGACACCAGCCTCGTCCTCGACCAGCGCACCTTCGAACGCGAAGCCGCCCGCCTCGCTGGCGCCACCCCCACCGCCCGGGACCTCGACCCCGAACCGACCGACCACGCCACGGCCACCCACGCCACGGGTACCGGCCCCCAGGATGGGGGCACCGACGCGGACGCCGGACCCGACCTCGACCTGCTCGTGCCCGGCTACCGCTGCCACACCGCCACCGGGCACCCCCTCGAACCCACCGAGGCTGTCGCCGCCGCGCTCCTCGGCCACGTCCGCCGCGTCGTCGGTGCTGACGGCGTCGTGATCGACCTCGGCCGCCGCACCCGCCTCTTCACCGGCCCCGCCCGCCTCAGCGCCACCCTCGGCCACCACCACTGCTACTGGCCCGGCTGCCAGGTCCCCCTCACCCGCTGCCAGACCGACCACCTCCGACCCTGGGCCACCGGCGGCACAACCGACCCCGGCAACGGGGCACCCGCCTGCGGGAGGCACAACCGACTCAAAGAGGCCGGCTACACCGTCCACCGCAGCGACGACGGCCGCCTCCACACCCACCGCCCCGACGGCACCGAGATCACCTGACCGCCCGCGCCGCGGCGCACCTGGCTGAACCGGCACGCCGTCATCGTCGCCGGTGGCCGGTCGACGGGGCGGGGCGGACGCAGGGCGGGGCGGGGCGGGAGGAGGAGCGGGGCGGGACCGAGAGGCGGGAGGAGGAGCGGGGCGGGACCGAGAGGGGGGAGGAGGAGCGGGAGATGGGTCCCGGCTCGGTCAACCGGGTGGGGTGAAGGTGGTGACCGTCGGG
>JBBRFU010000156.1:0-8379 GCA_038241315.1 Acidimicrobiales bacterium | reverse complement strand
CCCGACCGGCTCAACGCCCTGTCGGCGGCCCTGCTCACCGACCTGAAGGACGCCTTCGCCGCCCTGCGCCACGAGCGGGCGGTGCGGGTGGTGGTGCTCACCGGTGCGGGCCGGGGCTTCTGCTCGGGGACCGACCTGGCGGCCGGTCGCGACGACCCGGCGCCCGATGCGGCCGGACGGGGCCCGGTGGGCGCGGTGTACCGCACCCAGCAGCACGTGGCCGAGACGGTGCTGGCGGTGCACGAGTGCCCCAAGCCGGTGGTGGCCGCGGTGCACGGCGCCGCGGTGGGCGGGGGGCTGGCCCTGGCGTTGGCCGCCGACCTCCGCGTCACCACCGCCGACGCCCGGTTCGGCGCGGTGTTCATCAACGTCGGCCTGTCGTCGTGCGACGTGGGCGTGAGCTACCTGCTCCCCCGGGCGGTGGGCCCCACCCGCGCCGCCGAGCTCATGTTGACCGGCCGCCACTTCACCGGCCGGGAGGCCGACGCCTTCGGCATGGTGAACGCGGTGGCCGAGCCCGGCGAGCACCTGACCCGGGCCCTCGAGCTGGCGGGCGCGGTGGCCACCCAGCACGAGTTCGGGCTGGAGTTCACCAAGAGCGGCCTCCACGCCGCCATCGACGCCACCAGCCTGCGCCAGGCCATGGAGCTGGAGAACCGCACCCAGGCCCTCGGCACCTTCAGCGGCAACCTCACCGAGGCCATGGCCGCCTTCGCCGAGAAGCGCCCGCCCTCCTGGTCACCCATGTAGCCCGGCACCGACCGCCACCGGTGGCCCCAGGACCTGCAGCCGATCGGGGCCGGGGCCCGGGCCGGGCCGTTCTGGTGTCGTGGTGATGGGGGGGGACGGGGTGCGACGCGAAGCGCTCGGTCGGGACGGCCACCGGACGGAGCGCAGGCCGGCGGTCCGCCACCCGATCGGGTGGGGATCGACGGTTTGTAGAGTCGACGGGTGACCGTGCCCGTCCCCCCGCCTGTCCCGGACCCGGTCGCTGCCGGGCTGTGGGGGCCGGAGCGACGCAAGCTCACCATCGGGCTCGTCCTCACCATCACGCTCGTGGCGTTCGAGTCCCTCGCCATCGCCACCGTGATGCCCGAGGTGAAGGACGACCTGGGCGGCCTCGCCCTCTACGGGTGGGTGTTCAGCGGCTTCTTCCTGGCCAGCCTCCTCGGCATCGTGGTCTCGGGGCAGCTCGCCGACCGCCGGGGCCTGGCCCTGCCGTTCACGGCCGGCCTCGTGCTCTTCGCCGTGGGCCTGGTGGTCGGCGGGGCGGCCCGCTCGATGCCGATGCTGGTGGTGGGACGGCTGGCCCAGGGCTTCGGCGCCGGTGCCATCCCGGCGGTCGCCTACGCCGCCATCGGCCGCGGGTACCCCGCGGCGCTGCGGCCCCGCATGTTCGCCACCACGTCCACGGCCTGGGTGGTGCCGGGCCTCGTCGGTCCCGGCGTGGCCACGTTGGTGGCCCACGCCGCCAGCTGGCGGCTCGTCTTCCTCGGCCTCCTGCCCATCGTCGCCGTGGCCGGTGCCATGGCCGTGCCGGCCCTGCGCGCCCTCGGGTCACCGGTGGCGCTGGTCGACGGGGCCCGCCCGGCGACCGATCTGCTGGTGGCCGCCGAGGACCGGCGCCGGCTGGTGCGGGTGGCCGTCCTCGTCGTCGGCGTCGGTGCCGTGCTGGCCGCCACCGGCGACGTCACCGTGGCGCTCGCGGTGATCCTCGGGGTCGTCGGCCTCCCGCTGGCGGCTCGGGCGTTCGTGGGCCTGGTGCCCGCGGGCACCGTCCGGCTGGCCCCGGGGGTGCCGGCCACCGTCGCGGTCCGGGGCATCCTCACGTGCGCCTTCTTCGCCGGCGACGCCTACGTGTCGCTGGCCATCGCCGACGGCCGGGGCGCGGCCACCTGGGTGGCGGGCGCGGCGCTCTCGGCGGGCTCGGTGACCTGGACGGCGGCGTCGTGGACCCAGGCGCGGATCCTCGACCGGGTCGGCCCCCGCCGCCTCGTCCGCACCGGGCTCGCCGTCATCGTCGCCGGGGTCGCCCTCATGCTCGGTGTGGCCCTCGGTCTGCCGGTGGGCCTCGGCGTGGTGTCCTGGGGCATCGCCGCCTTCGGCATGGGCCTGGCGTACTCACCGCTCTCGGTCACCGTGCTGGGGGCGGCCCGGCCGGGGGAGGAGGGCGTGGCCAGCGCCGCCCTGCAGCTCTCCGACACGCTCGGGGTGGCGGTGGGCACCGGGCTGGGCGGCAGCATCATCGCGTTCGGCGACGCGCGGAGCTGGTCCGTCGCCAGCGGCACCGCCGTGGTGTTCGCGGCGGCGCTGGCCGTGGCCGTCGGCGGCATCCTCGCGGCGCGCCGCCTCCCCACGACGGTGCCGGACCACGCCGGCGGGGCATCGGGCCACCGGCCGGACGGCCCCGACGAGCCCGCTCTCGCGCCACCGGCGATGGGCGGCCTCGGCCCGGCGCCCGCCTGACCTCCCGCCACCCACGTGCGCTCCCGCCGCCCACTCGGGAGGCGGTGTCAGGTGTCGGCGGTGAACTGGTCGCGGAGGTCGCGCTTGAGGATCTTGCCGGCCGGGTTGCGGGGGAGGGCCTCGGTGAAGGTCATCAGCTGGGTGGGCACCTTGTAGCCGGCGATCCGCTCCTTGAGGAAGGCGGTGAGCTCGTCGGGATCGATGACCATGCTGGGGCGGGGCACGATGGCCGCCGCCACCTCCTCGCCCAGGCGCTCGTGGGGCACGCCGAACACGGCGGCCTCGTACACCGCCGGGTGCTCGTAGATGGCGGCCTCCACCTCGGCGCTGTAGACGTTCTCGCCGCCCCGCAGGATCATGTCCTTGGCCCGGTCCTCGATGTACACGAAGCCGTCCTCGTCGATGCGGCCGAGGTCGCCGGTGTGGAGCCACCCGTCGACGAAGGTCTCGGCGGTGGCCTCCGGGCGGTTCCAGTAGCCCCGGATGAGGTTGGGGCCCTTCATGCAGATCTCGCCGCGCTCGCCCACCGGCACGGGGTCGCCGTCGACGTCGCGGATCTCCACCTGCAGGATCGGGGTGGACCGCCCGGTGCTGGTGGGGTGGGTCTCGTAGTCGGTGCCGCTGTTGCCCGGGCCGTAGGCGTTGGTCTCGGTCATGCCGTAGCCGATGTTGGGCTTGGCCGACGCGAAGCTCTTGGCCACCCGGCCCACCAGCTGCGGCGGCGCCGGGGCGCCGCCGCCGCCCACCGAGGCGAGGGTGGAGGTGTCGTACTCGGCGAAGCGCGGGTGCTCGAGGAGGTCCCAGCTCTGGGTGGGGACGCCGACGAAGTTGGTGACCTTCTCCCGCTCGATCAGCTGGAGGGCCCGCTCCGGGTCCCACTTGTGCATGATCACCAGCTTGAGGCCCGAGGCCAGCGAGCCGAGGAAGACCGGCACGTTGCCGGTGACGTGGAAGAGCGGGACGATCAGGATGAAGACCGGGGCGCCGGTGCGGCCTGCCGCCTCGGCCGGGCGGCGGAGCGAGTCGATCGCCACCTTGCAGCTGAAGCCCATCAGGGCCTGGATGATCGCCCGGTGGGTGGACACGGCCCCCTTGGGGCGACCGGTGGTGCCGGAGGTGTAGAGGATGGTGGCATCGTCGTCGGGGCCGATCTCCACCCGCTCCGGCGTGGCGCCGGGCACCACCACGTCGTCCCAGGCATCGACGCCCTCGACGGCGGTGGGGAGGCGCACCCCCACGGTGGCGATGCCGAGGCGGGCGGTGCTCTCGCGGGTGCGGGCCACGCGCTCGGCGTCGGCCACCAGGACCTTCGAGCCGGAGTCCTCGAGGCCGTAGGCCAGCTCGTCGGCGGTCCACCACGCGTTCATCGACACCACGACGGCGCCGATGGAGAGCGTGGCCAGGTAGGTGATGATCCACTCGGGGTAGTTCCGCATGGCGATGGCCACCCGGTCCCCCTTGCCGACGCCGTGGCGCTGCTGCAGGGCCGCGGCGAGGGCGTCGGCCGCGGCGTAGACCTCGGCGAAGGTGGACGACTCGTCCTCGTAGACGAGGTAGGGGGTGTCGCCGTACCCCCGGGTGAGGTCGAACAGGTCCCGCAGCGAGTCGGGGACGGCGGTGAAGGCGGTGTAGGTCACCCCGCGCACCTCGATCTCCCCGGTCTCGAACCGGGACCCGGGCGCGGTGATCTGGGCGGCGGCTTCGTCGTAGCTGAGCGTCACGACAGGGGAGCCAACCGCGTCCTGACCCGACGGTCAAGCCGTGCGGCTCGGCGGGCTCGCCGTCGGCGGCGGGCCCCGGGTCAGCGCCGCTTGTGCGTGGCTTCGACCGCTTCCTTGATGATCTTGCCCTGCTGCCGGCTCATCCGGCGCGAGGCCACCGGATCGCTCCGGAGGGCCGACGACGCCGCTTCGGCCTCCAGGGTCCGCCAGTTGGCCAGGCGGGCGGCATCGAGCGTGCCGTCGGCCACCGCCCCCACCACCGCGCAGCCGGGCTCGGTCTCGTGGGCGCAGTCACGGAACCGGCAGTGCTCGGTGAGCTCCTCGATGTCGGGGAAGGTCTCGGCCACCGCGTCGGGGTCGGCGAAGATGCCGACCTCGCGGATGCCGGGCGTGTCCACCAGGACCCCGCCGCTCTCGAGCAGGTGCAGCTCCCGGGAGCTGGTGGTGTGGCGGCCCTTCGAGTCGCCGGAGCGGACGCGGCCCTCGGCGGCGACCTCGCCCGCCACCAGCGCGTTGACGAGCGTGGACTTGCCCGCGCCCGACTCGCCGATGAGCGCCACCGTGCGGGTGCCCACCCGGGCCAGGAGGTCGTCGATGCCCCACCCGCCCTTGGCCGACAGGGTGACCACCTCCAGCGCCGGGTCGACCTCGGCCACGGTGAGCTCGGCCCGCGCGGGGACCTCGGGGCCGACCGTGTCGGCCTTGGTGAGCACCACGAGGGACTCGGCCCCGGCGTCGTTGGCCAGGGTCATCGTGCGCTGGATGCGGCCGAGGCGGACGGGGCGGTCCAGGCCGCACACGATCAGCACCACGTCGACGTTGGCCACGAGGGCCTGCTCGCCCTCGCCGCCGGCCGCCCGGCGGCGCAGCAGGGAGTCCCGGGGGAGCGTGGCCTGCGGGGTGCGGTGGCGGTCGAGGACCACCCAGTCGCCCACGGCGGGCGGCGGGGTGACCGGCGGGCCGAACATGGCGCGGACCGGCCCGTCCTCGAGGGCGACCATCAGCCCGGCACCGTCGTGGCGGATGACGCGACCGGGCGCGGGCTCGACCACGTCGGTGGCGGCCGGGGAGGCCAGGTAGTCGGCGAAGCGGCCCGACCAGCGGTCGTTCCAGCCGTAGGCGGACAGGGGGGAGGAGGTGGGGTTCACGACGAGACCTCGGAGGTGGGCGCCTGGCGTCGGCGCCGGGCGAGCACGGCGGTGCGCGCCGGGACCGTCCGGGTCAGGCGCGTGGGGCGGAGGAAGTGCGGGACAGGGGCATCGGCTGCTTCCTCCTCCACGTCGTCGGTCGGGTCCCGGCCAGGCTACCGGGCCGGGTCGGCCGGTGGAAGGGAGTTGGCCCCGGGGGCGCCGCTTCCGTAGCGTCCACGCCGTGCAGGTGATCCACGGCGCCGCCCCGTGCCCCACTCCGATGGATCCGAGCGTCGTCACCATCGGCGCGTACGACGGCGTCCACCTGGGCCACCAGGTGGTCATCGGCCAGGTGCGCGAGCTCGCCGCGGCCCGGGGCCTCCAGACGGTCGTGGTCACCTTCGACCGCCACCCGGCCACGGTCGTCCGCCCCGATTCCGCCCCCCGGCTGCTGTGCGACCTCGAGCAGAAGCTCGAGCTCCTCGCCGCCACCGGGGTCGATGCCACCTACGTCATCCAGTTCGACGCCGACCGGGCCGCCGAGACGGCCGAGGAGTTCGTCGACGACGTGCTCGTCGGCTGCCTGAGCGCCCGCGCCGTGGTGGTGGGGGAGGACTTCCACTTCGGTCACCGACGGGGCGGCAACGTCTCGCTGCTCCGCGACATGGGTGCCACCCGCCGCTTCACGGTGGAGGGCCTCGCCCTGGTCGACGCCAGCGGCGCCCCGGCGGGCGACACCCCGAACGTCTCCTCCACGGCCATCCGCCACCTCCTCACCGAGGGCGACGTGGCCGCGGCCGCTGCGCTGCTCGGCCGGCCCCACGAGGTCCGGGGCGTGGTGGAGCACGGCGATGCCCGGGGCGGCACCGAGCTCGGCTTCCCCACGGCGAACCTGATGGTCCCCGACGAGATCCAGCTGCCGGCCATCGGCATCTACGCCGGGTGGTTCGAGCGCGCCGACGGCTCGGTGGTCCCCACCGCGATGTCGCTCGGCCACCGGCCCACCTTCTACGACCGGCCCCAGGGCGCGCCGCTGCTGGAGTGCCACCTCCTCGACTTCACCGGCGATCTCTACGACGAAACGGTGAAGGTCCGCTTCGCCGAGCGGCTGCGCGGCGAGGTGCGCTTCGAGTCGGTCGACGCCCTGATCGCCCAGATGCAGGCCGACGTCGACCGCACCCGCGCCCTGCTCACCTGAGGCCCGTTCGCCAGGGGCGGGCGCCCGGCTGGCACAATGCGGGGAGAGCCGGATCGGGGAGCGAGGAACCATGGCGAGGCTGCGACGATCGGCGGCGAGGGACCGGGCACCGGGCACCCTCGACGTGCTCGCCACCGACACCGACCTGGCGCCGATCGTGGGCCCGGGGGCCGACCCCCTCCCCCTCGCCGTCCTGCCGCAGCTGGCCCGGCACCAGATCCTGCTGGCCGACGGCCACGAGGTCGGGGTGTCGGTCTGCGGTCGGGGCGTCCCCATCGTGTTGATCCACGGCTTCACGGCGGAGGGGATGCTCTACGCCCAGACCCTGAGCCGGATCGTCGCCGCCGGCTTCAAGGTGGTGGCGATCGACTCGGCCAGCCACGGCTCCACCCAGGGGCTGCCCACGGGCGGCGGCGACTTCGAGGAGTACGCCAAGCTGCTGGGCCGGGTCGTCGACGAGCTGGGGATCAAGAAGGCGATCTTCGCCGGCCACTCGATGGGCGGCCGGCTGGTGGCCGAGCTGGCCGCGCGCGAGCCCGACCGGGCCCTCGCCGTCATCCTGCTCGACGCCATCGTGGGGGAGCAGTGGGACCGCATCGTCCGCCTGTCGCGGTTCAACCCGCTGCTGCTCGCCGGGGTCGGCATGGTGCTCTTCGCCGACTCGCTCACCACCGTGCCGTTCCTGCGGGACCCCCGCCAGGCCGCCAAGTTCGCCCGGCTGGTGGCGCCCACCCTCGCCAACCACGTCCGGCACCCCACCAACCTGGTGGGGCCGGGGATCTCCATCCTCCGGTCCAAGTCGTCGAGGTGGATGCTCGAGAAGCTGGGCCGTGAGGGGGTGCCCGTGGTGGCGATCCACGGCGACCGGGACATCGTGGTCCCGCTGTCGACGGCGCGGAGCGCGGCGAAGCTCTCCGGCGGGATGGTGGTGGTGGTCGAGGGGGGCACCCACTCCTGGCTGCTCAAGGACCCCGAGACCCTCCCGGCCATCCTCCGCCAGATGTTCGACCACCCCGACAGCCGAGCGGCGCGCGACCGGGACTTCGCGGCGGTGGGCCTGGCCCCCGACGCCTCGATCGACGAGATCGAGGCCGCCTTCTACGACGAGGGCGCCGTGGTGCTCGACCTCACGCCCGAGCTCGATCCCGACGCGATCCACCCCGAACCCCGCACGCCCCGGTATCGTTGGCACGTCGACCGGCCCCGCTGAGGCCTCGGCACCCATCACCGGACTTCACACGAACGCGGGTTCGCCGCTAGCGTGGTCCACCGTGCCCAACTCCGGGCACACCGCTCGTGACCAGGCAGCGCACGCGCTGCGGGCCCCCGAGCCGGGTCGGAAACCCACAGAGGACACACCCCTTGTCAGAGATCATCGATCGTCAGAAGCCCGAGGTCATCTCGGAGCACCGCCTCCACGAGACCGACACCGGCTCCCCCGAGGTGCAGGTGGCCCTGCTCACCAAGCGGATCAACCACCTCAACGAGCACCTCAAGAAGCACAAGAAGGACCACCACAGCCGGCGCGGCCTGCTGATGCTGGTCGGTCGCCGGCGGACCCTGCTCGACTACGTCAAGAACAACGACATCGAGCGGTACCGCACGATCATCGCCACCCACGGCCTCCGCCGCTGAGGAGCGAACCTCGCCACGAGCGGCCCTCCGGGGCCGCTCGTGGGGTTTTCCCGCCGCGTCGCGGCGGGCTGCAACACCAGCAACACCAGCAACACCGGAACAAACCAACATCCGGCGGCCCCACCGCCGGTCAGTTGTCAGTCGCCGATCGCTCGACCAACTCGGGTCGGGAGGTCACCGACTGGGAGCTGGCCTCGGGGCCGCCTTCACCGGAGCACCGTGCTCCAGA
>JBBRFU010000155.1:0-8382 GCA_038241315.1 Acidimicrobiales bacterium | reverse complement strand
GTCACCGGATGTGTCATCTGACCTGCTGGTTCGTGCCTCGGGCCCAGGTAGCGGATCCGCTCGATCCTGCTTTGCAAGCAGGGGGTCGTGGGTTCGATTCCCATCGTCTCCACCAATGATCCCAGGTGACGGCGGCGCCTCGGGAGCGATGCCCGAGGACGGCGGCTGACGCCGCGTGCCGCGCCGTGCTCGAGCGGGTGCCCCGCCGGACGTGGACCGCCGGGACCCGGTCGACGGCGCCCGGCCCGGTCAGGGCGGCTGCCGCCGCCGCTTCCGAGTCAGGACTCGGGACTTCGTGCTTGACGACCGGCGGGAAGTCCGTACCGTTCACCCCGGCGGGATCTGACGCCCCGTCAGGATCTCCTGACGGGGCGTCAGAGTCACCGCCGATCCGAACCTCCCCCCGAAAGGAACATGCGGGAATGTCCTCCACCTCTCGACGGCGCGCGTCCGTCATCGCGTTCGTCCTCAGCGTCCTGGCACTGACCCTGGCCCCGGCCCGGCCCGCGTCGGCCGACCCGGTCCTCCCCATCACGTGGGACGTCGACGCCTCCACGACGCTGTCCAGCCTCGGGCTCACGGTCGACGTGCCCGGCGGCGTCTTCGACGGCCAGGTCGACCTCGGCACCGGCGAGCTGAGCGGCGATCTCTCGCTGCCCGCGTCGACCACGACGTTCGCGCTGGGTCGCCTGCCCCTCGCCGACGCCACGTTCGAGATGACCCAGGTCGAACCCATCACCGGATCGGTCGACCTGGCGAACGGGACCGCCACCGCCACCGCGGTGTTCGACATCCGCCTCCGGGCGATGCGGCCCACGATCGCCCCCTGGTGGAACCTCGTCGGGAGCCGGTGCCGCACCGCGTCGCCCATCAGCGTCACCATGAGCGGCCCGATCAGCCTGACCGGCCCCTCGAGCTTCTCGGGGACCTACACCATCCCGCGCTTCAAGGACTGCGGCTTCGTCGTGACCCCGATCATCAACCTGATCATCCCGAGCAGCGGCAACACCTTCTCGGCCACGTTCGCGCCTCCCGGCGCCGCCTGACCGGACCGCACCTGGCGGGCCCCGGCCGGCTGGCCGGGGCCCGCGCGTCGTCCGAGCTCAGGAGCCGCGGTTGCCGAACGTGGCGAGGACGCCGACGATGGCGCGGTGCGGAGACATCAGCGGAGAGAAGAACCATCGGACACGGGCTCCGCCCGCCTCCCCCCTCGTTGGTTCATCGTGGCGTTCTGGCACGCGCACCGGGCGGTGGCGCGCGCCACGCGCGGTCGGGTCGGCCTGTGGCGGCCGAAGCCGGGCGGTTGGGGGGCGCTCCGCCTCACCACGGTGGGCAGGCGGACCGGTCGGCCCCGAGCGGTGCTGCTCGGCTACCTCGTGGATGGCGAGAACCTGGTCACCATGGCGATGAACGGCTGGGGTGAGGCGGAACCGGCCTGGTGGCTGAACGTGCAGGCGCGCCCGGACACCGAGGTGCAGACGCGAGACGGCCACCGGTCGGTCCGCGCTCGCCGGGCCGAGGGCGCCGAGCGGGAGCGCCTGTGGGCGCTCTGGTCCGCCGTCGACGAGAACCTCGACGCGTACGCGGCCCGGCGTCCCGGCGAGACCGCCGTCGTCGTGTTCGAGCCGCGCCCCGCTGGCTCCCCGCCGTAGGGCGCTCGTCCCGGTGGCGCGGCGCCGGTGCCTGGTCCGGCTCGGACGATCGCGATCTCAGGGGGTGAGCATCTCGTCGACGACCACCTGGTTGGTCACGAGGTCGCGTGCGAAGGTGCGGCCGCGGAGCGCATCGAGGTCGGGCACGGCGCTGGCCGGCACGAACCGCTCGGGGATGGCATCGACCACCACCAGGCCCCGGGCCACGGCATCCTCCGCGGTGGTGCCGGCGGGGATGGGCTCGGCCACCACGAGCACGGGGTGCTTCGGCGGCACCGTGCTGCTCGTCGGGGCGCCGGGCCGGGCGCCCGGCTCCGGTGCCGCGTCGGTCGCAGGTGATGTCGCGCCGTTCGGCGCGTTGGTGACCGGACCTTGGGCGGTGACGGTCGTCGCGCCGGCGTCCCGGCGGTCGCCGGGAGCAGGCGACGCGGTGGTGCACCCCACCGAGGAGATGACGAGGAGGAGGATCGCCACCTTCGCCACGGACGGCACGCGCCCTGGCTGAGGGGATCGGGACGCGGCCGCCGCGGACATGGGCGGCGACCGTAGCGCCCGTCGGACCGGGCCCGGTGGCCCCGGCCGGCCGGGACCGACCACGAGGCCCATCCTGGCGCGAGACCACCACGGAGGGTGACGCACGCGGTGTCCCGGTCACGGGTAGTGTTCTAGGACGTAGGCCAACGTACGGAGACCACCATGACGGCACAGGGAGGCGGGTCCCGATCCGGCGACCACCGGATCGACGAGGCGCTCGAGCAGGAGTGGGCCGACCTCGGGGACCCGAGCGTGCTCGCGCGCCTGGGCTCCTCCCTGGTGGACGACAAGAAGAAGCCGACGGCAACGCCGGTCGAGGACGCCGATGCTGCGGCGCCGTCGTACCGGGTCGACGGCACCCCGCCGCCCGCCCCGGGTCGCCTGCCCCGCCGCTGAACCGCACGCCGACGCCGCGCCGCGGACGCCCGGGCCCGGCCCGGAGTCGTGAGCCCCCGCCCGCTGAGCTCCGCCGGCGGGGAGCCAGCGACGAGACCCCGATCGCGGATTCCCGAGCCGGGTCGTCGGGCGTGGCCGATCGGGCGAACCGAGGACGTGGCCCGCTCGGGCCAGAGGCCCGGCCCCCGTGAGCGGCGGCTCGCACCCCGACCGGGCCCGAGGTCGGCGCGGGTCGCGGTGGGCGCCCGTGAACGCCGGCTTCGGCCACGGAGCGTGAGCGGGTGCCGGACACCCGTTCAGCGTCCCGGGGACCGGCCGCACGTCGTCCGCTCCTGGCGGCGGGGCGGGGCCGTCGCGCCGGGCCCGCGGCCGCGTGGCCAGCCCCACGACAGCCGGATCCTTGCCTGACAACGATGTGTCCGCTTCCTGCGGGGAGCCCGCTCGGTGAGGTGCGATGCCGCTCCCACGGACGGGTGATATCGGACATGACCGTAAAAAAGGTGCTACAACGTGTGACGCCCGATACAGGTGTTCACCGCTCGCCCCCCGGGGTCGTCACGGTCAGCACGCGGGGTGAGGCGGCGGCACCGAGCGCAGGAGGGTCCGGACATGGCAGGAAGCGAGCGATCGACGGTCGACGTCTGGGTCGTCGGTCCGGTGGGCACCCCCGCACCCGATGTCGTGATCGCCGCGGCGCGGGCCGGTTCCGTCGGCCTGTTCCGGGCGCGGGGCGCACGGGCCGAGCTGCTCGCCGACCTCGAGCGCATCGCCCAGCGGGCCCCGCACGGGCGCGTCGGCCTCCTCGTCGAGGCGGGCTCTCCGGTCGGCCCCGACGACGTCGGCACGATCGGCCTCGTGGTGCTGGCGGCGGGCGTGGCCCAGGCCGAGGTGACCCCAACCGCGCTGGCCGAGGCCATCCAGCGGTGGCGGCCCCGGCGGGTCGCGGTGGAGGTCACCTCGGTCGCCGAGGCGGTCGCCGCCCGGGCGGCCGGCGCCGACGAGGTGCTGGCCACCGGCAACGAGGCCGGCGGCCGCGTGGGCGAGGCCTCGACCTTCGTGCTGCTCCAACAGGTCCTCGGCCTGGAGGGCTGGGACCTCCCGGTGCGGGCTCGGGGTGGCATCGGTCGCCACACCGCCGGCGCGGTCCTGGTGGCGGGCGGCGCCGGCGTGGTGCTCGACGACCAGCTGGCCCTCACCCGTGAGGCGGCGCTCCCCCGAGACCTCGCGTCCGCGGTGCGGGCCATGGACGGTTCCGAGACCACCCTGGTGGGGGGCCACCGGCTCTACACCCGACCCGACCTCGACGTGGCCTCGATGGAGGCCGACGTGCCGGTGGCCGACGTGGCGGCCCGCCTCGGCACCGACCTCCGCCGCCACCTCGTGCCCATCGGGCAGGACGCGGCGAGCGCGGCCGACCTCGCCGACCGCTTCGTCACGGTCGCGGGGGTGGTCCAAGCCGTGCGGGCGTCGGCCGCCGAGGCCGTGGCCCTCGCCGCCTTCCACCGCCCGCTCGACCCGGGCGCGCCGCTCGCTGCCGCGCTCGGACTGCGGGTCCCGGTGGCCCAGGGGCCCATGACCCGGGTGAGCGACCGGGCCGGGTTCGCCGCCGCGGTGGCGGCCGACGGCGCCCTGCCCTTCCTCGCCCTGGCCCTCATGCGCGGGCCGGAGGTCCGCACGCTCCTGGAGGAGACGCGGGACCGCCTCGGTGACCGGCCGTGGGGCGTCGGCATCCTGGGGTTCGTGCCGCCCGAGCTCCGCGAGGAGCAGTTGGCGGTGGTCCGCGACGTGGCCCCGCCCGTGGCCCTCATCGCCGGCGGCCGCCCGAGCCAGGCGGCACCGCTGGAGGCGGCCGGGATGGCCACCTTCCTGCACGTGCCGTCGCCCGGCCTGCTCCACCGCTTCCTGGCCGACGGCGCCCGCCGCTTCGTGTTCGAGGGTCGCGAGTGCGGCGGCCACGTCGGCCCGCGATCCAGCTTCGTGCTGTGGGACGCGCAGGTCGGGCGCCTGCTGGCCCACGCCGACCGGGTCGGTGGTGATCCGACCCGGTCGCTGGCCGATGTGCAGGTCCTGCTGGCCGGAGGCATCCACGACGAGCGCTCCGCGGCGATGGCCGCCACGGTGGCCGCGCCGCTCGCGGCGCGGGGCGCCCAGGTCGGCGTGCTTATGGGCACCGCCTACCTGTTCACCGACGCCGCGGTCCGCGAGGGCGCGGTGCAGGCCACGTTCCAGGAGGTGGCCGTGCGGTGCGAGGAGACCGCGCTGCTGCAGACCGCTCCGGGCCACGCCATCCGCTGCGCGGCCTCGCCCTACGTGGCCGCCTTCGCCGAGGCGGAGCGCGCCCTCGTCGCCGAGGGGTTGGCGCGCGACGAGCGCTGGCTGCGCCTCGAGGACCTCAACCTCGGTCGGCTCCGGGTGGCCTCGAAGGGCCTCGAGCGGCAGGGCGACGAGCTGGTGCCGGTCGACGCCGAGCACCAGCGCACCGAGGGCATGTTCATGCTGGGCGACGTGGCCTCGCTGCGCCACGGCACCACCACGGTGGCTGCCCTCCACGCCCAGGTCACCACCGGTGCCGGCGAGGTGGTGGCCGCCCGCCACGCCGCCGACCGTGCCGTGCCGGTGCGGGTCCGCGCCGAGCCCGAGCCCCTCGACATCGCCGTGGTGGGCATGGCCGGCGTCTTCCCCGGCGCGTCCGACCTCGACGAGTTCTGGGCCAACGTGGTGGGCGGCGTCGACTGCATCACCGAGGTGCCCGACGAGCGCTGGGAGGCCGACCGCTGGCATGCGGTGGGCGACGACGCCCGGCCCGGCATCACCACCCCGTCGCGGTGGGGTGGCTTCCTCCCCCGGGTGGCGTTCGACGCGCTGGCCTACGGCATCCCGCCCCGCTCGCTGGCCTCCATCGAGCCGGTGCAGCTCCTCGCCCTCGAGGTGGCGGCCCGGGCCCTGGCCCACGCCGGCTACGCCACCCGGCCCTTCGATCGGGCCCGGGCCTCGGTGATCTTCGGCGCCGAGGCCGGCACCGACCTCTCCGCCGCCTACGGCTTGCGGGCCTCGTTCCGGACCTACCTCGGTGAGCTCCCCGAGGAGCTCGACGAGCACCTCCCGCGACTCACCGAGGACTCGTTCCCCGGCATGCTCACCAACGTCATCGCCGGGCGCATCGCCAACCGCCTCGACCTCGGTGGCAGCAACTACACGGTCGACGCCGCGTGCGCCTCGTCGCTCGCCGCGCTCGACCTGGCCTGCAAGGAGCTCACCGCCGGCACCTCCGACCTCGTGCTCTGCGGCGGCGCCGACCTGCACAACGGCATCCACGACTACCTCCTCTTCTCGAGCGTGCACGCCCTGTCACCGGGTGGTCGGTGCCGCACGTTCGACGCCGACGCCGACGGCATCGTCCTCGGCGAGGGCGTGGCCTGCGTCGCCCTGAAGCGGGTGGCCGACGCCGAGCGGGACGGCGACCACATCCACGGGGTGATCCGCGCCGTGGCCGGCTCCTCCGACGGCCGCCACCTCGGCCTCACCGCGCCGCGGCCCGAGGGCCAGCAACGGGCGCTGGTCCGGGCCTACGAGCGCTCGGGCATCTCTCCCCGCGAGGTCGGCCTGGTGGAGGCCCACGGCACCGGCACCGCGGTGGGCGACCGCACCGAGCTGGCCGCGCTGCGGGACCTCTTCGAGGCCGACGACGCCACCCCCGGCGGCTGCGCGGTCGGGTCGGTGAAGTCCAACATCGGCCACACCAAGTGCGCAGCGGGGTTGGCCGGGCTGGTGAAGGCCACCCTGGCGGTGGAGCGCGGCGTCCTCCCGCCCACCCTCCACGTGCAGCGCCCCAACCCGGCCCACGACCCCGAGGCCGGGCCCTTCGCCATCCACGACGAGGCCCGACCGTGGGTGGCGGAGCGCCGCGTCGCCGGCGTGAGCGCGTTCGGGTTCGGCGGCACCAACTTCCACGCCATCGTCGAGCGCTACCGCGGCGGCGACGAGCCCGTCCACGGCACCGACCGCTGGCCGGCCGAGCTGTTCGTCCTCCGGGGCGGCGACGGCGAGGTGGCGGCCACCGTGGCCGGCGTCCGCGCCCGCCTGGCCGCCGGACCGGTGGCCCTGCGCGACCTGGCCCGCACGGTCTGGGAGCAGGGTCGGGGGCCGGTGCGCGCCGCGCTGGTCGTCGAGTCGCTCGACGACCTGGCGGCCGCCCTCGACGCCGTCGAGCGCGGCGAGCCGGTGCGAGACCGCGTGCTGGTGGCCGACGCCGACGCCGACCCCGGCCGGGTGGCGTTCCTGTTCCCCGGCCAGGGAAGCCAGCGGCCGGGGATGCTGGGCGACCTGTTCGTGGCCTTCCCCGAGCTGGGGCGTCACCTCCGCGCCGCCGGTCCGCTGGTGCCCACCCTCTTCCCGCCGGCGGCCTTCGACCCGGCCATGCGGGCCGCCCAGCGGGCGGCGGTCACCGACACGCGGGTCGCCCAACCCGGGCTGGGCGTGGTGGAGCTGGCCCTGGCCGACCTGCTCGGCCGGCTCGGGGTGCGGCCCGACCTCGCCGGCGGGCACAGCTACGGCGAGGTGGCGGCCCTCGCCGCCTTCGGTGCGCTTCCCGCGTCGGACCTGGTTGCCACCAGCGTGGCGCGCGCCGACGCCATCCTCTCGGCCGCGGGCGACGACCCGGGTGCCATGGCCGCGGTGGCCGGGTCCCGCCAGGACGTGCAGGCCCTCCTCGACGACATCGACCACCCGGTGGTCGTGGCCAACGACAACGCGCCGCTCCAGACGGTGATCTCGGGCGCCACCGAGGCCGTGGCCGCAGCCACCGAGCGGCTCCAGGACAAGGGCTTCGCGGTCAAGGCCCTCCCCGTGGCCTGCGCGTTCCACAGCCCGGTCGTGGCCTCCGCGGGCGATCGCTTCCTCGCCCACCTCGAGGGGGTGGCCGTGGACGACCCGCAGGTCGAGGTCTGGTCGAACACCACGGCCCGGCCCCACCCCGCCGGGCCCGATGCGCTGCGGGCCGCCCTGGGTCGCCAGATCGAGCAGCCGGTGCGCTGGGTCGAGCAGATCGAGGCGATGTGGGAGGCGGGCGCCCGCACCTTCGTGGAGGTGGGCCCCGGCCGGGTGCTCGGCGGCCTGGTCTCCAAGATCCTGGGCGACCGCCCGCACACCACCGTGGCCTGCGACGTGCCCGGCGAGGCCGGCATCCCCCGCCTCCTGGTCGCCCTGGCCCAGCTGGCCACCAGCGGGGTGCCGGTCGACCTCGACGTGCTCTTCGCCGGTCGAGCGCGCGCCATCGACCTGCGGGCCACCCCGGCGCCGGTGGGCTGGCTGGTCGACGGCCACCTGGTCCGCACCGCCGACGGGCTGCCGGTGGCCGGCGGCCTCCGCCCCGTGAACGAGCGCCCCTCGATCTCGCTCGGCGCCGGTTCGGCGGGCACCATCGACGTCGATCAGCGCGAGGAGGCGGTGCACGCCTACCTCGAAGGCATGCAGGACCTCGTGGCCGCCCAGCGAGACGTCATGCTCGCCCTGCTCGGCACCGAGCCCGGCGATCCTCGGCCCGCCGGCGCGAGCCGCTCCGGTCGGCGTCCGGCGCGCGGCGGGCCGGCTGCGGCCCCCGGCGCGCCGGTGACCGAGACGGTCGCCGTCCCGGCCGTCGACGTGTCGCCGGAGGCGTTGTTGGCCGTGGTGTTGCAGCTGGTGGGGGATCGCACGGGGTACCCGTTGGAGATGTTGGATCCGGGCCTGGACCTGGAGGCGGATCTGTCGATCGACTCGATCAAGCGGATCGAGATCATCGGGGAGCTGTTCGAGCGGTTGC
>JBBRFU010000154.1:0-8478 GCA_038241315.1 Acidimicrobiales bacterium | reverse complement strand
GACCACGTCCTGCTGCTCACCGTCCACCACATCATCTCGGACGGGTGGTCGACCGGCGTGCTCCTGGCCGAGCTCGCCGGCTGGTACGGATCCTTCGCCGCCGACGAAGCCGCGGCGTGGCGGGCCCCCGACCTCCCGGTGCAGTACGCCGACTTCGCCGTCTGGCAGCGGCGGCTGCTGGAGGGCGGGCGGCTCGAGGCCGAGCTCGGCTACTGGCAGGAACGCCTGGCCGGCGCCCCGCCGGCGTTCGAGCTGCCTCCCGACCACCTGCGGCCGCCGATGCCCTCCTACCAGGGGGCGGTCGAGAGGTTCCAGGTGCCGGCGCCGGTGGCCCGGGCGCTGCGGTCGATCGGTCGGTCGCGGGGCGCCACCCTGCACATGACCCTCCTGGCCGGGTTCAAGGCCCTGCTCGTGCGGGCCACCGGCGAAGACGACGTCGTGGTGGCGGGATCGACCGCCGGCCGCATCCGCAGGGAGCTCGAGGACCTCATCGGCTTCTTCGTCAACCCCCTCGTGCTGCGGACCGACCTGTCGGGCGACCCCGCCTTCGTCGAGGTGCTGGACCGGATACGGCGGACGGCACTCGAGGCCTACCAGCACCAGGACGCACCGTTCGACAAGGTGGTGGAGCGGATCGCCCCCCGCCGTGACCTCAGCCGCAGCCCGCTGGCGCAGATCGCCTTCGAGCTGCAGGAGCACGTCCCCGCCCCTCCCCCGCTCGGCGGCCTGGTCTCGGTGACCGACGTCGGCGGGCCCTCCGGCGCCGAGTACGGGGCGGTCGACGGCGAGGGCCTCGCCGCCCGCCTCGACGTGGAGCTGTTCGTGGTCGAGTCGTCCAGGGGCGCCCTGGACGGGAGCATGGTCTACGCCGCCGAGCTGTACGACCGTGCCACCATGGCCGGCCTGACCAGGAGCTACTCGAGCCTGCTGCAGGCCGTCGCCGTCGAACCGACGCTGCGCCTCTCCCAGCTGCCGGCGCCCTCGAGGGCGGCGAGCGGGGCCGGGGCATGAGCGCCGCCGCCGCCGAGCACCGCGCCGCCGTGGGCCAGCACGAGCTGGTGGAGGCCCAGGTCCGGCGGTCGCCAGACGCCCCGGCCGTCGTCAGCGGGGAGGGGTCGCTCACCTACGCCGAACTCGATGCCCGCGCCAACCGGCTGGCCCACCACCTCCGTGGCCTCGGGGTGGGCCCCGAGGTGCTGGTCGGCCTGTGCCTCCCCCGGTCCCTGCCGCTGGCCGTCGGCCTGCTCGGCGTCCTGAAGGCCGGGGGGGCGTGCGTGCCGCTCGATCCGGCCTACCCCGACGAGCGCCTCGCCTTCCAGATCGGCGACGCCCGGGTGCCCGTCGTCCTCACCACCCGCCGGCTCGCCGCCCGCCTCCCCGCCGGCGCTCGAGCGGTGCGGCTCGACGCCGATGCCGGCGATTGGGACCGCCTCCCGGCGACGCCGCCGGCCAGCGAGGTCAGGGCCGAGCACGTGGCGTTCGTCATCTACACCTCAGGGTCGACCGGCGAGCCCAAGGGGGTGCTGCTCACCCACGGCGGACTGGTCGACCACCACCGGACCGCCGCCGACCTCTACGCCCTCGGCCCCGCTGACCGCGTCCTGCAGCTGTGCTCGCTCGGCTTCGACGCCAGCATCGAAGAGATATTCCCGACCTGGGCGGCGGGCGCCACCCTGGTCCTTCGCCCCGACGACCTCCCGATCCTCGGTCGGGGGTGGTTACGGTGGCTGACGGCCCAGCGCATCACCGTGCTGAACCTCCCCACCGCCTACTGGCACGAGTGGGTCCGCGACCTCGACCGCTCGGGCGAGGTCGTGCCCGACGACGTGCGCCTCGTCGTCGTCGGCGGCGAGAAGGCTCGGGGCTCGGCCCTGCGGACCTGGCTCCGGGTGGGCGGCCGCCGGTCGCGATGGGTCAACGCCTACGGCCCGACCGAGACCACCTGCATGAGCACGGTGCACGAGCGTGCCGCCTCGGACGAGGCGGCCGACGGGCGTGATCCGCCGATCGGCCGACCCCTGCCGAGCACCACGGTCCGCATCATCGACGGACGCGGCGAACCGGTGCCTCCCGGGGCCATCGGCGAGCTGCTCCTCGGAGGGGCCGGCGTCGCACGCGGCTACCTGCGCCGCCCCGCCCTGACCGCCGACCGCTTCGTCGCCGACCCTGCCGCCGGCGAACCCGGCGCCCGCTCCTTCCGCACCGGCGACCGGGTGCGGCTGCTGGCCAGCGGCGAGCTCGACTTCGTGGGCCGCCTCGACGACCAGGTCAAGATCCGCGGCCACCGGGTCGAGTGCGGCGAGGTGGCGGCGGCCCTGGCCGGCCACCCCGAGGTGCACCAGGCCGTCGTCATCGCCGCGCTGGATGCCCGTGGCGACCTGCACCTCGTCGCCTACGTCGTGGCCAGGGGGGCCGGCGTCGTCGAGGTCGGCGAGCTGCGCCGGTTCCTGTCCGGCCGCCTGCCCGAGCCCATGGTGCCCGCCGCCTTCGTCTCCCTCGACGCCCTCCCCCGCACCCCGGACGGCAAGGTGGACCGGGCCGCCCTCCCCCCGCCGGACCGCCGTCCCCATGCCACCTCGAGCGACTCGACCCGCCCCGGATCGGCCGCCGAGCAGCGGGTGGCGGCCATCTGGGCCGGCGTCCTCGGCCTGGACGTCGCCGACGTGGGGGTCGACGACGACTTCTTCGAGCTCGGCGGCCATTCGCTGCTGGCCGCCCAGGTCGTCGCCCAGGTGCGGGAGGCGTTCGGCAGCGACACCCCGCTGCGGGCCATCTTCGAGGCGCCCACGGTGGCGCGGCTGGCCGCGCTGGTGGCGGGCCAGGACGGGGTGGGCCGCACCGCCGATGCCCCCGAGCCGGTCACCCCGCGGCCGCGGGCCCCGGGCGCCCGGTTCCCGCTGTCGCTGGCCCAGGAGCAGATGTGGGCTCGCGAGCTGGCCGCCGACCCGCCGGGGCTCTACAACGTCACGGCCTCCTGCCGCTTCGAGCACCGGGCCGACGAGGACGCCCTCTGCGGCGCGCTGGCCTACCTCGTCGACCGCCACGAGACGCTCCGCACCCGCTTCGTGGTCGAGGCCGAAGACCCCGCCCAGGTCGTGGCCCCCAGCGCGGACATCGACCTCACCGTGGTCGACCTCGGCGACCTGCCGGACGCCGGGCGCGAGCAGGAGGTGCGACGGCGGACGGCCGAGCAGGACGCCACCCCGTTCGCCCCCGACCGGGCGCCGCTGGTGCGGGCCCAGCTGCTCCACCTCGGCGAAGCCAGCCGGCTGGTGGTGACGCTCGACCACCTCATCTGCGACGGCACCTCGGCCGAGATCTTCGTCGCCGAGCTGCGGGCCGCGTACGGCGCTCTGGCCTCGGGTGGGACGCCCGCCCTGTCGCCCCTCGCCGTGCAGTTCGCCGATTTCGCCGCCTGGCAGCGCCACCACGTCAGCGACGAGGTCCTCACCGCCCAGCTCGAGTGGTGGACCGAGGCGCTCGACGGGATGCCGGTCGGCCCCGCCGTGCCCTTCGACCGGCACCCCACCGCGCCGGCGCGGCGCGTCGCCAGCCGCCGGCTCGTGGTGCCCACCGACACCTACTCGCTCGCCCACCGCCTGGCCCGCGCCTCGCAGAGCTCGAGCTTCATCGTGTGCGCCGCCGCGGTGCAGTCGGTCCTGAGCCGGTGCGGCGGGACCACCGACGTCGTCCTGAGCACGACGCTCAGCGGGCGGCACCGGGCCGAGCTCGAAGGCCTCATCAGCATGTTCGGCGGCGTGTCGCGGATACGCACCGACCTGTCCGGCGACCCGACGTTCGCCGACACCGTGAGCCGGGCGCGGGCCGCCATCCTGGGGATGTTCGAGCACCAGGACATCCCGTTCCTGCGCGTGCGCCAGGCCGTGCAGCCCGACTTCCCGACCGACGGGGTGGCCGTGGCCGCCGCGCTCCCGGTCGAGCTCGGCTACTTCCACACCTCCGGCGAGGAGAGCGCCGAGCTGTTCTTCCGGGGCCAGCTCCACCCGCTGAGCGTGACGCTGCTCGACGACGGCTCCGGCCTCGAGGGCGAGGTCAGCTACAAGACGGACTTCTACGACGACGCCACCGCCGAGTGGCTCGTCGACGCACTGGTCGGCGTGCTCGGGGCGGGGGTGCGGGACCCGTCGGTTCGTCTCTCGCAGCTGCCGCTCCCGCCGAGGCCGCAGGCGTCGTGACCTCGCTCCCCGAGCCTCCGGGCATGGTCTCGCGGATCCTCCTGGCCACCGACGGGACCCTCACCCACATCCTCGAGGCCTACGCCGCCGAGCCGGTGCACCTGGTGAAGCTGTCGCAGGCCTTCGTCACGGAGTCGGCGGCCCGCGACCGGCTGGGCCTGGTCGGGGACGAGCGCGCCCTGAGGCGAGTCATCCTGCTGCGGGGTACCAAGACCGACGCCACCTTCGTCTACGCCGACTCGGTGGTGATGCTCGACCGGCTGCCGGCCTCGGTGGCCCCGGGGCTGCTGGACTCGGACACGCCGATCGGGAAGCTGCTCTTCTCGTGCCGGGCCGAGACCCGCCGCGAGATCACGGCCACCGGTGCCGGCCACGACCGGTCCGTCGCCCGCCATCTCGGCCTCGACGGCGACGAGGCCCTCGTGTGGCGCACCTACCAGATCCTGTTCGACGGTCGGCCCGTGGCCCGGATCCTCGAGAAGTTCCCGCGGGCGATCGGCGAGGGACCCGAGCGCCTGCGCGACACCAGCGACCTGGACACGGTCCCCCGCATCCTCCTTGCCACCGACGGGGCCATCACCCACATCCTCGAGGCGTACGCCGACGAGCCCGTCGACCTGGTCCCTCTGGCCACCTCACCCGATCGGGAGCCACAGCCCGAGGGAGGCGGTGGGCGGGCGTGGCGACGTCACAGCATCCTGAGGGGACGCTCGACTGGCCGGGTGTTCGTGCACGGCAGCTCGCATGTGCTCGTCGACCGCCTGCCCCCGCCCGTGGCCGGCGAGCTGCTGGCCACGGGCACTGGTGTCCTGAGGCTGCTGGCCAAGCACCGTGTCGAAACGTTTCGGGAGAGCATCGCCGAGTGGCAGGGATGGGATGAGCAGCTGGCCGCCCACCTCGGCGTCGACCCCTCCGAGGTCCTGGTCGGCCGTATCTTCCTGGTGATCGTCGGCGGCCGTCCGGTGGCCTGGATCACCGAGACCTTCCCGAAGTCGGGGCTCTCGTCCCGGACCGCCGGAGGCTCGGCGGAGCCTGGCCCGGGTAGGGGTGCACCGTGAGCACGGGAGCCGCAGCCGCCATCGTGTCGGGAGGCGGGGCCGGCATCGGCCGGGCCGTGGCCGTCGCCCTCGCCACCGGCGGCCATCCGGTCTGCGTGAACGACACCGGGGTCGACGTCCACGGGCGGGATCCCGGCGAGGAGCGGGCCGCCGCGGTGGCCGAGGAGATCAGCCGGGCCGGCGGGCAGGCCCTCGCCGTCGCCGTCGACGCCCGGACCCCGGCGGGGGCTCGGCAGGTCGTGGCCCGAACCGAGGCCTGGGCCGGGCGCGCTCCCACGGTCCTGGTGCACGCCGCGGGCACCCTGCGCGACGGGATGGTGCACAAGGCCCCGGACGAGGACTGGGCCGAGGTGCTCGGGTCCCACCTCTCCGTGGCCATCGAGCTGACCCGGGTCATGGCGGGCACCATGCGGGACCAGCGCTGGGGCCGCATCGTCTACCTCGGAGGCGCCGCCGGCCTCGTCGGCAGCGTGGGTCAGGGGGCGTACGACGTGGCCAAGGCGGGCTTGTTCGGGCTGACCCGGGCCGTGGCCCTCGAGATGGCGGGGCGCGACGTCAGCGTCAACTATGTGGCCCCCTTCGCCTGGACGCGGATGACCGAGGCCATCCCCCCGGCCACCGAGCAGCTGCGCGCCTACCTGCGCACCGCGGCGTTGGCCACACCCGACGACGTGGCGCCGCTGATCGCCTGGCTCTGCTCGGCCGGGGCCACCGGCATCAGCGGCCAGGTGCTCGGCGCCCGGGGAGCCGAGATCGCCGTCTGGTCCCAGCCCCGCCCGGCGGCTCGGCTGGTCGAGGACGGAGGCTGGGACGGACCGGCGCTCTCGGAGCGGGCGCCTCGCGAGGTCCTCCCCCACCTGACGCCGCTCGAGTCCGAGTTCGACCTGTTCGGGGGCCCGCCGGTGGCCGTGGCCGGGCGCCGCACGCCGTGACCCCCACCCTGCCCCCGAACGGCCGGCCGTCGGCCGGCGGGGTGCCCGATGCGAACGCCGCGCGCGCCCTCGGGCCCGAGTACGTCGCCGCCGTCGGCAAGGTCATCGCCAGCCACGTGCGGAACGAGCTGGCCGGCGCCGCGGTCTTCGACGAGCCCGCCATCGCCCTGGCGCCCACGCCCCGGGACAAGTGGCTGGCCTGCCGGATCGCCATGGAGGAGTACGGCCACCACCTCGCCTTCTCGCGCCTGGCCACCGACCTCGACCTCCCCGAGCCCACCCGCGGCCCTCCCCTCTCCGTCTTTGCGTTCGAGCTCACCACCTGGGTGGAGTTCGTGGTGCTGAAGGCGATCGTCGACCTGGCCGAGGTCGTGCTGATGGACGAGCTCGCCGAGTGCAGCTACGTCCCGCTGCGCCGGCTCGCACTGAAGCTGCTGCCCGAGGAACGCTTCCACGTGTCGTTCGGCGCGGCCCGCACCAGGGAGCTTGCGTCGCAGGAGGCGCAGCGGCCGGCGGTGCAGGAGGCCGTCGACCAGCTGGTGCGCTTCACGCTCCCCTTCTTCGGCCGCAGCCGGTCGGCCAACAACGAGGCCTTCCGGCGCTGGGGCATCAAGCACCGCACCAACGACGAGGCCCGCACCGACTTCATCGAGCGCAGCCGCGCCTTTGTCGTCGACGCCGGACTCGCCTATCCGGACGTGGGCATCACCTGGGATGGCCGTTGAACCTGGCGGCGGCCCTCGAGGACCGGGCGGCAAACCGGGGCTGGGGCTCACGGCCCGCGCTCGTGGACGGCAGCCGCACGCTGTCGCACGACGAGGTCCACGACGGTGGAGCCCGTGCTGCGTCGCTGCTGGTCGAGGCGGAGGTGGGGCGGGGCGACGCGGTGCTGCTCAGCCTGGCCGACGGGGCCGAGCTGGCCTGGGCCTTCCTGGGCGCAGTGCGGCTGGGGGCCCTGGCCGTCCCGGTCAACCCGCAGCTGCCTGCGAGCGACCACCGCCGCCTCGCCGACGACTGCCGGGCCGCAGTCGTGGTGGGCGGCGAGCACCAGGCCGGGCACTTCGGCCCGCGGCCCTTCGTGAACGGCGCCCGCCTCGCCGCCTCGCTGGCCGCCCACCCCCCGCACCCGCCCGTGCCCGTCAGCGCCGGCGACGCCGCCTACGCCCAGTACACCTCGGGCACCACGGGCGTGCCGCGGGCGGCGGTGCACCGCCACGGTGATCCGCTGGTGTACGCCGACGCCTTCGCCGGGCCCGCCCTGCACCTGGGGCCGGACGACGTCGTGCTGTCGGTGTCCAAGATGTACTTCGCCTACGGCCTGGGCAACTCGCTGTTCTTCCCGCTGCTGTCCGGGGCCTGCGCCGTGGTGCACCCCGGCCGGCCCCACCCCGATGAGATCGTCGACCTCCTCGACCGCCACCGGGTGACCGTGCTGTTCGCCGTGCCCACGTTCTACGCCAACCTGCTGCGGCACCGGCCCCCCAAGCGGGTGACGTCGCTCCGCGTCGCCGTCTCCGCCGGCGAACGGCTCACCGCCGCGCTGGCCGAGCGGACCGCCTCCCTCCTCGAGTGCCCCGTCCTCGACAGCCTGGGGTCCACCGAGGTGGGGCAGGCCTTCGTCAGCGGCACCCTCGAGTCGGCCAGGGCGGGGACGGTGGGCCGAGCCCTCCCGCCCTACGAGGTCGTCGTCCGCGACGACGCCGCCGCCACCCTGCCCCCCGGGGCCGTCGGGCCGCTGTGGGTGCGCGGCCCCACCCTCCTCCTCGAGTACCTCGGCCAGCCCGAGGCCACGGCGGCGGCCTTCGACGGCGACTGGCTGTGCACCGGCGACCTGGCGTCCCTCGACGACGACGGCTTCCTCACCCACCACGGCCGGGCCGACGATCTGGAGGAGGTCGGTGGCATTCCGGTGGCCCCCCAGGAGATCGAGGAGCTGATGAGCCGCCACCCGGCGGTGTCGGAGGTGGCCGTCGCCGCGGTGACCGAGGACGACGGCGGCTCCCGGCTCCGGGCGTTCGTGGTGCCCCGGCCCGGTGCCGCCGCCGACGACCGACTCGAGGCGGCGCTGACCGACCTGGCCCGGACCCACCTGGCCGCCTACAAGGTCCCCCGCTCGGTGACCTTCGTCGACGCCCTCCCCCGCACCCCGACCGGAAAGCTGCGCCGCCACGTGCTCCGCTCCGATCCGACCTGGGCGGCGTCCGGCCCCGCCGGCTGACCGCCCCGGGCGTGGTCAGGCCGGGTGGGTGGGGTCGCGGTCGAGCGAGGCGCCGAAAGCCTGCTGGATGGACG
>JBBRFU010000153.1:0-8529 GCA_038241315.1 Acidimicrobiales bacterium | reverse complement strand
GTCCTTCGGCGCGCTGCACCACGACCTGTTCGCCGCCCAGTTCGTCACCGGCGACCCGATCGACGACCCCGACGTGGTGGACCACCTCGTGGCCGCCGCTGGTGGTCCCGCCGATCTGGTGCGCGACGCGGTCGACGAGGGCCGGGCTTCGCCGCTGCTGGTGCGCTCGATGGCCGAGGCCCGCGAGCTCGGGGTGGCGTCGACGCCCACGTGGTCGCTGGGCGGGCTGCTCATCCCGGGGGCGCTCGATCCGGCGACGATGGAGCGCTGGGCCACCAAAGTGGTCGCCCGCCACGACAGGGCGGTCGACCGGGGTTCCGCCACCAGCGGTTGACGCCGGGACGAGGGTCGGGCGCAGGCGCCCGACCCTCTACCAGCGAGGAGTCCGCTGCGGGGAGGTCAGCGGCGGGCGGCCTTCTTGGCCGGAGCCTTCTTGGCGACGGCCTTGGTGGCCGGGGCCTTCTTGGCGGGGGCCTTGGTGGCCGGCGCCTTCTTGGCAGGCGCCTTCTTGGCGACGGCCTTGGTGGCCGTGGCCTTCTTGGCGACGGCCTTGGTGGCGGGCGCCTTCTTGGCGGGGGCCTTCTTGGCCGGCGCCTTCTTGGCCGGCGCCGTCTTGTAGACAGACTTGGTGGCCGTGGCCTTCTTGGCGACGGCCCTGGCGGCGGGCGCCTTCTTGGCGACGGCCCTGGCGGCGGGCGCCTTCTTGGCCGGAGCCTTCTTCGCCACCGCCTTCGCGGCCGGGGCCTTCTTGGCGACGGCCCTGGCGGCGGGCGCCTTCTTGGCCGGAGCCCTCTTCGCCACCGCCTTCGCGGCCGTGGCCTTGGTGGCCGTGGCCTTCTTGGCGACGGCCTTGGCGGCGGGCGCCTTCTTGGCCGGAGCCTTCTTGGCGGGCGCCACCTTCTTGGCCACCGCCTTCTTGGCCGTGGCGGCCTTCTTGGCGACGGTCTTCTTCGCGGACGCCGCTTTCTTGGCCACGGCCTTCTTGGTCACTGCCATGCTGGGTGCCTCCTCGGCTGGTTGGTGCTCCCCGGTGGGGAGCCCGTCGTGGTGACGGTCTTGCGCTGCAGGCTCGGCCGGCACGTCGGGCACCACCACACCGGGGAGTGCGACGTCGATGCCCCGGCGGGGGGAATCGAAGGCCGTGACCACGAAGGTCCGGACCTCGCCCACCGTCAGCATCTCGCGAGCCTTGGTGGGTGGGGGGTCCGCCATCGCCTTCAGCGGGATGTAGCACTGGGCGCCACCGTCGGTGACGGCGTAGGCCCCGTGCGACGAGAACCGATCGACCGTGGCCGCCACCTCGGAACCGACCGGGTGGTCGGTGACGAACTGGAGGAACGGCATCGGTTCGTTGATGGGCTCGGTCACCTTGGCGCTGCCGCCACTGCGACGTCGCCGGCCGCGACCCGACGACGAGCCCTCGGACGCCTCGGCGTCGTCGGTCAGCGGGGAGAGCTCGGGCGTGGACGGCGCCTCGACGGCACCGCCGCTGCGCCGGCGACCGCCACCCCGACGGCGACCGCCGCCGCTGGGCGCCGCGGCCGCAGGCTCGGTGCCGGTCTCGGCCACCACCTCGGCGACGATGGCCGCCACCTCGGCCTCGGACTCGGCCCGGGCGTCGGACGCCTTGCCGCGTCGACGGGGCGGTGGGCGCGTCGGCACCGGGACGGGCCCGAGCGGCGTGCCGCTCTTGGTGCCCTTGGCCCCCTTCGACTCGCGGGTGGCGCGACGGCTGGTGGGCCCCCGGACGGGGGTCCGCAGGACGAACACCCACCCCACGTGGGGGACCGGCTTCCCCCCGACGAGGCGACCCTCGTCGAAGAGCCAGTCGTAGATGCCGTGGAACTCCTGGAAGGAGTCGTTGGAGAACACGGAGGCACCCGCCTTGTCGGCGATCTGCAGGATGAACGCGTCACCCCTGCCGATCGCCCCAGCGGGCGGACTGACCAGTTCGCCGTTCACGATGCCGGCTTCGAACTCGGCGCGCTCGCTGTCGTCGATGCGGTGCCCGAAGGTGGCATCGACGACGACGGTCAGCGCCACGTCTCCATAGGCATCGAGGAACGCGCGAACGGCCTCGTCGAGTTGGGCGAGGCTGGGGGCGGTACGGCCCTCCGTGGCGATGTTGGATCCGTCGACGACGACGTGCTGCATGGCCATGTGGTTCGTAAGTCAAGCAGCTGGTCGGTGCACAGAGAGGGATCGTCGCGTGTCGCGCCACCGCGATCGTTGCGTCACAAGGCTTCGCGTCGGTCACCCGGAGCGACGGTGACGAGACCACGGCGCGTGATCGTCGTGGCCCGGACGCGCCGTACGCTCGTCGGCCGTGCCCATCACCGCTGCCCTGTTCGACTTCGGCGGGGTCATCCTCTCCAGCCCGTTCGAGGCCTTCGCCCACTACGAGGTCGCCCACGAGCTGCCCACCGACTTCATCCGCACGGTCAACGCGACCGACCCCGACACCAACGCCTGGGCCCGGCTCGAGCGCAGCGAGGTCGACCTCGACGGCTTCGCGGCGGCGTTCGAGGAGGAGTCGTCGCGGCTCGGCCACCGCGTGCCCGGGTGGGACGTGCTCGGCCTGCTCGCCGGCGAGGTCCGGCCCGAGATGGTGGAGGCGGTCCGCCGCTGCGGCGAGCGGCTCAAGACCGCGCTGCTCACCAACAACGTTGCGGGCCTCGAGTTCAACCCGGCGATGGCCGACATCGTGGCCCTGTTCGACACGGTCGTGGAGTCCAGCGTCGTCGGGGTCCGCAAGCCCGACCCCGAGTTCTACGAGATCGCCTGCGAGCGCCTCGGCATCGCGCCCACCGAGGCGGTGTTCCTCGACGACCTCGGCATCAACCTCAAGCCGGCGCGGGCCATGGGCATGCAGACCATCAAGGTGGGCGACCCCGCCGTCGCCATCGCCGAGCTCGAGGCCATCGTCGGCTTCCCGTTGGGGTAGCCGAGTCAGGTCGGCTACTTGTAGCCCGGCGCGATGTGGTCGAGCCACCAGGCCGGGGCCGCGCCCATGAGCCCGCCGAAGTCGAGGTAGTCCCACCAGCGGTGGATCTCGCCATCGCGCACCTCCTGCACCGAGGTGAAGCGGAGGGTGTGGCTCAGACCCTCCTCCCACGTCCAGGTCTCGGCGTGCTCGGTGACCACCAGGTCGCCGCTGGCCACGATCGGCCCGTCGTGGAGCTCGTAGGCCAGCAGCGGCGCGATGCCGAGCCGCAGGCGCGCCTCGGTCTCCGCCGGGCCGAAGGCGCCGGGGTCCAGCTCGATGACCGGCACGTCGACGTAGTGGCCCTGCGGGGCCATCATCGCCCCGCACGCCGCGAAGTCCCGCCGCCCGAGCGCCGCCCAGAACCGCTCGACGAGCGCCACGTTGTCGGCCACCGTGGCGTCGTCGGCGCTGCCTGGATCCGTCGCGGTGGTGGTGGGGTCTGCGCTGCTGTCGGCCATGGGCGCACGGTCTAGCGCGCCGGCGGACGAAAAGCTGACGAACCGTCAGGTCCGACCCGTGCGCCCGATGAGGGCCGCACCCACCGGTCGCCCGTCCACGGCCGGAGCCTACGGTCCAGCGCGCGGTCCGAGGCCGGGGCGCAGGCGCTCCGCCGCCGCGAGCCTCGGGGTGGCCAGGGCCAGCACCACCGCGAGGGCGGCCCCCACCCCGACGGCCGACCCGGCCCCGGAGAGGACCCGGGCCAGGAGCGGGACGACGGCGACGCCGGCGAGCAGCATGGACATCTCGGCCGCCTCGGCGAGGGCGAAGGCGTGGCAGACCTGACCGGCGGGAGCCAACCGCTACAGGATCGACCGGGAGGTGACCACCAGCAAGGTGACCGCCAGCCCGCACCCCATGAAGGCGGGGGCCGTGAGCCAGAGCGCCTCGCTGGTTCCCACCAGCGCCGACGACGCCACCGCGGTCGCGCCCGCCCCGGCGACCACGGGCCAGAGCTGCTCCCGTCCGACGAACAGGAGGCCGCCCACCCCACCGAGGAGGGCCCCGAGCCCGAAGGCCGCGCTGAGCCACCCGGCCAACGCAGGCGAGCCGCCGAGCACGTCGACGGCCGCCACCACGACCAGGAGGTCGAGGGTGCCCACGAGGAGGGCCTGGCCGGCCAGCACGGCCAGCGCGGCGCCGGCACCCCCCAGGCCGGCGAGGGCGCGGGTGGCCGACGCGAACCCGAGGTGCTCGGTGGCCACCGGCGCGCCGGCGCTGCCGGGCGCGGGGAGGCCGCGGGACGCGAGCGCGGTGGCCCCGATGAGCAGGGCCAGGGCGGTGAACGGCGACGCCGCGCCGCCCGCCGCCAGGGCGACGGCCACCAGCGCCGGGCCGCCGAGGAGGGCGAGGCCGTCGAGCCAGCCGAGCACCGAGTGGACGGCGGTGATCTCGGCGGCGCCCAGGGTCGGCGGGAACGAGGCCATCAGGGTGGGCCGGGTGGTGACCATCGCGGCCGACGCCACCACCGCCGGGCCGTAGACCGCCCACCACGGGCCCGACGCGGTGACCGCGACGGCCAGGGCGGTCACGGCGGCGGCCTGGGTGGCAAGCCCCGCCACCAGGACGGTCCGCGTCCCGCACCGAGCCGCCGCCCGGCCCACGAGGGCCGCCACCACCACGGCCGGGACGAGCTCGGCGACCATCACCGCGCCGGCCTCGTCGACCCCACCCTGGCGGTGGGCGTGGATCGTCACCGCCACCCAGGTGCCGAGCTCCACGAGACGGAACCCGACGTAGACCAGGCACAGGCGCAGGACCGCCGGCGCACGCCGGGCCCGCCCCAGGGCACCCGCTGCGCCAGGGCCGGGCGGGCCCAGCGCGTCGGTGACGTCGGGTGGGGGCTCCGCCAGGGATCGGGTGGGGGCGCGGTCGTCCACACCCCCACAGACGGCCGGCGCCGGTGGCGGATACCACCGATCGTCCCCGCCCCGTGGAGCGGGCCGGGCCGGGCCCTACTTGGCGTCGGCCCAGCTGCGGCCGAAGGCCAGGTTCACCTCGAGGGGGACCCGCAGGTCCGCCGCGCCGCGCATGACCGACTCGGTGAGGGCCGCGATGTCGTCGTGCTCGGACGCCGGCACCTCGAGGATGACCTCGTCGTGGACCTGGAGCACCACCCGGCTCTCGGCCTCCCGCTCGGCCAGCGCCTGGTCGAGGCGGATGAGGGCCACCTTGAAGATGTCGGCCGCCAGGCCCTGGATGCCGGCGTTCATGGCCTGGCGCTCGCCGGCCAGCTTGATCTGGCGGTTGCTCGACGCCAGCTCCGGGATGGGCCGGCGTCGGCCGAAGAGCGTCTCGGTGTAGCCGCGCTCGCGCGCCTCGGCCACCGTGCGCTCCATGTACTGCTTCACCGCCGGGAAGGCCACGAAGTAGGCGTCGAGGATCTCTGCGGCCTCGGCCCGGGGGATGTTCAGCCGGGCGGCCAGGCCGAACGACTCCATGCCGTAGGCCAGCCCGTAGGAGACCATCTTCGACTTGGCCCGCTGGGCGCCGGTGACGTCGCCCGGCTCCACGTGGAAGATCCGCGCCGCCGTGGCGGTGTGGATGTCGTCGCCGGCCTCGAAGGCACCGATGAGCCCCGGGTCCTCGGCGAGGTGGGCGATGCAGCGCAGCTCGATCTGGTTGTAGTCGGCCACCAGGAGGTCGAAGCCGTCGGCGGGCACGAAGGCCTTGCGGAACTCCTTGCCCATCTCGGAGCGAACCGGGATGTTGTGGAGGTTGGGCGCGTCGGACGACAGCCGGCCGGTGCGGGCGACGGTCTGGTTGAACGTGGCGTGGATGCGCCCGTCGGGCGCCACCTCGGCCAGCAGGCCCTCGCCGTAGGTGGAGCGCAGCTTCTCCACCTCGCGGTAGCGCAGGAGGTGGTCGATGATCGGGTGCTGGCCCGAGAGCTTCTCGAGCGAGGCGGCGTCGGTGGAGTACCCGGTCTTGGTCTTCTTGGTGGGCTCGAGGCCCAGCTCGTCGAACAGGATCGTGCGCAGCTGCGGGGTGGAGTTCACGTTGAACTCCTTGCCGGCATCTTCCTGGATGGCGGCCGTGAGCTCCTTCACCTCGGCGCTGAGGCGATCCGCCAGCGCCTGGAGCTCGGCCCGATCCACCCCGACGCCGAGGTGCTCCATCCGGGCCAGGACCGCCACGAGCGGGGTCTCCAGCTCGTCGTGCAGCTTCCGCAGGCCCTGGGCGTCGAGCGCGGCGACGATCGGGTCGATCAGCCGGTCGACGGCCAGGGCCCGGCGCCCGGCCAGCTGGCCCTCGTCGATGGCGGTGGCGTCGCCGGAGAGGTCGAGCTGGCCCTCGGGCGCGGCGTTGCCCACCGGCAGCTCGAGCTGGGCGTAGCGGCGCAGGACGTCGTCGATCGCGTAACGGGTCTCGGCCGGGTCCAGGAGGTAGGCGGCGAGCGTGGTGTCGACCGCGATGTCGGGCAGCGGACGGTGCGGTGAGGCGGTGAGGAGGCTGCGCAGGATCGGCTTGGCCGGGTGGGCGGCGATGGGGCGGGCGGTGAGCAGGCGGCCCAGCGCCTCGTCGACCGCAGGGTCGGCGAGGACCGCGGCCGGCAGCCACGCCACCTCGGCGGCGGCGGCGTCGACCACGAACGCCAGCCCGTCGAGCGGGGTGCGGCCCTCGACCCCCGACCAGGTGGCCGCCACGGCGAGGACGCCCTCGTGCGCGGTGAGCTCGGCGAGCACCTCGAGGGCCCGGCCCGGGGTGTCGACGTGCTCCACCTCGGCCTCGAGGACGTCGGCATCGGGCAGGGTGCCCCCGAGGTCGGTCTCGAGGGCCTCGGCGAGCCGGTCGTACAGGCTGCGGAACTCGAGGAAGTCGAAGAGGCTGCGCACCTCCTCGGTGTCGGGCTTGGGGTAGCCGATGTCGTCGAGGGCGAGCGGGAGGTCGACCGTGCGGTCGAGGATCATCATCTCGACGTTGGCGCGGGCCTGGGCCTCGTGCTCGGTGAGGTTCTGGCGAAGCTTCGGCGTCTGGGCGTCGACGTTGGCGAAGATGCCGTCGAGCCCCCCGTAGGTGTTGATGAGCTTGGCGGCCGTCTTCTCCCCCACGCCGGGGATGCCGGGGAGGTTGTCGCTGGGGTCACCTCGGAGCGCGGCGTACTGCACGTAGTCGCGCGGGTGGACGCCGGTGCGCTCGAGGATGCCGGCCTCGTCGTAGTTGGCGTAGTCCGACACGCCGCGCTTGTTGTAGATGACCCGCACGTGCGGGTCCTCGACCAGCTGGTAGCTGTCTCGGTCTCCGGTGACGATCAGCACGTCGTCGCCGCGCTGCTTGGCCTGGGTGGCGAGCGTGGCGATGATGTCGTCGGCCTCCACGCCGGCCTTGTCGATGAAGGTGACGCCGAGCGTCTCGACCACCTGGCGCACCAGGCCCAGCTGCTGGCGCAGGATGTCGGGCGCGGCGGTGCGGCCGGCCTTGTACTCGGGGTTGCGCTCGTGGCGCCACGTCGGCTCGGGCCGGTCGAAGGCCACGGCGATGGCGTCGGGCTTGTGGTCCCGGACCAGGTTGATGAACATCGACGTGAAGCCGAACACCGCGTTGGTCACCTGCCCCGAGGCGGTGACCAGGTCGGTGGGCAGTGCGTGGAACGCCCGGTAGGCGAGGGAGTTCCCGTCGATCAGCATGAACCGCATAGGGGCCCGAGACTACGACCCCCCACCGACATCGGGACCCGCCCCCCACCCCGGCCGGGTGGGGTCGGTGGACCGCTCAGGCCTCGTCGGGCTTGAGGTCGCCGTCGATCACGCGCTGGCCGACGTCGCGCATGGTGAGGCGCTCGCGCATCGCGGTCTTCTGGATGAACCCGAACGCCGCGGCCTCGGTGAGCCCGTGGGTGTCCATGAGCTGGCCCTTGGCCCGGTCCACCACCTTGCGGGTCTCGAGCTGGTCCGAGAGCGACGTGGCCTGGTCGTGCAGCGCCTTGAGCTCGGTGAAGCGGCCGAGGGCCACCTCGATGGCCGGGAAGAGGTCGGCCTTCTGGAAGGGCTTCACGAGGTAGGCCAGCGCGCCCGCGTCGCGGGCCCGCTCGATGAGGTCCCGCTGGCTGAACGCCGTGAGGATCAGCACCGCGGCGCGCCGCTCACCGGCGATCTCGCGGGCCGCGGAGATGCCGTCGAGGCCGGGCATCTTGATGTCGAGGATGGCGAGGTCGGGGCTGAGGTCGCGGACCAGCTCCACGGCTTCGTCGCCCCGGCCCGTCTCTCCGACCACCTCGTAGCCCTCCTCCTGGAGGGTCTCCTTGAGGTCGAGGCGGATGATGGCTTCGTCTTCGGCGATGACGACGCGGGTGGTCACCAGGGACGTCCTTTCGTGCGAGGGGTCACTTGGTCTCGGCCAGGAGTCGGTCGAGGAGCTCGTCCTGGCTGCGCTCGAGCTCGATGATCTGCTCCGACACCTCGGCCCGATGGCGGGCCATGGCGTCGGCGTGGCGCTGGGCGTCGTGGTGCTCCCGGTCGGCCAGCGGGGTCTCGGAGACCAGCGATCGCAGCCGGGCGTCGTCGGCAGCCTCCGCCAGGTGGGCCAGCTGCTCCTCGGAGACCGCA